>CABYGA010000011.1 GCA_902518415.1 uncultured Pelagibacteraceae bacterium | reverse complement strand
CCATTGATTATCGTTGGATGATCTTCAAAACTACTTTCTGAATTGACATAACCTGCAATATGGACACAACTAAAACTTTCTAGGGAATACGATGAGTATATTTGATCTAAAATAGATAGAGTATTTAGCATACATATTTTTGCTGCTTTTTTTGCTGTCTCAATTGAATTTTCTGTAGGTACTTTACCTGTTATGAGTTGATTTTTGATGAGAGGCAACTGTCCAGAAATATAGATTAAGTTGCCTATTTTTTTCGCTGGAATATAATTACCAAGAGTTGCAACCTCAAAGTCTTCATAATTTTTATCTATTTCTAAAATCTTATCTTTTAATTTCATCTTCAATAAAATTATATATTTCTTTCCAGCTGTTTGCACGAAAATCTGCTTCTTTCGGTGTTTTTGCAAGTTTGGAGAGTCTCTCATCTGAAATATAATGAATAGTTTTTGCACGTTTCACTTCAAGTTTTGAAGAAATAATATGAGGAGCTAGGTCATCAATAAAAAAGATCTTGCCGTTATAGCTTTTCACCAACTCTTTTATAACAAGTCCTTTAGGGCCATTACCTGCAATAATCGGCAACTCAAGACCATTATCTCTAAAACATGCCTTTCTATCCTCTAAATACTTGAATGGTATATTTGTTAAAATAATTATTTGAAAATTTAATCTATTGACGAGATTATTTAACGAATTAATTGAGTCTTTGACAAAATCAATATGTCTTGATCTATTTTTAAAAAAGTTTTCTAGGTGAAACAAAACATCTTCGTTAGAGATTGACTCATTCGAAACCTTATTTTTTATATTACCAAAGAGTGCATATGATTTTAAATCGTACCACATTGAATTATTTTGCAAATAATTCTCAAAACAAGGTAAAAAGTTTAAAAGAACTTCATCTGCATCAGAGATTAGCAAATGCTTATCTTGAACAATTACAGTTTTACGGATCTGGTCTATTAGACCTTCGGATAGTTTAGCTTTCATTGCTAACTATTTAATTTCTATCAGTGTAAGCTTAGTTTGAGTATATTGGCCTAACGCTTCAAGTGATTTATCTCTTCCAAATCCTGATTGTTTATAACCCCCGTGAGGTAATGACATATCTCCATCACTAACACTATTTATCAATACTTTGCCACTCTTAATTCTCTTTGCAAGCTTATGAACTTTATTAAGATCATTGGACCAAATCATTGCATTTAGTCCGTAGTTTGTATCATTAGCAATTTCTAAAGCTTCATCTTCATTTTCAAAGTCTATAGTACACAAAACTGGACCAAATATTTCTTCCTTAGCAACTTTCATTGAATTCTTAACATCTTTAAAAACTGTAGGGTTAACATAACAACCACCTGTTTCCTGTAAAACTTGTTCACCTCCAGTAATAACATTTGCCCCTTCATTTATGCCGGTGTCAATGTAATCCATAATTCTTTTAGTTTGAGCATGATCAACAATAGAGCCCATCAGCGTACCTGGATCAAAGGGATCGCCGGGTGTCCATGGCTCCGAATACTTTACAACCTTTTCTAAAAATTCATCTTTAATAGAATTCTCTACAAGCAGTCTTGATGGCGCATCACATACTTGACCACTATTTCCAAACATTCCGTCAGCAGCCATTTTAGCAGCATGATCTAGATCAGGCGCGTCAGCAAAAATAATATTTGGAGATTTTCCTCCACATTCAAGTGAAACCCTTTTCATGTTTGATTCACCCGCATAAGATAAAAAATATCTGCCAACTTCTGTAGAGCCAGTAAATCCTAATTTGTCAACATCCATATGCGTACCAAGAGCTTTTCCAGCAGTAGGGCCAAAGCCTGGAATGACATTAAATACTCCTTCTGGTATTCCAGCTTCCATTGCTAATTCAGCAACCCTTAATGCTGATAGTGGTGATTGTTCAGCTGGCTTTAGAATAAAACTATTTCCAGTTGCAAGTGCTGGAGCAAATTTCCAGCAGGCCATTAGTAATGGGAAATTCCATGGAGTAACCGCGCCAACAACTCCCAGCGGTTCTTTAGTAATGGTTGCTATAATATTATCGCTTGTAGGAGCAACATCATCGTACAATTTATCAATAGCCTCAGCATACCACTTAGTACAATTTATACATGCTGCTATATCTCCAGTCGCTCTTGTTATTGGTTTACCCATATTTAAAGTTTCTAACAGTCCAAGTTCTAAAATATTTTTTTTCATTAGGTCAGCGAAATTAAAAAGTATTTTTTTTCTTTTAGAGGGAGCCATTCTTGACCATGAGCCTTTTTCAAAAACTGCTCTTGCTGCCTTTACAGCATTATTGATATCTTCAACATCACACTCAGACACATTTGCAATTAATGAGCCATCAACTGGACTTATGCTTTCAAAGGTTTTACCTGTAACAGAATTAGTATAATTGCCATTGATGAATGCTTGTGTTTTAAAATCAATCGATGATTTTTTTTCGATTACATCATTTAGAGCGAGAGCCATAGGGTACCTTTCAGAAACTTCTTTAAATATTTTTTATAAAGTTAATGTAAGATACAGATATTTTTATTTTTTTGAAGATTTTTTCTTCGGTATCTTCTTTTTTTTCCCCATTTTTTCCATCTTTTTCTCAATTAGATCAATGGCAACTTCAATTTCTATTTCTTCTGGATCAATGTTGTCAGGAATTGTGGCATTTACTGTCTTATATTTTATATAGGGACCAAACTTACCTTTCATAACTTTTATTGGCTTTTTATCCTCAGGATGTTCACCAAGAGTTTTGATTTCAGATGAACTTTTTAGCCTTCCTGGCTTAGCGTTTGCTAAAAGTGAGACAGCTCTATTAATTCCAATTTCAAATATTTCTGAATTATCCTCAAGGCTTGCATTTTTGTCACTGCAAGTAATGTATCCACCATAGCGGCCATAATTTACGCTTATCATTTCACCATTTTCAGGATGGGTGCCAATTTCTCGAGGAAGGCTTAACAAATAATTGGCTTTATCAAGATCAATTTCTGAAGCCGGTATTCCTTTAGGAATACTTGCTCTTTTTGGTTTTTCTTTTTGATCATTGTCACCAAGCTGTATGTAGGGTCCGAATCTGCCACTTAAAAGCTTAATTTCTTTATTTGTTTCCGTGTCTACTCCAAGAATTGTATCTTCAACCACTTCTTTTATTTTTCTTGGAGAAATAGGTCTTGTAAACTTACATTCAGGATAATTTGAACAGCCAACGAATGCACCAAATCTACTAACTTTTAAGCTCAGTTCACCTTCACAAGATGGGCAACAGCGTGTAATATTTTTTCCCTCTGGTTCAACAAAAATATGATTTTTAAGGCTATCATTTAGATGATCCAGAACATTTGTAATTCTTAAATCAGTTACCTCTCCTATATTTGACGAGAAATTCTTCCAAAACTTTTCTAGAAATTCTTTCCAATCTATTTGACCAGACGTTATTTCATCAAGTGATTCTTCCATTTCAGCTGTGAATTCATAGTCAACGTATTTTGAGAAAAAGCCCTTAAGAAAACCTGTGATGAGAATAGCTCTGTCTTCAGGAATGAAACGATTTTTCTCTACTTCAACATAATTTCTCATTTTTAAAACTGATATTATACTTGCATAGGTTGACGGCCTTCCAATTCCAAGTTCCTCAAGTTTTTTAACCAATGTTGCCTCTGAATATCTAGGAGGAGGCAGAGTAAAGTGTTGAGTACTTAAAGGATCAACATTTTCAATTTTGTCTTCCAGCTTAATGTTTGGAAGGTCCTTATCGTCCTCATTCTCGTCTAAATCAGTGTCATCTGATTTTTTGTTAAATTCACTATATATGTTTAAGAAGCCATCAAATGTCTGGATTGAGCCATTCGCTCTAAGTTTCAATGATTCATCTTCACTTGAAATCGATATTGCAGTCCTTTCAAATGCGGCTGAATTCATTTGACTAGCCAATGATCTTTTCCATATTAGGTCATAAAGTTTAAAGCCATCTGCATCTAAATACTTCTTCATTTCTTCTGGTTTTCTTAACACGTCAGTTGGCCTAATCCCTTCATGAGCTTCTTGTGCATTTTTTGCTTTTTTACTTTTAAAACTCCTAATTTCTTTTGGAAGGTACGCTGGATCAAAGTTATCTTTTATAAATTTTCTATATGAATCTATGGCCTCTTTGGATAAGTCAGTGCTATCTGTTCTCATGTAAGTTATCAACCCAGTTGTTTCACCGTTTATTTCGACACCTTGAAAAAGACGCTGAGCAATCTGCATTGTTCTTGAGGCTCCAAATCCAAAAATACTTGAGGCAGTTTGCTGAAGAGTAGATGTACTAAATGGAGCGTCTGGGTTTCTAGAAGCAGGTTTTTTCGTAATGTCTGTAAATTTAAAATTTTTTCCTTTGAAAGACTCAGTAACTTTTTTAGCTTCACTCTCATTTTTAAAAGTGAATTTATCTATTTTCTCATTATTAAAATGAGTGAGGTTTGACTCAATAGTATTTTCCAAGACATCTATATTAGCTTTTATTTTCCAGTATTCTTGAGGGTCAAAAGACTCAATTTCAACTTCCCTTTCACAAATTAGTCTGAGCGCAACTGATTGTACTCTTCCTGCAGATTTAGCTCCAGGAAGCTTTCTCCATAAAACAGGAGATAAATTAAAACCGAATAAGTAATCCAGGGCTCTTCTTGCTAAATAAGCATCAACCAATGAGCGGTCAAGTTCCCTTGGATTATCAATACCGTTTTTTACCGCTGATTTGGTGATCTCACTAAACACTACCCTTTTTACAGATTTGTCTTTTATAAGCTTTTTTTTATTTAATAATTCAATTATGTGCCAGGCGATGGCTTCACCTTCTCGGTCTGGGTCAGTGGCAAGAAATATATGAGAAGAAGACTCTGCTGCTTCGTATATCTCTTTAATATGTTTTTTTGATGTATTTGAAACTTCCCATTCGAATGAAAAATCGTTTTCTGGATCAACTGACCCATTTTTTGAAGGCAAATCTCGAACATGACCAAAGCTTGCAAGGACATTAAATTCATTACCAAGGTATTTATTAATTGTTTTGGCTTTTGCAGGACTTTCAACAATAACTAAATTCATTTTTTTAAATCACTAATTTTTTGCGGATTTAAATATTTATTTTTGCATTTTGTCAAATCTATGAAGAAAATAATATAAATAAACCCAGAATACTGGGGTTATTTAATTTTTTTTTCTGTACCGTTTACGAGTCTTTTAATATTTTCGTAGTGGGAAATGAAGATTATTAATGTAAGTATAAAAATTAATAATTCATCTGAATTAAACAAAAAGTAAGTGAGAAGAATAGAGCTAAAGCTACTTATCAATGCTGAAAGAGATGAAATTCTTATTACTAAGAAAATAAAAATCCATATTAATGCAATAAAACTAAATAAGTAAAAATTTATCATAAAGACTATGCCCAAATAAGATGCGAAACCTTTGCCTCCTTTAAATCTAAGCCAAATTGGAAATATATGTCCAATAAGAATAAACAAGCTTGATAAGATAATTAATTGCTCATTAAAAATTTGAGTTAAATATATAGCTAAGCAAGCTTTACTAAAATCCAGAATAAGAGTTAATGCAGCTGCACTATAATTACCAGTTCTAAGGACATTTGTTGTGCCAGTATTTCCTGATCCAATTTTTCTAATATCATCAAGCGTAAAAAATTTAGCCAGTATTACGCCTGAAGGTATAGAGCCTAAAATATAAGAAAATAAAATTATTAAGAAAACTTCTGAAATCATTTATTTAAGTAAAATTGCTAAGCAGGCCATTCTGATGGCAACACCATTTTCTACTTGTTCATTAATAACTGATTTATTTACGTCATCAGCTAATGAACTCTCTATTTCTACATCTCTATTAATAGGGCCTGGATGCATTACGAGAACATCTTCTTTAGCGTTTTTCAATCTTTCTGATGTAAGACCATATTTTAAAAAGTAATCTTTTGTGCTTGGCAATTCGGTATCTAAAATTCTCTCATTTTGAATTCTGAGCATCATTACTATATCAGAGTCTTTTATTCCTTTATTTAAATCATTAAACGTCTCAACTTTATATTTATTTAAATCACTAGGTTCAAAATATTTTGGATAAACAAATCTGACGCTAGAGCCCATTTTAGTTAACAAATAGTAATTTGATCTTGCAACACGACTATGTTCTAGGTCCCCGCAGATTGAGACAGTAAGATCTTTAAGAGTTTTTTTGTGACTTAGGATCGTAAATGCATCAAGCAGTGCCTGAGTAGGGTGTTCATTTACACCCTCTCCAGCATTGATTACAGGACAATTCAAAAGATTTGAAATTTTCTCTGCAGAATTATCCTCATTGTGTCTAATTATCACGAGATCAGGATTCATTGCTCCAATAGTTTGAGCTGTATCAAATAACGTCTCACCTTTTCTAAGAGAGGAGCCTTGAATATTCATATTAACTACGTCAGCTCCCAATCGTTTAGCAGCAATTTCAAAGGATATTAATGTCCTTGTAGAAGGTTCAAAAAAAAGATTAATTACTGTTCTTCCGGTAAGGATAGGATAATTTTTATTTTTTTCTTTATTTTTTAGTTTAAAAAAATTTCCAAGCTCCAAAACTTTATTTACATCTTCAACAGAAAGATATTTTATTCCTAATAAATGTTTTTGACTTATTTCGGGTATTTTAATATCACTAGACATCAATACTTGCTTTTCATTATATAATTTATCGCGCCTTCTAAGATAAATGCTGCGGCTAAGTTATCAATGTCTTTTTTAGCCTGTTTTTTTTTTGATCTGCTTTTTTCATTTTTCTCATAATTTCTCTCAACAGCAACGGTAGAAAGTCTTTCGTCCCAAAATGCATATTTGATGTTTATTTCACTGCACATTTTTTCTGCTTTATCTTTTACAGACTGTGCACTTCTCCCTTCAGTTCCATCCATGTTCTTTGGAAGCCCAAATATAATTCCCATTATATTATATTCTGAGATAATACTTTTTAGTATATCAATAATATTGCTAAATTTATCTTCACTGATAGTTCTTAAAGGCAAGGCGCCATCTAGACTATGAGTTGAGATTGAAACACCTATCCTTTTTTTACCCATATCTAATCCCATTATTCTTTTTTGATTCAAAAGAAATGGTTTGAATTCATGTAAATCGTCTACTTTGTTTGTTGAATTAAGCATTTTTTATATGTATATCATAGAATGTTTAAACCTTATATATGAGAAAATATGAAATTTGATAAAGACAGTCTTTACAAATTAGGAAAGCTATCAAAAATTCAGATTGATGAGAGTAAGTTAAAATCATTATCTTCAGATCTTGGTTCAATCATAGAGTTTATTGACAGATTAAAAAGCATTGATACAGAAAATGTTGATCCGACTTCTAACTCGTTAGATCAATCGTTGGTTATGAGAGAAGATATTGCCTCGGACGTGAATACAGCCAATGAAATATTAGAAAATGCTCCACAGAAAGAATTAGACTTTTTTTCTGTACCAAAAGTAATTGAATAAAATCATGAAAAGAAATTTAAATTTTATAGAGGCAGGCAGTCTTCTTGAAACAAGTGAAACTACATCAGTTGAACTTACAAAGATTTATTTAGAAAAAATTAAAGAAGCAGATGAACTTAATTGCTTTAATACTGTTTCAGCAGAGCAAGCTCTAGATGAAGCTGAAAAATCTGATCTAAGACGTCAACAGGGAAAACTAAAAAGCCGGTTTGACGGTATACCTATAGGAGTCAAAGACTTATTCTGTACTAAGAATATTAAAACAACAGCTTCTAGTAGAATATTATCAAACTTTATACCATCATATGAGTCTACTGTTACTCAAAATTGTATTGATGCAGGTTTAGTCAGCTTAGGCAAATTAAACTGTGATGAGTTTGCAATGGGCTCAACAAATAAAACAAGTTATTATGGTCCTGTCACAAATCCATGGAAGTCTAACAAATCAGATGCAAAACTAGTACCAGGGGGATCATCAGGAGGATCAGCAGCGGCAGTTGCAGCTGATTTATGTGTTGCATCTCTAGGAACTGACACAGGAGGTTCAATCAGACAGCCAGCTTCATTTACGGGAACTGTAGGATTAAAGCCAACTTATGGAAGAGTTTCAAGGTGGGGTACAATAGCTTTTGCATCATCACTGGATCAAGCTGGTCCAATAACTAAAACTGTTGAGGACGCGGCTGCATTATTTGAAATTATTGCAGGACACGACCCTAAAGACTCAACTTCATCTACAAAAGAAAAAGAAAACTTCTTAGATAATTTAAATAGTTCGGTTAAAGGAATGAAAATTGGTATTCCAAGCGAATTTAAAAGTGACGACCTCCCTTTAAGCACTCAAAAAGCATGGGATGATTGTAAGAAATTGCTTCAATCTAATGGCGCTGAATTGATTGATATGAGCCTTCCGCATACAATGGACGCATTGCCAACTTATTATATCATTGCTCCAGCTGAAGCTTCGTCTAACCTTGCAAGATATGATGGCGTTAAATACGGAATTAGAGAAGAAGGTAAAAATCTTATTGAAATGTATGAGAAAACTAGATCTGTTGGTTTCGGAGATGAAGTAAAAAGAAGGATATTAATAGGAACTTATGTTTTATCTTCTGGTTACTATGATGCATATTATATCAAGGCTCAAAAGATAAGGTCATTAATTAAGAGTGATTTTAATCAAGCTTTTGAAAAAGTTGATGCGATCTTAACTCCATCAACTCCATCAACAGCATTCGAGATTGAAAATGAACCAACTGATCCTGTTCAAACATATTTAAATGACATTTTCACGGTTCCTATCAATCTTGCTGGTATACCGGCAATATCAATTCCTTTTGCCAATGATGAAAATGATTTACCAATTGGCCTTCAATTAATTACAAATTCTTTTGAGGAACAAAAGTTATTAAATATTGCAAAAAATGTCCAAGATACTGTTAATTATGAGTCTGTACCTAAAAACTGGTGGCAAAAATGATTAGTGGCTGGGAATTAGTAATTGGAATTGAAATTCACGCTCAAGTAAAGTCAAAATCTAAATTATTTTCTTCCTCCTCAACTGAATTTGGTTCAGGTCCAAATAGTCAAGTCAGTCTTGTGGACGCAGCTATGCCTGGTATGTTGCCCGTAATTAATAAGTTTTGCGTTGAGCAAGCTGTGCGGTCAGGGATTGGATTAAATGCTCAAATTAATAAAAAATCTATTTTTGATCGTAAAAATTATTTTTACCAAGATTTACCTCAAGGATATCAAATATCCCAATTTAAGGATCCTATTGTAGGTAATGGATTTATTGAAATTGAGACAGATGGTCAGTCAAAAAAAGTTGGTATTGAACGGCTGCACCTTGAACAAGATGCAGGAAAGAGTTTGCATGATCAAGATCCAAACCTAACTTTTGTTGATTTAAATCGCTCTGGTATCGCTTTAATGGAAATTGTTTCTATGCCTGATATGAAGTCACCTGAAGAAGCTGTGGAATATGTAAAGAAGGTGCGTTCTATATTGCGTTACCTAGATACTTGTGATGGCAATATGGAACAAGGTTCATTGAGAGCTGATGTGAATGTATCTGTGAATAAACCAGGGGACGATTTAGGTACAAGGTGTGAGATCAAAAATTTGAATTCGTTTAAATATATTCATTCAGCAATTATTTATGAAGCAAAAAGACAAATTAAATTAATCGAGTCAGGTGAAAATATTATTCAAGAAACTAGGTTGTATAATATTGACTCTGGAGAAACAAGATCAATGCGATCAAAAGAGGACGCGCATGATTATAGATATTTTCCTGACCCAGATTTATTACCCCTTATTCTTGAGGATGATTGGATTAAAAAAATAAGAAGTTCCATTCCAGAATTGCCTGATCAGAAAAAAGAAAGATTTATTAGAGAATATAGTCTTAGTGAATATGATTCGAGTGTTATTGTATCTGACAAATCAACAAGTGATTATTATGAAAAGGTTGTTAAAGATCGAAATCCCAAACTTGTTACAACATGGGTAACTAGTGAACTTTTTTCTGTTTTAAATAAAAAAAACCTATCTATTGATGAGAGTCCTATATCACCTAATCATTTAGGTGAATTAATTGACAATATTGATAGTGGTAAAATTTCGAGTCGTCAGGCAAAAGACATATTTGAGGAAATGTGCGAGACAGGAGAAAGTGCTAATAATATTATAAATGAAAAAGGATTGTCTCAGATAAGTGATGAAGGCGAACTAGAAAAATTAGTTGATAATGTTATATCTTCAAATGCAGAAAATGTTGAAAAGTACAAGAATGGAAAAGATAAACTGTTTGGTTTTTTTGTAGGTGAGGCTATGAAGCTGTCAAAAGGAAAAGCAAATCCAAAAGTTTTAAATGAGCTTTTAAAAAGTAAATTAAATACTTAGATTATTTAGAATATTTATAGTACTAATCTATTTATCGGAGAGATGGGTGAGTGGTTGAAACCGGCTCCCTGCTAAGGAGTTGTGCGGGCTTATACCCGTACCGAGGGTTCGAATCCCTCTCTCTCCGCCATATTTTACTTATATTTGTTTTTTTGTTGGCTTGATAACTGTTTTACCGCCTGTGTAGGCTCTATTTAAATTTAAGTTAAGAGTATACTCAACAGGTAAAAGATCATTCTCAATAAATTCATACACTTGAATATTTTCCATAACTCTTTGCACATAATTTCTTGTTTCTTTAAATGGAATTAATTCTATCCAGTCTTCGCTTGTAATGTCGTCTTTTCTTGGGTCGCCGTATTTTTTAATCCATCGCGAAACACGAGACTCGCCTGCATTATATGCAGCAAGCGATAATATGTATGAACCATTATAATTAGATAGTAGTTTGTCTAAGTAAGCACTTCCTAAAATTACATTATATTTTGGGTCTTCAGTAAGTTTACTTTTTGTATACTCCAACTTAAGTCCTTTAGATACTCTCTTTGCAGTGTATGGCATTAATTGCATCAAGCCCTTAGCACCTGCATAACTGCCTGCCTGGGGATCGAATTGACTTTCTTGCCTGGTGACAGAGTGTATTAAACTTTGAGGTGGAAATATAATTTTATCAAATTTAGGTCTTTCAACTTCAGGAAAACTTAATGGGTCAAGAAGAACATGATTATAATATAAAATCTTACCAGCTTGCACTGCAAAATCTTTTCTGCCTAACTCGTTTGCGATTCTAACAGACTTAGTCGCAGTATTTAAATTTTCTCGATCAGCTAAATCCCATATAAATTTTTTTACGAGTTTCGATTTATCAAATTCATTTAGCAATGAAATAGCAAGGTAGACACTATTAGATATTTCTTGCTTTTCAGATGAAATATTCTCTTTACGGGTCAGTTTGGGAGAAAATAAAATCTTTTTATTCAGTTTTGATGCTGCAAGCTGGCCATAAAAAGTTAAGCTATATTTCGAAGCTTTTAAATATTCTTTTTGAGCGTCATCAGTTTTACCCAATGCATCGAGAGAGTTCCCCATCCAATAAGCAGCTCTTGCTTTTGAAATTGGTCTCGAAGATACATCCCAAATTTCTTTGAAATGTAGATATGCAGATTCGGGGTTTTCTAAAAAAGTTAGACTTATCCAGCCCGCCATCCATTCTGCTTCAGCTATATCTTTATTTTCTTTTAGACCATGGTTTATGGATAACTTGTAAGCTGTATTATACTCATGCCTATCGATGAGTTTTCTTATCAAGAAGTTTTTCTTTCCCCAAAATTTATCCGGCCTGACTAATTTACTTGAGTCAGTATTGTTAATTTCTAATAAGAGATTCAATGCACTATCATATTTTCTTTTTTTAATTCTCCAATGTATCCTGTCATAAACAAGTCCTGGATCAGATTTTAATTGATCTGGAACTTTTTTGATCAAATCATCTACTCCTCCAGCAAAAGAAATTAAACCAATTCGTGCCTCAAATAATTTTTGATAATCTATATTTACATACTTAACAAGTCTTGATGCTGTTCTATATTTGCCATTCCAAAGAAGCTGCTCGATTCTTTTTTTATGATGATTTTCTTCTAAAATCGTTTTAAAGTTTTTTAATATTTGAGATTGTTCTTTTCTTGAGAAGCTCCCACCAGTATAACCTTGAATAATATATTTTTTCCCTTTTTCAATTTCTCCGTTATTCAAGAGAGCGTTTCCATAATAAATATTGCCCCAACCAGTCTTAGGTTCATTTTTTTTAAAATGGTTTATTATTAATTGATGATTTTCTTTGAATGATATCTTTGACTCGCTTTTAATTTTTATTTTTTCAATTTCAGGCCAATCATTATTTTGATCTATGTAATCTAGATAATTAGTAAAAGTAAGATTATTAGCTCCATTATAATATTTTAGCCATTCAAGTGTGTCCCTTGCTGTTTCATTTTGAATATTGCTTTGTATTCCTATAACTCGATCCCACTTATAAGCATCAGCTTTATCAAGTGCCAACTTAAATAATTCAACATCTTTATTGCTAAGAAGTTGAGATAACTCAGGCTGAGTAGGTCTTTTAGTGGGATATGAAAAGTTGACTGACTGATAATTAATAAAGCCTATATCTCTTTTTTGTGGAAAGATTTCAGCATTGGCAAATGAAAGGCTAAAAAAAAAGAATGATAATAGTAAAATAAAGTTTTTTTTCACAAGAATAAGATTGTTGTTTTGAAGGCGAGTATATTTATGATTTATGTTTTTTTAAATAATTAAAAGTGTTAAAGTAATGTATGTTCAAAGGTGCCCATACTGCATTAATTACTCCTTTTAAAGGAGGTCAAATAGACGAAGAGTCATTTAGATCATTTATTGACTTTCAAATTTCTGAGGGAATACATGGACTTGTTCCTGTTGGTACGACGGGTGAATCACCTACGCTCAGTCATGAAGAGCATAAACTCGCTGTTGAGCTGTGTGTGCAACAAGCAGATAAAAGAGTTCCAATAATTGCTGGAACAGGATCAAATAATACAGAAGAAGCAATTGATTTAACGCGACATGCAGAAAGTGCGGGAGCGGATGCCGCTCTCGTTGTAACACCTTATTACAATAAGCCGACTCAAAAAGGCTTATACAGTCATTTTGAGGCTATTAGCAAAAGCACAAAGTTACCTATTATAATTTATAATATTCCAGGTAGATCAATTGTTGATATGTCTACTGAAACAATGAAGAGTTTATTTAAGATTGAAAATATAGTTGGAGTTAAAGATGCTACTTCTAATATACCTAGAGTGTTTGAATCTAAAACTGTTATAGGTGAAAACTTCAATCAACTTACTGGAGATGATGCCACAACGCTTGCTTTTATGACTTATGGTGGACATGGATCAATATCGGTAACATCAAATATTGCACCTAAATTATGTTCCCAATTTATGCAACTTTGTCTGAGTAAAGACTTTGCAGAAGCGGCAAAGATAAATGATAAATTGATGCCTATTCATCATGCTCTTTTTGTTGAGTCGAGCCCTGGACCAGTAAAATATGCGGCATCTAAGTTAGGTCTTTGTGGTGAAGAGATACGGCTGCCCCTTACTTTAATTTCTGATGAGACAAAAGTCTTAGTTGATAAAGCATTAAAACACGCTTCGTTGATATAATCTTGCAAATAGCAGTCCAAAATAGAAAAGCTAGATACAATTACTCTTTTATTGAATTATTTGAGGCTGGCATTCAATTGCAAGGAAGCGAAATTAAATCACTTCGCAATGGCCGAGTTGAAATCGCTGAATCATACGCGCGTGAAGAGGATAACGAAATATTTTTAATTAACTCTCATTTTTCAAAGTATTCGAATGCATCATACTTAAATCATATAGAGAATCGTCCTAGAAAATTATTATTAAATAGAAAAGAAATTCAAAAAATAATTGGCAAGTTAAATAAAGAATCTCTAACTTTAGTGCCTCTAAAAATTTATTTTAATAAAAAGGGTATCGCAAAACTTGAAATTGCTTTAGCAAAAGGAAAAAAAATACATGACAAAAGGGATGCTAAGAAAAGAAAAGATTGGGTCAGAGAAAGAAAAAAATTATAATGATTTATATAATTGGTTTAGGCTCTAATATTCCATCAAAGTATGGTGATAAACTTCAGACATTAAAGTTTGCAATGTTAGAATTAGAAAAAAATAATATAAAAATATTAAAAAAATCATATTTATATTCATCTGCGCCTCAGAATTTTTTATCTGCTGCAGACAATTTTATTAATGCGGCTATCATGGTTCAAACCATTCAGAAGCCACTAATTTTACTAAATTGTCTTAAGAAGATTGAGCGAATGACAGGCCGAAATGCTTACAAAAAAAATACATCAAGAACGTGTGATTTAGATATATTAATGGCAAAACCATTTATTAATTTCTTTATTAAAGACCATATAAATTATTTAGAAATCCCGCATCCTAAATTAATAGAGAGAGATTTTGTATTAAGGCCAATGAGCGATATATGTCCTAACTGGGTGCACATTAAAAAAAACAGTACAATTATGAGTCTTGCAAAAAGCTTAAGATCTAGCAGTAAGCTATATAAGCTCAAGGAATATCTTTAATCGGGGAATTATTTAATACTTCACTTCATGAATAATGTATGATTAAAAGTGCATTATGAGCAAAATCGAACTGCTAGATAGATCTGAAAAAAGTAGTTTTGGCTTGAATTCAAAGCTAATCGAGGAGGCTTATCAATTTGCTCTTGAATCGCATAAAAGCCAAAAAAGATATTCAGGCGATCCATATATTTCTCACCCAGTAGCAGTAGCTGATATTTTGTTAAATTTAAAATTAGATACATCAACTATAATCACAGGCTTATTACATGATACTTTAGAAGATACTCTCGCAACTGAGCATGAGATTAAAGAAAAGTTTGGAGATGAAGTAGCTGTTTTAGTAAATGGTGTTACAAAGCTATCAAAAATTGAAACTTATACTGAAAATAAATTTCAGGCTGAAAACTTTCGAAAACTTATTCTAGCAATGTCAAAAGATATAAGAGTATTGCTTGTAAAGTTAGCAGATCGTTTGCACAACATGAGAACTATCCAATTTATTCCTCAAGAAAAAAGAAGACACAGAATAGCATCTGAAACACTTGAAATCTATGCTCCATTAGCTGGAAGATTAGGCATGCACGAATTTAAGGACGAGTTGGAAGATTTATCATTTCAGATTTTAAATCCATCAGCTTATTCATCTTTATCAACTCGTATAGAGTATTTAAAGAAAGATAAATCCAATCTTACCGATAAGATCAAATCACGAATTGGAGAATTATTAAGCAAAAACCAAATTGGCTATGAAATAATTGGACGCGAAAAAAAGTTATACTCTGTTTGGAATAAAATGCAAAATAAGCAAATCGCCTTTAGGCAACTTTCAGATATTTTTGCCTTCAGAATTGTTACCAAAAGCATTGATGATTGCTATCGAATTTTGGGAATAATACATAATCGCTGGTCTGCGGTCCCTGGTTCCTTTAAAGACTATATTTCTACACCTAAAATAAATAATTATCAGTCAATTCATTCAACAATCGTAGGCCCAGAAAGACAACGTGTTGAGTTGCAAATTAGAACTACAGAAATGGATGTTGTAGCTGATAAAGGCATCGCTGCGCATTGGAGTTATAAAGAAAATTATAACCTAATTGATAATTCCTCATCAGACCCTGTAAATGTGACTTGGCTGAGAGATCTAGTCGAAATACTTGATAGTGGCGGATCATCTGAGGAGTTAATGGAAGCAACTAAATTAGAAATGTTTCAAGATCAGGTATTTTGTTTCACGCCAAAAGGAGATCTAATTCATCTTCCTTCAAATTCAAATTCAATTGATTTTGCATATGCATTGCATTCAGAAATTGGGAATAGGTGTGTGGGATGTAAGATTAATGGTAAACCCAAGCCATTATATACGAAACTACAAAATGGTGATGAAATTGAAATTTTAACATCTAAAAATCCATCTCCATCAGAAACCTGGGAAAATATTGTTACGACTGCAAAAGCTCAATCATCAATAAAAAGATTTTTTAAAAAACAGGAAAAAGATGAGTTTGTTACTTTGGGAATGAAAATCTTACAAAAAATTTTAAAAAAGGATGCAGATATATCTATTGCAGAGCTGGAGGGTTATTCAAAGAAATTCAATAGAAAAAACCCCGACGATTTTTTAATATCCATTGGAAAGGGCAATATTAGACCCAGAGAACTTGAAAAGATAAAATCAAAATCACGTCTATCATTTTTCTCTCGATATAGAAAAACGAATTCACTGGATAAAACTCCCCTCGAAATAAGTAATTTTCAACCAGGTGTTGCAATTCATTTTGCTGAGTGTTGTTTCCCGTTGCCACATGAAAATATTATAGGAATTACATCTGCAGAATCAGGTATTTTCATTCATTCAAATCAATGCAATGCAATTGATAAAGAATTTAAAAAAGAAGATTGGATTTCAGCATCCTGGAAAGACGTTGATCCAGAGCAATTTTTTTCTTCCAGAATTAAAGTTTCTGTGAAAAACGAACCAGGGTCACTTGGAACTCTCGCTACTCTTGTTGGAACTGAAAAAGGAAATATTACACATTTAAATATATCAGAAAAGGGTGAAGACTTTTTTGATATGATTTTTGTAATTGACGTACATGACTTAGTGCATCTTGATAAAATAATAAATGTTCTTGCTGAAGTAGAGAATGTGAGTTCAGTAAATAGATTATTGCTAGACCTATGAAAAATGAAAAAGAAATAATTAGTTTTTTTGAAAAGTCTGGAGCTCTACAACATGGTCACTTTATTCTTTCGTCAGGAAAAAGATCTAAAATGTATTTTCAATGCTCAAAGCTATTTGTGAACCCCAACGATGGCCTAACTGTTTGTGAGGAACTTAAAAATAAAATTCTCAAAAAGATAGAGACTAAAATTGATTGTATAGTTTCACCTGCTTTAGGAGGGGTTTTAGTCGGATATCAACTTGCCCAAACTTTAGGGTGTGATTTCATTTTCTTTGAGCGAACTGAAAATGAATTTGAATTAAGAAGGGGTTTTGATTTAAAAAAAGGAAGCAATATCTTATTCGTTGAAGATGTAATAACTACTGGCAAATCAACGAAAGAGTGTCTTGATAAAATAAATTTACTGGAAGTAAACTTAAAAGGAATAGCATCAATAGTTGACAGAACTACAGAAGAAGTATTTGAAAATTTTGATATTATATCATTGTTAAAGCTTGATATCCCAATATTCGAACCCGAAAACCTTCCTAGAGAACTGGCCAATATTCCAGCAATTAAACCAGGAAGCAGAAAATTTTGATATTATGAATTTACCAAGGTTAGGAGTAAACATCGATCATGTTGCGACTTTAAGAAATGCAAGGGGAGAGAATTATCCAAGCCCTGTTAAAGCTGCAAAAATATGTGAAGAATTTGGCGCCGATGGCATTACAGCTCATCTTCGCGAGGATAGAAGGCATATAAAAGATGAAGATATTTTCGAACTTAAAGCAAATATATCATTGCCATTAAACTTTGAAATGGCCCCAACACGAGAAATGCTTGACATAGCATTAAAAGTAAAGCCAAACGCATGTTGTATTGTTCCTGAGAAGCGAGAAGAAGTGACCACAGAGGGTGGCATCGACGTTAAAAAAAATCATAATTTACTTCATACTATTATTCCAAAACTTAAACAGAGCGGTATAAAAGTGTCTTTGTTTGTTGACGCTGATGAAGAGCAAATTATTGCATCAAAAGATATTCAAGCCGATATTGTAGAAATTCACGCAGGAGAGTTTTGTAGGAAAATAGAAAATTCTCACGATTTTGAAGATGATTTAGAAAGAATAAAAAAGGCTTCTCAATTAGCTGACAATTTAGGATTAGAAGTACATATAGGTCATGGGATTACTTTTGACTCAATAGTTGAATTGGCGAAAATACCTGAAGTAAAGGAATTTAATATTGGCCATTTTATAATAGCAGAAGCTATATTCTCTGGATTGGGGGAAACTGTTAGTAAACTAAAAGTTCTTATAAAAGAAAATAGAGGCTCATAAATGAAAGGCATTGGTTCAGATTTAATTGATATACGCAGAATAGATAAAACTATAGCCAGATTTGGTGATCGGTTTAAGAAGAGAATATTTACAGATAATGAAATTAAAAAGTGTGAAAAAAGAAAACAAAGTGTTTCCTGTTACGCAAAGAGATTTGCAGCAAAAGAAGCTGCAGCTAAGGCACTAGGCACTGGTTTCCGTAAAGGTGTCTATTGGCGAGATTTAGAGATTGTAAATGAACCATCGGGCAAACCAACTCTTAAATTTCATGGAAAATCTAAATTACATTTACTAAATTTAGTTTCACACAATGATTATATCATCAATTTGTCAATTACTGACGAATTTCCATATGCACAAGCAATTGTAACTATTAACTAATACTATGAGTAATAAAAAAATAAATTCATCTTGGATCAAATCTAATTTGTTAACACTTTTTTATGCACTTGTAATTGCATTGATTATTAGAACCTTTTTAATACAACCATTTTTTATACCTTCCTCATCAATGGAACCAAATTTATTAGTTGGTGACAGACTTTTTGCTTCAAAATTTGATTACGGTTACAGTAAGCATTCATTTCCTTTTAGTTTAGGTCCTATATCCAATCGAATATTTTCAAATATTCCTGACAGGGGTGACGTGATAATATTCAAGCCTCCACATACAAATTTAGATTATATTAAAAGATTGATCGGACTACCAGGGGATCGAATTAAAGTTCAAAATGGCAATTTGATTATTAACAGTAACTCACTTGAGTATGAAAATATCCGCGAGGATTCGAAAGTTCTTAAAAATGGAAGAGTAATAAAAATAAATGTTTTAAAAGAAACTTTGCCAAATGGTATTTCTTACGAAATTTATAATTATTTAGATGGATCACCTGGTGACAATACAAAGGAATTCGTAGTGCCAGAAAACCATTACTTTTTTATGGGTGATAATAGAGACAATTCAAATGATAGCAGGTTTTGGGGCACAGTTGAATTCAACAGGTTAGTTGGCAAGGCTCAAATAATTTTTTTTTCAACAGAAGATGGATCAACTATTCTTGAATTTTGGAAATGGCCATTTGATATCCAATTTAATAGATTGCTGAAATTAATAAATTAGTTGAGCAATGGAAAAGGATTTATCATTACTTGAAAAAAAAATTAAATATAAATTTAAAGATATCAGCCTACTTAAATTAGCTTTGACTCATTCAAGCTTCGAAAAAAATCTTAATAATGAGAATCTTGAGTTTTTAGGTGATCGCGTGTTGGGTTTAGCGATAGCTGAAAAACTAATTAAAGATTACCCTAGTGCCGATGAAGGTTCTTTAGATAAAATGCTTAGTAGTTTAGTTAATAGGAATACATGTTTTATGGTTGCCAATAATCTAGCATTAGGTGATTTCATATTGCTGGGGAGTACAGAAAGATCATCTTTAGGTAATAAAAAGAAGAGCATCTTGTCTAATGCTTGTGAGTCAATTCTTGGTGCTATATATCAAGATTCAGATTTTGTCATAGTAAAGAAGTTGATTCTAGAACTATGGCGTGAGCATATTCATAATATTGATCAAAATTTAATTGATCCAAAATCTTTTTTGCAAGAATGGACATTAAAGAAATATAAAAAACTTCCAGAATATAAGACTTTATCTAAAGAAGGTCCTGATCATGAGCCAATTTTTGAAATTGAATTAAAATTTATGAATTATAAAAAGGCCTTTAGCAAAGCTAGATCGATAAAAGAAGCAGAAAAACTTGCAGCTGAGTCATTTATTCAATTAAATAAAATTATTCAATAAATGAAAAGTGGGAATATAGTTTTAATAGGTCCTACGAATTCAGGAAAGTCAACTTTAGTAAATTCGATTATGGGACGAAGAGTAACATTGGTTTCTAGAAAGAAACAATCAACTACATTCAACCAAAAATTAACAAAAAATATATCGGAGTTCGAATATATTTTACAGGATACACCTGGGACTTTTGCATCTATGAAAAAAATAAGCAACAAAGTTGTATCGTCTCCATTTGCAGAAATAGACAATGCAGTGATTATATATTTAGTGCTAGATATATCAAAAAAAACAAAAACAGAATTTAAAAGAATTCAGTCATCTTTGAAAGATAAAATTATAGATCAGAAAGTTTTCCTTATACTAAATAAAATAGATAAATGTAACGATGAAGATGTTCTAAAAAGTATTAATTTTTACTCAAAGGAAAATTTAATTCATGAAATTTTTCCTGTATCAAGCATTAATGGTGAGGGAGTATCAATATTGCTAGAAAGATCTAATAAATATCTCAAAATTAAAGAATCTAAATATCAATCTAAAGATAAGGTTCAGATCAAGAAAGAACTTTTTTATTCAGAGGTTACAAGGGAGAAAATATTAGACAAAGTACATAAAGAGATACCTTACCAATGTGATGTTATTACAGATAAAGTCGAAAATAGAAAGAATGAAATCAAAATATTTCAAACTATAGAAGTAAGAAGAAGATCACATAAAAGTATTGTCATTGGTAAGCGAGGATCTTTGTTGAAAGAAATAGGATCATCGTCAAGAAAAGAAATAGCTAAACATGAAAATAAAAAAATTCATTTATTTTTATTTGTAAAAGTTGTTAGCGAAAAAAAACTATGAGGTGGTCTGGTGATGGCTTTATTTTGGGATTCAGTAAATATAATGAAAAATCTTATATACTTGAAATATTTACACATGAGCATGGAAGACATAAAGGTTTAATACGAGGGATTCATTCTAAGAATCTTAGAGCCACAATTGAGCCAGGAAATGAGGTACATGTTAATTGGTCAGGTAGATTAGAAAGTCACTTGGGTAATTTTACAATTGAGCCTATAAAGATGTGGTCTTCATATATTTTAAATCAAAGAGCGAAGCTTCTTGCAGTTAC
The DNA here is from genome assembly GCA_902518415.1 of uncultured Pelagibacteraceae bacterium. Taxonomy (GTDB): domain Bacteria; phylum Pseudomonadota; class Alphaproteobacteria; order Pelagibacterales; family AG-422-B15; genus CACNXQ01. Next base: position 21,471 of record CABYGA010000011.1, on the reverse strand, counting down.
AACAATTTGTTCGATGATAATCTCAACTATGGCTGAGAAGCAGCAAAATATACTTTTATACGAAAAAACATTAAAACTTATAAAAGATATATCTTGTGGAGAAAAGGATTGGATAAAAAATTATATATTTTGGGAATTGGATCTTTTATCAGAAATTGGCTATGGTCTTGATTTATCTGAATGTGCTGTAACAGCGCGAAGAGATAAACTAAAATACGTTTCTCCTAGTAGCGGTAGAGCTGTAACAATGGAAGGCGCCGGCAGCTTTAAAGACAAATTATTTTTATTGCCAGAATTTTTTGTTGATAGCTCAATTGATCTTACCTTAGCAGATATTAAAAATGCCTTGGTACTTACAGAATATTTTTTCTTAAAACGTTTTTATGAACCGAATAATCTAAACTTTCCTAAAAGCAGGAATCATTTAAAGAATATACTTATAAATGAAGATAAAAAATATTAATTTTACCGAAGCCTTGGAGGAGAAATACCTTGCTTATGCTTTATCAACAATTACTCATCGAGCTCTTCCAGATATAAGGGATGGCTTAAAACCAGTTCATAGAAGGCTTCTCTATGCCATGTATCAGTTGAGATTAAGTTCTAATTCAGGCTATAAAAAATCAGCAAGAATAGTGGGAGATGTAATTGGTAAATTTCATCCTCACGGTGATCAATCTGTATATGAAGCTCTTGTTCGTTTAGCTCAGGATTTCTCAACTCGCTATCCATTAGTTGATGGACAAGGCAACTTTGGCAACATTGATGGCGATAATGCAGCGGCAATGAGATATACAGAAGCAAGACTAACAGCGCTAGCTGAATTAATGATTCAAGATATATCAGAGGAAACGATTGATTATATAAGTACTTATGACGGAGTAGATTTAGAGCCAATAGTATTACCTTCATATTTTCCTAATCTTTTAGCAAATGGAAGTTCAGGCATAGCAGTGGGCATGGCAACAAATATTCCACCACACAATATAATTGAATTATTTTCAGCTCTAACAAAATTATTAAAAAATCCAAATTATACAAGCTCGCAATTAATAAATATTATACCAGGTCCTGATTTTCCAACAGGAGGTGAAATTGTCGATAGTAAGACATCTATCAGAGAAGCTTATTTAAAAGGAAGAGGGACTATACGTCTAAGAGCAAAATGGAAAAAAGAAGACCTAGGAAGAGGACAGTATCAATTAGTAATTTATGAAATTCCTTATCAAGTAAATAAGTCAAAGATTATTGAGAGAGTATCTGAATTGATTGATACTAAAAAAATAAATTATCTTGAAGCGATACAAGATGAGTCTGCAGAGGACATTAGAATTGTTTTAGTGCCAAAGAATAGAACCTTTAAGCCAGAAGTAATTTTTGAGGATTTGTGTAAGAATTCGGATTTAGAAATTAGATTTGCTATTAATTTTAATGCAATAAATAGTAAGTTAGAGCCAAAGCTATTCTCACTTAAAGAGAGTTTAAAAGCATTCATTGATCATCGCTTTGTTGTTTTAAAAAAAAGAACCCAGTATCGTCTCACGCAAACTGAAAATAGGTTGGAGATCTTAAAAGGCTTCCTAATAGTTTTTAGTAATTTAAATAAGGTAATTAAGATTATAAGAACAGATACTAATCCTGAAAAAAAACTAATTACTGTATTTAAAATCAATAAAAAACAAGCTGAGGCTATATTAGCAATGCGATTAAGGCAGTTAAAAAAACTTGAGGAAAAGCAAATAAAGAATGAATATCAAGATTTATTAAATTATAAAAAAGAACTAAATCAGATTCTAAAGTCAAAGAGCAACCAAAGTAAAATATTAAACAAAGAATTCAATGAAAGTTTAGAAGTATTTAAAAAAATAAATTCTTTTGCTGAAAGAAGAACTGTAATTAATGATGCTTATCAGGAACTTGATTATTCTCTTGAGGAATTTGACTCAAAGGAACCGGTAACAGTATTGTTATCAAAAAATGGTTGGGTAAAATCAATCAAAGGTCATCAGGATGACTACTCGTCTGTTAAGTATAAAGAAGGCGATAGTGAAAAGTTTGTTGTTAAGTGTAAGAGTAATAATAAATTGGTTGTATTTTCTACTTTAGGTAAGTTTTATACCATAAATTGCTCTAGAGTTTCATCTGGTAGAGGGTTTGGTGATCCAATAAGTTTGTTAATTGACAAAAATGACAACGAAGAAGTTTTATTCTTTAAGATCTATGAGCAAGATAAAGAATTTTTAATAACCAGTTCTGCTGGTAAAGGTTTTTTTGTTAATTCAAATGACTTCATTGCATCTACAAAATCAGGTAAGAAAGTTATGAATTTAAAGGATAATGATCGAGCAGTATCATGTGCAGAGAAAAAAGGAGATTTGATTGTGTCTATTAGTGGTGAAAAAAAATCATTTAAATTATTAGCTTTCAATAGTTCAGAAATACCTAATATGCAAAAGGGACGAGGTGTTACACTTCAAAAATTCAAGTCAGGAAAAACTCTTAACGCTTTTTGTGCAGACTCAAATGAAGGAATAATCAATGAAAGGTCTAAAAAAGTTTTATTATCCGCTAAAGATCTAAAGAAATGGCTTGGTAAGAGGGCTCAAGCGGGTAGAATTGAGCCAAAGAATTTACACTCTAAAATTTAAAGTTAACTTAATTGTATTTAATGTCTCAATATCCAAATAGTTATTATGCAACTAGCCTAAATCAGCAAAAAGATACTCTTCCAATTTTAATTGATGACCACGAATGTGACCTGTGTGTAATAGGAGGTGGTTTCTCGGGACTGTCAACTGCAATCGAAGCTGCCGAGCGAGGACTTAAAGTAATTTTATTAGAGCAAAATATTATAGGTTGGGGAGCTTCAGGTAGAAATGGTGGCCAAATTTGGAACGATGTTGCATGGGGAATTGATGGTATTGAAAAAAAATATGGCCTTAAACACGCCATGCAGCTATGGAACATATCACAAGCAGCAGTTGATCTTATCGATGAAAGAATAAAAAGCTTTAATATTGAATGTGATAAGAAGAGCGGCGGCATACATGCAGCCACTAGTTTGTCAAAATTCAAAGAGTATGAAAATGATCTAGAATATAAATTAAAAACTTATAATTATGATAAACTTGAAGTTCTTGACAAAGCTACAGCCGATCATGAAATTGGCTCTTCACTTTACTATGGAGGAATACTAGATAGGGGGGCGGGGCATCTACATCCGTTAAAATACGCTATTGGATTAATGAATGCTGCACTTTCATTAGGTGTTAAGGTGTATGAAAATTCTCCAGCAAAAAAAATATTACAAAATAGTAATGACATTGAAGTATTAATAGAAAATGGAAAAGTTAATGCAAAAAGAATAGCTGTATGTTGCAATGCCTATATTGAGGGTTTAAACCTCGGTATCGAAAATAAAGTCATGCCTTGTGAAACATATATTGTTTGTACAGAACCTCTTAATATTGATTTGCAGCAAAGTATTCTACCTAATGATTATTGTGTCAGCGATACTAACTTTGATCTTAATTATTATAGACTTTCAGAAAGTAAGAGAATGATTTTTGGAGGAGCTGTAGGCTATTCTCTTAAAAATGTAGAGGGTTTAAAGAAAAGAACAAAAAAACAGTTAAATAGAGTATTTCCACAACTTAAAAATATAAAAGTTGATTATATTTGGGGTGGATTAATTGCTATTACGGTCAACAGAGTTCCTGATATAGGAATGATAAATGAAAAGATATTTTATGCTCACGGCTTTTCAGGGCATGGAGTTGCATTTACTGGTATTGCCGGTAAAATTTTGGCTGAGAACATTGTATCTGGTAAAACTAGTGAAATGGAAGCTTTCGAGAAGATTAAGCATAGAAATTTTCCTGGGGGCAGATTATTTAGAATGCCTTTATTAGTAACAATTAGCGCTATGCAGAGGATGATGGATATTTTTAATGTATAAAATTTTGTTTATTGGAATTGGAAAGATGGGATTTCCAATGGCTGGCTTCCTATCAGAGAAATATGAGGTTTCTGTATACAATAGATCTAAGGAAAAAATCAGCATTTGGAAAAAAAAGTATGGAGGAAATGCAGTAGATAACCTTAATCAGCTTGATGAAAAATTTGATTTCATTATTTCATGTATCGGTAACGATGATGATCTGAGAGAGATTACTTCAAACCACAGTGGATGTTTTAATGTAATTAGAAAAAATACAATTTTTATTGATCATTCCACAGTTTCACCAAAAATTGTCCAAGAGCTTGAACTTAAATTAAAAGAAAAAGAAGCTTATTTTCTAGATGCACCTATCTCTGGTGGCCAGCTTGGAGCTGAAAAGGGACAATTAAGTATCATGGTAGGAGGAGATAAAAATGCATTTAACAAAAGTGAGAGTATTTTTGAGGTTTATGGAAAAAAAAGAAAGTACATGGGGTCATCAGGTTCAGGACAATTAACTAAAATTATTAATCAAATTTGCATTGCTGGTTTAGTGCAGGGCCTTTCAGAATCAATTTATTTTATGAAGCAAACTAAACTTAATCCAAAGGATGTTTTGGATGTTATTTCCTCTGGAGCAGCCCAATCTTGGCAAATGGATAATAGATTTATGACAATGACTGAAAATAAATTTGATTTTGGGTTCGCGGTTGATTTAATGAGAAAGGATTTATCAATCGCATTTGATGAAGCCAAAAAATTTGGCATTGATTTAGAAATTACAAAGATTGTTGATGAATTTTACAAAGATGTGCAAAATATGGGTGGCAATAATTTTGACACATCAAGTTTAGTAAAAAGATTACTCAGTTAATTTAATAAACTTTGAAACTTCAGGAGCAAAGTAAGTAATTATAGCATCAGCTCCAGCTCTTTTAAAAGAAGCAAGCTGCTCAAGGACCACCGCTTTCTCATCAATTAAACCTTTTTCTGCAGCGAGTTTAATCAAGCTATATTCACCAGATACTTGGAAGGCAAAAGTTGGAAAATTTAACTCATGCTTAATTCTATAAATAATATCTAAATAACTTATCCCTGGCTTTACCATCAATATATCTGCGCCTTCGCTAATGTCCATAGAGGCTTCTCTGATTGCCTCGTCAGAGTTATTTATATTCATTTGGTAAGTTTTTTTATCTGATTTAAGGCTACTTGAAGAACCTACAGCATCTCTAAATGGCGAATACATTGCAGATGCATATTTTGCAGCGTACGAAAGTATTAAGGTATCTTGAAAATCATTTTTTTCTAATTGATTTCGTATTATTCCTATTCTTCCGTCCATCATGTCAGATGGAGCTATAACATCAGCCCCACATTCTGCATAAAGAAGTGCTTGTTTTACAAGTAATTCATTTGTTTCATCATTAAGTATTTTCCCACTGTCATTTATTAAACCATCATGTCCATGATCAGTATAGGGGTCAAGTGCCACGTCACACATCAATCCAAAACTTTTGTTTGATCTTGATAATTGATCTATTGACTTACAAACTAGGTTTTCAGGATTTAATGCCTCTTTACCATCATTAGATTTGAGTTCTTTGGGGGTATAGGGAAAAAGAGCAATTAAATTAATATTTTGACTCTCGGCAATATCTCTCACTTCATTTAGATTATCTATTGAATATCTATAGACATTAGGCATAGATTTAATCTCTTCTTTTTTATTTTTTCCTTCACATATGAATACTGGCCAAATTAGATCATTAGATGTTAATGAATGTTCTTCAACCAAATTTCTAATCCAGTTAGACTGCCTGTTCCTTCTTAGTCTAGTACTTGGAAATTTTAAGATACTGTCTTTCATCATTTTATATTTTTTTTTGGCAGTATTATAAAAGAACTAGTTGATTTTATATAGTCATCATAACCTTCTTTTTTCTTTGAAATAGTTTTTTCAAGTAAACTTACTCCAGAAACTTTTAACAATAGGTAAGTCATGATAATGGGAGATATAAATATTAATAAATTGTAAGAAATACTAAAACAAAATAAAGAGATACCCCACCAAAATACACTATCGCCAAAATAATTTGGATGCCTCGAATAAAACCACAGACCTTTATCCATAAGTTTATCTTTATTATTTTTTTTAGATTTAAATTTTGTTAGTTGAATATCAGATATAGTTTCAATTATTATACCAAGAAGTGCTATAATTATTGCAATGACGCCAAATACATTCAGATCTATATTATTTGGGGCCATACTGAGACTTTGCATTGGGAAAGATACAATACAAATTAAAATAACTTGTATTAAATATGCTGTATAAAAAAGACCAAAATCACCTCTGTACTCCCTTATTTTTACATATCTAATGTCTTCAGCCTTTCTTATATTCCTTGAGAATAAATATATACCTAATCTTAATCCCCACAGACCAACAAGGGATAAAGCAATAATTTTTGCGAATGAATAATCATTGTCTAAGAAATATATAATAGCTGTTGAAAAGAAGAAACTTGGACCCCAATAAATATCAATAAAATCAGCCCTTCTTGTTTTTAACGATGTTAGCCATAGAATAGTAATGACTATAAAATTGAAGCTTAATATAATAAGAAAATTTTCAACCATAAGAAAATATATATATGTCTTTTAGGTTTTTAAACAATCATAAATTTACTCCCTTTGCACATAGAGGAGGATCATTGGAAAATAAGGAAAATACTCTTGATGCTTTTGAAAAGTGTATTTCTATGGGATACGACTATATTGAAACCGATGTTAGGGAAACAAGAGATGGAAAGCTTGTTATTTTTCATGATGAAGATTTTCGAAGAATTTGTGGTCTAAATAATAAAATTAATCAATTAGAATATGAAGAAATAAAAAAAATAAAAATTTTTAATAATTACCATGTACCACTTTTGGATGAAGCCTTAGTTTCGTGGCCACATATAAAGTTTAATATAGAACCAAAGTCAACACTTGCCGCACATCTTCTTATAAAATCACTTAAATCGAATTCAAAAAACTTGGATCGTTTTTGCATTGGATCTTTTAGTACAAATAAAATTAATTTATTAAGAAATTCATGTGGCGATCAACTATGTACATCAATGACAAAACAAGAAACAATAATGTTTTATTTAGATAGGGTATTGCCGTTGTTTAAGAACAATGTTCCTTGTTTGCAAATACCAATGTTTTATTTTGGTTTTAAGATCATCTCTAAGTCTTTTGTAACTCACGCTCATAACCTTGGTAAAAAAATACATGCCTGGACGATTAATGATGAAAGTCAGATGAATCAACTTATTGATTATGGAGTAGATGGTATTATGACAGATCGGCCACAATTACTTAAGGATGTACTTATAAAAAGGTCACTATGGAAATAAGTATATCAATTTCTATTTACAATATTTAGTATATTTTGTTTAATACTGATCAACATGAACGAAAATGTAATAATATCCATAGCTTCAGATCACGCCGGTTATGATATGAAAGATAAAGTAGTTAATTTTCTAAAAGCTAAAAATATTGAAGTTATTGATAGAGGGCCCGAACAAAATGAAACCGTCGACTATCCAGATTTTGCAGAGAAAGTTGCCTCTGATATCTCCAACCAAACTGTAAGTATGGGAATTTTAATTTGTGGTTCTGGCCAGGGAATGTCAATGGCAGCTAATAAAAAACCAGGAATTAGAGCGGCACTTTGCTACAATAATGAAATAACTAGGCTTGCAAGAGCACATAACGATGCAAATATTTTGACTTTGGGTGCAAGAGTGATAGATGAAAGTACAGCAATTAGTTGTGTCGACACATTTATAAGTACTGAATTTGAAGGAAGTCGTCACATTACTAGGATCAACAAAATAGGATAAGATACAATATGAGTTTTTTTTCGTCACCACTTAAAGATATTGATAATGAAATTCACAAGGCAATTAATTTAGAGCTAGATAGGCAGCAAAATCAGATAGAATTGATTGCTTCTGAAAATATAGTTTCTAGAGCCGTTCTTGAAGCTCAAGGTTCCATAATGACAAATAAGTATGCGGAAGGCTATGCTAGTTCTCGATACTATGGTGGCTGTGAATTCGTTGATATCGCAGAAGACCTTGCAATAAAAAGACTTCAAAAATTATATAAGTGCGAATATGCAAATGTTCAGCCTCATTCAGGAGCTCAGGCAAATGGAGCGGTTATGTTAGCTCTGATTAAGCCAGGTGATACTATTCTTGGAATGAGTTTAGACGCTGGTGGACATTTAACACATGGTTCTGCCCCGTCTATGTCTGGTAAGTGGTTTAATGCTGTACAATACGGCTTGGAAGACAATGGATTAATTGATTATGATGAAGTTGAAAGGTTAGCAAAAGAACACAACCCAAAAATTATTATTGCCGGAGGAAGTGCTTATTCAAGAATTATAGATTTTAAAAAATTTAGAGAGATTTGTGATCAAGTTGGTGCATTTCTTCATGTAGATATGGCGCACTTTTCAGGCCTGGTTGCTGCTGAGGAGTATCCAAATCCATTAGAATATGCTGATGTAGTAACTTCAACGACTCATAAGACTATACGAGGTGCAAGAGGAGGTATGATTTTATCAAATAATTTAGAGCTAGGTAAAAAATTTAATTCAGCAGTTTTTCCTGGTTATCAAGGCGGTCCATTGATGCACGTAATTGCTGGTAAGGCGGTAGCTTTTGGCGAAGCATTAAAACCAGAATTTAAGGAATACATAAAACAAGTAATAACAAATGCTAAGATATTAAGCGATACTCTTGTAGGCGGAGGATTAAAGATTGTTTCTGGTGGAACTGATACCCACCTAATTTTAGTAGATTTAACCCCAATGGATTTAACTGGTGACTCTGCTCAAACTAGTTTGGAAGCAGCAAATATTACATGCAACAAAAATGGAATACCGAAAGACCCTAAGCCTCCTAAAATCACATCAGGTATTAGACTGGGAACACCAGCCGCAACAACAAGAGGTTTCAAAGAAAATGAGTTTAAGCTTGTAGGGGAATTAATACTTGAAACATTAGTTGGCCTAAAAAGTAATCCAACTGATAATAGTAATGTTGAAGAAGCTGTAAAAGAAAAAGTAATTAATTTGTGCAAAGAGTTTCCAATTTATAGTTAGGTTTTTTATGAAATGTCCATTTTGTGGGAATGAAGATACACAGGTAAAAGACTCTAGGTCTACAGAGGACAATTCTGCTATTAGAAGAAGAAGATTTTGCTCTGCTTGTGGGGCTAGGTTTACAACATTTGAGAGAATACAGTTACGTGAATTAACTGTTATAAAAAAATCTGGTAAAAAAGTTCCCTTTGACAGAGACAAATTAGAGAGGTCAGTTCAAATTGCGTTAAGAAAAAGGCCAGTAGAGACAGAAAGAGTTGATCGTATGATTAGTGGAATAGTTAGAAGAGTTGAGAGCTTAGGTGAAGCTGAAATAGCCTCAGATGTAGTTGGTGAAATTGTTATGGAGGGCTTACAAAGTATAGATCCTGTTGCTTATGTGAGGTTTGCATCTGTGTATAAAAATTTCAGAGAAGCTAAAGACTTTGAAGAGTTTATCGGAGTGATCTCATCAAATAAAGAATAGGTATTTAATTGAAAATTGTCGACTATATGCAGCTGGCAGAAAGAATGGCTCATAGAGCGATTGGTTCTACCTACCCGAATCCCCCTGTTGGGGCAATAGTCGTTAAAGATAAAACTATCATTGCAAGAGGATGGACTCAGAGAAACGGCTCTCCACATGCCGAGGTTCATGCAATAAATCAAGTTAGAGATAAGAAGCAATTAGAAGGTGCAACGATATATACAACTCTTGAACCTTGCTCTCATGTTGGAAAAAATCCCGCTTGCGTAGATAAAATAATAAAATATAAATTTTCAAAAGTATTTATTTCAGAAATTGACAAAAATGCATTAGTCAAAGGCAAATCTATAAAAAAGCTTAGGAAAAGAAAAATAAAAGTTGTTGTTAAAAATTTTGGCAATCAAACAAGACATATCAATAAAGTTTTCTTTAACTCACTAAATAAGAATTTGCCATATTTAACACTTAAAATTGCATCAACTGCAGATGGTAAGATTGCTACAAAATCAAAAAGAAGCAAATGGATCACAAACTCAGTATCAAGACAACACGGCCATATGCTGCGAGCGCAAAATGATTGTATGTTAGTTGGCAAAGGAACAATAATAGAGGATAATCCCTCACTAGACTGCAGGCTAAGTGGACTCGAAAGTTTATCTCCAGATTTATTTGTACTTGATAGCAGTCTGAATATACCAAGTAATTATAAAATATATGCTAAACATTCACGAAATGTATTTGTATTTTACGCCGACGGGAAAAAACCATTAAATTTAAATAATAAAAATATCAAGCACATAAAGGTGAGCAAAAAAGGCTCAGTACTTCCCTTAAAAGATATATTAAATAAAATTACAGATCTTGGATATATGAGAATTCTCGTTGAAGGAGGGTCACATTTAAGTGGTTCATTGATAAAAAATAACTATGTTGATGAGATTCAATGGTTCAGAGCTAGCAAAATAATTGGCAAAGGTGGAGTTGATGCAGTATCAGACATGGGAATAAGTAATTTGAAGTCTATAAAGAAATATGTTCTTTTAGAAAGCAAAAATTATGGAAATGATATTTTAACCATATATAGAAAGGGGTAATTTATATGTTTTCAGGAATTATTGAAAATAAAGGTTTTGTTATTAAGTTTGAAAAAAAAAAAGATTACAGATTAGTATTAGATACAAATCTTAAATACAAAGATATAAAAAAGGGCAGCTCAGTATGTTGTAATGGTATTTGTCTTACAGTGACAAGTAAGAAAAAGAAAAAAAAATACACTCAACTCTCATTTGATGTTTCTCAAGAAACTATCAACTGTTCAAATTTTAATGAAATCAAAAAAGGCGATGAAATAAATATTGAGAAATCTTTGCGAGTAGGGGATGAAATTAGCGGTCACTTTGTATTTGGTCATGTCGATGACACTTCAAAATTGACAAGTATTAAAAAAGTTGGCGAGTCACACGAGATAAAGTTAGAAATTTCAAAAAAAATTAAAAAATTTATTGCAAAAAAAGGATCAGTTTCTCTAAATGGTATTTCATTAACTGTAAACCAGGTAAAAAATAATTTTATTGTTCTCAATATTATTCCCTTCACATGGTTAAACACTAATCTAAAAGGATTGAAAATAGGTGACAGAATAAACCTTGAAGTTGATATGTTAGCAAGATATGTTACGAAAAATTTGTGAAAATAAACCTGAGTATGAATAAAGAATTTATATCTTCCATAGAGGAAATAATTGAAGACCAAAAAGTCGGAAAGATGGTTATTATGGTCGATGATGAAGACCGTGAAAATGAAGGCGATTTAATTATTCCAGCTGAAAAAACTGACGATAAAGCTGTTAATTTTATGGCCAAATATGGAAGAGGCCTTATATGCCTTTCACTAACTGAAGAAAGGGTTAAAGAATTAGATTTGCCATTAATGTCTCAAAATAATGAAACGAGAGACTCAACGGCATTTACAGTATCTATTGAAGCAAAAGAGGGAGTTACTACTGGTATTTCTGCTCAAGACAGAGCTATAACAATTCAAACCGCAATAAATAAAAGTATGACCAAGGATGATATTATGAGTCCTGGTCATGTATTTCCTTTAGTAGCTCGCGATGGAGGAGTATTAGTGAGAGCTGGTCACACTGAGGCATCCGTTGATTTAGCTAGGCTTAGCGGAAATGTCCCAGCAGGTGTAATTTGTGAGATTATGAATGACGATGGTACAATGGCTAGGATTCCAGATTTGATTAAATTTTCAGAAAAGCACAATATTAAGATTGGACGGATTGTTGATTTAATTGCCTACCGACGAGATAAAGATAAGTTTGTAAAAAAAATCCATGACTCAAAAGTAAAAATTAAATCTAATTACGAATTTGATATCAAAATTTATGAGTCATTATTCGATAATACTGAACAAATAGTTCTATCGAAGGGAGATATTAAAAATGGAAAACCAGTTATGGTCAGAGTCCATGTGACTGATTACTTCGACAATCTATTCGGTGAGTATGGTAGTGATGATGCCTCATTAAATAAAAGCGTAGAGGTTATACAGGAGCATGAACGTGGCGTACTCGTTTTAATTAGAGATAGCGGTAAATCTATTATAAATAGACTTATTACTAACTCATCTTCTATTAGCAATAAAACACACGACGATAAGGATGAACTTAGAATTTATGGAATGGGTGCTCAAATCTTATCTGAGTTAGGTGTAAAAGAAATGATACTTCTCACAAACACTGAATGGAGATTTATCGGACTGGAGGCTTATGGTATTAATATAATCGAGACAAAATTACTAAACGAATTATAAATAATGAAAAAATATAAATTTCTTTTGGTTGCTTCAAATTTTTATCCCAAGATAACGCTAAATTTACTAAATGGGGCTCAAAAATACTTAAAAAAAAATGGACATACGTTTGAAACCACTTTTACAAAGGGTTCCTTAGAGGTTCCAACAAAGATATCAATGAAATTAAATAAACAAAAGTATGATGCTGTTGTTGCAATAGGTTGTATTATCAAAGGCGAAACAGACCATTACGATTTCATTGCTAATGCAATTACTAAGACATTGCTCGAACTCTCAATTCAAAATAAATTGCCAATTTGTAATTCGATTCTTACATGTAAAAATATAAAGCAAGCCAATGAGAGATCATCAAAAAAACTTAATAGAGCAAAAGAGGCAGTGGAAGCAGCCCTAGCGGTTTTAGAAGATTAAGCTAATGTCTAATATAAAATCATTTCAAAGACTATTAGTAGTCCAGGCTCTTTATGAACTGTCGATCAATGAAAATAGGAGCCAAACACCCATTAAAGAAATATTTGCCAACATAGTTAAAGAGTCTAATTATTCAAAAAAAATGAATAGTTCAAATTTGAACTTCGCTGAAGATATTTATGAAGGGGTTATGAAAAATTTAGATGACATAAATAACATTTTAAAATTATCAATTAATAAGAAACTAAAAATCGACACTATGGATAAGTTGCTAATTTCAATTTTTAGGTCAGCCATTTATGAGATTTTATTCTCAAATAATGTGACAAAGAAAATTGTAATTTCTGAGTATTTATTGATTGCTAACCGTTTTTTTGGAAATAATGAAACGGCGTTTATAAACGGAGTCCTTGATAATCTGCAAAATTAATAAGTTTAAAATAAAAGATTGCAAATCTTTGAAAATTTTGGCATTTTCAGCTCCTATTAGTATTTAAGGGGAATTGCTTATGAGCATTATGAATTTAATTATTTTCGCTGGCGTATTATCAATTATATATGGTTTTTGGGCCGGCAACTCTGTCTTAAAGTCAAATGCTGGCAATGACAAAATGCAGGAAATATCCTCTGCTATTCAAGAGGGTGCTCAAGCTTATTTGAATAGGCAATATACAACAATTGCAATTGTAGGACTTGTTATATGTGTACTTTTGTATTTATTTTTTAGAGATTTATGGGTAATTGGAGGATATTTAATTGGTGCTATCCTATCAGGTGCTGCTGGCTATATTGGTATGATTATATCTGTGAGAGCAAATGTTAGAACAGCTCAGGCAGCAAATGAAAGCTTAGGAAAAGGTTTAAATGTAGCATTTAAGGCAGGAGCTGTAACAGGTATGTTGGTTGCAGGGTTAGCTTTATTATCTATTTCTGTTTATTATGTAATATTAGATTCTTTTTTAGTTTCTGATGAATCTTTAAAGCATGCACTAGTTGCACTTGGCTTTGGTGCTTCATTAATATCAATTTTTGCAAGATTAGGTGGAGGCATATTTACAAAAGGTGCAGATGTTGGTGCGGATTTAGTTGGAAAGGTTGAAGCTGGTATACCTGAAGATGATCCTAGAAATCCCGCGGTTATTGCTGATAATGTAGGTGACAATGTAGGCGACTGCGCAGGCATGGCTGCAGACCTTTTTGAAACTTACGCTGTAACAATTGTTGCTACAATGGTTTTAGCAACCATATTTTTTACAGGACCGGTTGCAGAGATGATGACAATATATCCGATGGCGATTGGAGGAAGTTGCTTAGTAGCTTCAATAATTGGTACTTTTTTTGTAAGACTAGGCCGTTCAGAGAGTATAATGGGGGCCCTTTATAAAGGATTTATTGCTTCAGCAATATTATCATTGATATTTATATATCCTGTTACACAGCTTGTCTTAGGAGATATGTCCTCAGAGTTTACCTTTGCTTCTACATCTTTTACAGGGATGTCACTTTACATATGTGCATTTATTGGAATAGTAATAACAGGTTTATTGATATGGATTACAGAGTATTATACAGGAACTAATTACAGACCCGTTCAAAGTGTAGCAAAAGCATCAACAACCGGGCATGGTACTAATGTTATTCAAGGACTTGCAGTTTCTATGGAAGCTACAGCATTGCCTGCAATAGTCATTGTAGTTGGTATAGTCTTAACATATCAATTAGCTGGCCTCTTTGGAATTGCTATAGCCGTTACTGCTATGTTGGCTTTGGCAGGCATGGTCGTGGCTCTTGATGCTTATGGGCCAGTAACTGATAATGCAGGTGGAATTGCAGAAATGGCCAATTTAGAGGAGAAAGTCAGAAAAACGACTGATGCACTTGATGCTGTTGGAAATACAACAAAAGCTGTTACTAAGGGTTATGCAATTGGTTCAGCTGGTTTAGGTGCATTAGTATTGTTTGCGGCTTATGTAGAAGATTTAAAATTAATTCCAGAAATTACACCAAATTTTAGCCTTGAAAATCCATATGTTGTTGTGGGTCTCTTGATAGGAGGACTTTTACCATACCTTTTTGCATCAATGGGCATGATGGCTGTTGGAAGAGCCGGCGGGGCCGTTGTTGAAGAAGTAAGGAAACAGTTTGCAGATAACCCCGGCATTATGACGGGAGAATCTAAGCCTGATTACTCAAGGTCTGTAGATATGCTTACAAGGTCAGCGATCAAGGAAATGATTATTCCATCGATGTTGCCAGTATTATCACCACTAGTTCTTTATTTCATAATATCTGTGGTAGCAGACCAAAATGCAGCCGTGTCGTGTGTTGGAGCAATGTTATTAGGAGTTATTGTAACTGGAATTTTTGTAGCCATTTCAATGACTGCTGGAGGTGGAGCATGGGATAACGCCAAGAAGTTTGTTGAAGATGGCAACTTTGGAGGAAAAGGATCAGAGGCTCATAAAGCTGCAGTAACCGGTGACACTGTAGGCGATCCATATAAAGATACTGCAGGTCCAGCAATCAACCCAATGATAAAAATTACCAATATAGTTGCATTACTTTTACTTGCTGCCTTATAAATCTATTGACCTTGTGTACGAGTAAATGCTTCAAAGATCTGATCTGTTATTCCGTAATTATCACTAATTACTCTTGTCTTATCTTTAGAAAATGCAATCTGCGTAAAATCATCTTTATTAGATAAGTTTTTTGATAACAAGATACCACTGCTATCAAATTCATATCTCATTACTGATTGGAAGACAATTTCATCTGTCTCAAATACATTCTCTTCTTTCATTGACACTAAATAAATCCAAATATTATTTACATCCTTAATGACAACTGAGGGAGATCCTAGACTTATTAAAATATCATCTTCAGTAGTAGTTCCTTCAATAAATTGTGATACTTTATCTGCTGAAGTTATCATATCCTCTAATAAATAACCATGTTGCTTATTTATCGGGGAACAATTATAAATTACAAATATAATAAAAATAAAATTAAGTATAACTTTCATAATCAATGTTTTTTAAAAAAAAAAATAATCAAGTTCAAATAATTTATCAGAATATTGTTCGAATATCGAGATCAAAATTTTTTTATCTAGATCTTAAATTAAAAGATGACTTCGAAACAAGATTTGACCTAATCATCTTCCACGCATTTATAATTTTCTTTTATTATAAAAATTTGAATGACAAAAAATCAAGCATCTCTCAAGACCTTTTTGATATTATGTTTAATGATTTTGAAAATAATCTCAGAGAAATGGGATTTGGTGATATTGCAGTGAATAAGAAAATGAAAGTATTCATAACTGCTTTTTATGGAAGAATAGCGCAATATAGTAAGGGTATAGAGATTTGTATAGCTAAAAATGATAAATCATTGCTTCAGCAAACAATCTTAAATAATATTTATAAAGGTAATTTAGAATCTAAAAAATATATTGATTATTTTGTCAGTTATATGAAAGAAAATATAAATAACTTTATAAGCAAAGATGAGTTTACAAATTTAAATAACGGTTTTTGTTTTATCAACATAAAGTATATGAGTAAAAATTGAAAAAATATTTTACTTTATCGATCGACTTGCTTGGAAGTGAGACTAAATTAAAGGATATATTGACAGGACTAAATCAATCTCTCTTAAGAAATTTAAATTATAAATTTAGATTATATGGACATGCAGAAGAGATAAAAAAAATTATTCATAATTTCAAAAGACTATCTGAAGTTTCAGAAATTATTAACTGTGAATCATATATTTCTATGGATGATAAGCCATCGGATATATTAAATAAGAAAAACTCTAGTATGTTTCTTGCTATAAAATCAGTAAGTGAAAAGTCTTCAGATGCAGTGTTATCATTTGGTAATACTGGAGCATTAATGTCTTTATCTCTTTTAAACATCAAAACATTAAAAGGAATTAAAAGACCAGCAATTGCATCTATATGGCCCAATATAAAGGGTGAGTCCATTGTTCTTGATTTAGGGGCTAACACAAAACTAGACCCAAGATACCTAATAGATAATTCCATTCTTGGATCAAGCCTGGCGTCAATCTTATTTAAAATTAAAAATCCAAGTATTGGTTTGCTGAATGTAGGAGCTGAAGAATATAAAGGAAAAGATGAACTAAAGGCAGCATCAGATACTTTAAAAGATTTTTCTAAAAACCATTATTTGAATTATTATGGCTTTATTGAAGGAAATGATATTTCAATGGGAAAGACTAATGTTGTAGTTACTGATGGATTTACAGGCAATATTTCATTAAAAACTGCAGAGGGAACAGCTAAGCTTTTCCAAAGTCATCTCAATGATGCGTTCAAAAGTTCAATATTGACAAAAATAGGTTATTTTTTAGCATCCTTAGCCATCAGATCTGTAAAAGATAGATTAGATCCAAGAGTTCACAATTGTGGAATTATGGTTGGTTTAAATTCACTAGCCGTAAAATGTCATGGACAATCAGAATATAGGGGCGTTTCTTATGCAGCAGATATCATATATTCTTTGTTAGAAAATAACGTCAATGATAAAATCCAGCATTATGTCGATGATATACAAAATAAATTGGTCGAATAGTATAAAAAAATATATTAATTTATTGTTATAAGTAATTATTATTAATATAATTTTTATGAAAATGGATAAAACTACAACTAGATCAACATTGAGTGAAGCCGTATTTAAGAATGTAGGCCTTTCAAGAAATGAGTCTGCAAATTTAGTAGATTCTGTTTTTAATGAGATATTAGTAAGCCTAATACAGGGAAATGATGTTAAGATTTCATCTTTTGGAACGTTTGTTGTCAGACGAAAAAAAGAGAGAATTGGAAGAAATCCTAAAACAGGCGAAGAGGTTCCTATTACCGCAAGAAGCGTAGTTACTTTTAGAGCCTCAAATGTTTTAAAATCAAAAGTATTTGCAAAAAATAAAATAAAAAATACGGAGTAATCGGTTTATGAACATTAAATCACCTGAAGCTTTTCGCACGATAAGTGAAGTTTCAAAAGATCTATCATTGCCTCAACACGTACTTAGATTTTGGGAAACTAAGTTCGTTCAAATTAGGCCAATTAAAAGAGGTGGTGGGAGAAGATATTATAGACCTGAAGATATAAAACTTTTAAGAGGAATAAAAAGCCTATTATACAACGATGGATATACCATTAGAGGAGTTCAAAAAGTTATAAAAGAAATTGGTGCAAAAAAAATTGTGGAAAATGGTATCGAAAATAATTTCTTTACAGAAACCAAAAATGATAATAATGAAATGGAAGGAAATAATATCTCTCAACATCATTTAGGTGAAAGCAAGAGGAAAAAGTTAATGAATGTATTAAATGACTTGGTGGATCTTAGAAAAAAAATAGACCAAGGTGAATAGATGGCAAAGAAATCAACAGTAAAAGTTAGGCTTGTACCTGAAGACAAAGTTGATAGTAAATTTTATTACTATGCTAAAAAGCCAACATCTGGCCTTAAAGCAAAAGATAAATTGAGGATGAAAAAATATAACCCTGCATCAAAAAAGCACGAGTGGTTCATCGAAAAAAAACTTCCACCACATAGTAAATAACTTATTTTTTAAATTTACTTTTTTCAAACTTAATAAAGTTTTCTATTATTGAAATCCATATACTACTTAGCAGCTTTGCATTTCCACCCAATTGCTTCGTTCTATATGAAATCTTTTTTGTAATTTCATTGATTCTTTTTTTATCAACTATTTCAGATTTACTTACCTTTAATTCTAAAGCTTTTTCTACTAACTTAGACCTCTTAACCATGAGTGGCAAAAGTTTACTGTCAATTATATCTATCTTGCTTCTAATAGCTTTTATTTCGGGTGTATTATTTTTTTTCAATTTCATTTTTTCTTAAATGGTTTGAGTATGTACATTGATGGAAATACCCAGAGTATTCCTAATAGAAAATATACAATAAATTCAATTAACCAATGATTAAAGTTGATTTTACTTAAAATAATCATAACTAATAAGCAATATATTGTAATTGCAATTATAAAAACAATAACACTTATTGCTTTTTTTAATTTTGTCATGCCAAATATGTAATAAATATGAACAGTAAAATCAATACATTTTCAATTTGGTTGTTAATTTTAATGGCCTTAATTTGTGCCATAATTTTAATAGGGGGCTATACAAGAATCTCAGACTCAGGACTCTCAATTACGGAATGGCTTCCAGTTTCAGGAATTCTTTATCCTATATCTGAAACTGCCTGGAATACAGAATTTGATAAATATAAATTAATAGATGAGTTTATGTTGGTTAATAGCTCAATGACTCTTCAAGAATTTAAGGTCATTTATTTCTGGGAGTGGTTTCATAGAGCTTTTGCTAGACTTATAGGCGCTGCTTACTTAATTCCTCTTTGCTTTCTTTTATTTTATAAAAAAATTGAAAAAAAATATTACAACAATGTCATTGTTATTGGTGTTCTTTTATTTGCTCAGGCAATTATAGGTTGGTATATGGTAAAAAGTGGCTTATCAGAAAGGGTTGATGTAAGCCAATATCGTTTAGCGCTTCATTTAACGATGGCATTTATTATTCTTGGTTTAACTTTCTATACTTTAGTCTCATATTTATTAGATAATAAATTAATAAACAATAATTCAATCTTCATTAAGAAATACAAAAGCTTATTAATTATACTTTTTATATTTATTTGCTTTCAAATATCCTATGGTGCCTTTGTTTCAGGTACTCACTCAGGACTTCTTTATAATACTTGGCCACTTTACAACGGTAATATACTCCCATTTATTGAAAATACACAAATAAGATGGATAATAAATTTCTTTGAAAATGGTGTGTACATCATTTTTATTCATAGAACTTTTGCCATAATTATTTTGTTTTTATTATTCTATTTGAACTACTCAATATTTATTAATAGAAAAATAAATAGCCATTACCTGGTAATTATTTTTTTTAATATTACATTCTTTTTGCAAATAGTTTTGGGTGTTTCCATGACCTACCTGAACATTCCATGGCATCTAGCCTTATTGCACCAAGGCAACTCAATATTAGTGTTCTTGCTATCTCTTTTTATGTATCAATTGAGCTATAAGTCACCCCAGTAAAGAGTACTAAGGTGACCTATGAACGATTAAGCTGCGTCTAATGCATTTTTTAAATCTTCGATGATATCATCGATGTGCTCTATGCCTATGGACAATCTCACATAACTAGGAGTAACACCCGCTGACTCCATTTCTTCATCAGATAGCTGCGAGTGAGTAGTTGATGCAGGATGAATAGCTAGACTTCTCGCATCTCCTATATTTGCTACATGGTAAAACATATTTAAATTATTAATAAATTTTTCACCACTTGCCTTGCCACCTTTAAGTTCGATACCACAAAGTGCGCCATGTCCCCCTTTAAGATATTTATTTGCTCTTTCGCCTGCTTCACCCTCGTCAAGCCCAGCGTAAATAACTCTAGAAACCTTATTATGACTTGAGAGGTACTCAGCAACTTTAGCTGCATTAGAACAGTGTTTTTCCATTCTCAGTGAAACTGTTTCGAGGCCTTGTATGATATTAAATGCACTTTGAGGACTCAAGGCTGCACCTATATCTCTTAAGCCAACAAATCTTGCTCTAACTATATAGGCAATTGGACCAACAGCTTTGGCAAACTCTGTCCAAACCATTCCATGATAACTCGGATCAGGATCATTTAGATTAGGCTGTCTTTTAGGATCTTTCCCCCAATCAAACTTGCCACTATCAACAATAATTCCCCCAATAGTCGTTCCATGCCCACCAATAAATTTAGTTAATGAGTGCACAACAATTGTAGCTCCGTGCTCTATTGGCTTACATATTACTGGCGCTGCTGTGTTATCAACTATCAATGGTATATTATATTCGTCTCCTATATCTGCAACTTCACGAATGGGAAATACCTTTAACTTTGGATTTGGAAGGGTCTCAGCATAGTATGCTCTTGTATTGTCATCAGTTAATTTCCTAAAGCTCTCTGGATCTTTTGGATCAGCAAACCTTACTTCAATTCCAAGATCCTTCATTGTGTTAGCAAATAAATTCCACGTACCTCCGTATAAATCAGTAGAACTAACAATATTGTCACCAGCTTTCACCAAGTTCTGAATACTTAGCATAGAAGCAGATTGTCCTGAACTCACGCAAAGAGCACCAACACCACCTTCCATTGCAGCAACCCTTTTTTCAAGAACATCAACAGTTGGGTTCATAATTCTTGTATAAATGTTTCCGAAGTCTTTTGCGCCAAATAAGTTGGCTGCATGCTCAGTATTATGAAATTGATACGAAGTTGTTTGATATATAGGCACTGCTACAGATGTTGTGGATGGATCACTTCTATAGTCACCGCCATGTAAAGCTATAGTCTCAGGATTGACTGAGTCAGCTGGTACAAATTTATTTTTAGCCATTTCTTTATAATTCCCCTATTAATTTTTTTGATCGACAATAATTGCAGTAAAAGCGTACAAACTACAACTATATCGACATAAAATTTAATACCGGTTTAAAGATTATGTAAACTCATATATAAAGTACTATAGTACCATTTATTAAAATATTGATTTAATTGATAAAATATATAAAGA
>CABYGA010000010.1 GCA_902518415.1 uncultured Pelagibacteraceae bacterium | reverse complement strand
TCTTTATCATCTCTTTTAGCAAGTAATCCTCCATGCACATTGGGATGCAATGTCTTCACACGTCCGTCCATCATTTCTGGAAAATTTGTTAGTGTAGAGACATCCATGACGTCCACACCCATTTCAGCAATGGCTTTTGCAGTACCGCCTGTTGAAACTATTTTCACCCCATGTATTTGTAGTGAGTGAACAATGTTTTCTAAACCTGATTTATCTGAAACAGATATCAGTGCCGTTTTTATTTTGACGTCCAATTTAATGGCCTCTTAATTTTTCAATATTATTTGCGTATTCACCTGGACCACCTTTGAATGTCGTGGTGCCAGCCACAATCATGTTTGCTCCAGCGTCAATGACTGATTGAATATTTTCAAAATTGATTCCTCCATCAATTTCTAAATCAATTTCCCTACCCGATTGATCGATTTCTTTTCGAAGCTTTTCAAGCTTATCAAGTGCAGTTGGAATAAATTTTTGCCCACCAAAACCTGGATGCACACTCATCACTAAAATAAGATCCAACTGATCCATAAACGGTTTCACCACTTCCCATTCCGTATCAGGATTAATTGCAAGTCCTGCTTTCACATTTAATGATTTAATTTTATCAATACAGGCTTGCGTATCGTCATTGGCTTCAGGGTGAACAGATACAATATCAGCACCTGCTTCAACAAACTTTTCAATATAAGGTTGAACAGGATCAATCATTAAGTGAACATCAAATGGCAGTGATGATTTATCTCTAATTGATTTTACAATGTCAGGTCCAATAGTTAAGTTTGGCACGAAGTGTCCATCCATGACATCAACATGAATATAGTCAGCACCTGCTTTGGTGATGTTGACGACTTCCTCGCCCAATGATGAAAAATCAGATGCTAGTATCGAAGGTGATATTTTAACCGACATGTGTAAGAAGCATTATTTCTCTGTATAACAGAAACCCCATTTGTTTCCCACTATTTTTCATGCTTTGATAACTCAAAATTTAAGATTAAATTAACTATCATGAGCGATAAAAAAACTGAAGTTGTTGAGGATACAGAAGACAAGAAATCTGCCTCAAAACTCCCTAAAAAGAAAAAGGAAATAGGTGGCACAGATGGGCCTGAACCAACCCGCTTTGGCGACTGGGAAAAAAAAGGAATTACCTCAGATTTTTAATAGTGAGGTCTTCTATGACCCAAATCTATTTTCATAAACTTCTTTGATTTCGTTAGGCCATACTTCTTTCATATACGATACCAATTCCCAGACTTCCTCATCAGAAAGATCCGAGTTGCCAAGCATCTTCCCCTCATAATTCGGATCAAAACTTGTGAAGCCATACTTTATTACTCTGTATAAATATTCCGGCGAATGATGCCATGTATGAGCTGTGCCATTTAACGGGGGTGCAAGTCGATGTCCATCGTCATCAAGTTGATTCTGCCATCCAACTTGTCCTTGTAAATTTTTACCGTGGCACGATGCACAATTATTTTGATAAAGAGACACTACAGCAGGAGAAGTCTGCGCATTAACAATATCAACCCTGTTCTGAGTACTGTTATTATCGGGCATCATCGTAAAATATAAGCCAACGATGATAATTCCTGTAATTAATATGTAGAGTGAATTCTTCTTAGTCACTTTAGATTAAATAATTTGATAAAAATCAACATCAAGAAGATTTTTTAAGAACTATTTAAAGCTGCTGATCAAATGTAGACGGCTTCCAGTCTTTAGGTGCGAGTTCCAAATCTTCAAATTGAAACGCAGGCGCAACCGTACATCCAATCAAGCTATAAGAACCAGTAGACTTTAAGGCAAACCAAGTACCTTTTTCAACAGTATACATAAAATTATTATTGGACCCGATTTCATCAATCTGAAATTCTACTCCGTCTTTTGAGGTGTATACGTTAAGAGGACTACCAGAGTAAAAGTGTAACGTTTCCGTTTTGGTTATTCTGTGCCAATGAGAGTTTTCATGTTCTTCTAATAAAAAATATATATGAGTGACATCGTCATTTCTAAAAATCTCAACATAATGTCCACCCTCAGGATGAGGTTCCATTTTATGTTCTTCTATTAAACTCTTAATAAGATTTTTATCACTCATGAATTAATGTTTACCTATTTGTTCATTCGATTGTCGATCAGATCATCGACGACTGCTGGTTCGGCTAAAGTAGATGTATCACCAAGATTGCTGTATTCATTTTCTGCAATCTTTCTTAAAATTCTTCTCATGATTTTTCCAGAACGAGTTTTTGGAAGACCGGGTGCCCATTGAATAAGATCAGGAGATGCAATAGGTCCAATTTCTTTTCGTACCCAAGCAACCAACTCTTTATATAATTCATCAGATGTTGCTTCGCCTGCGTTTAAGGTTACGTAAGCGTATATTCCCTGACCTTTAATATCATGAGGATAGCCAACAACAGCGGCTTCACTGACTTTTGGATGCGCAACTAAAGCCGATTCAACTTCAGCAGTTCCCATACGGTGACCGGAGACATTAATCACATCATCAACACGTCCGGTGATCCAATAGTAACCATCTTCATCACGTTTGCACCCATCACCTGTGAAATACTTTCCATCAAATTGAGAGAAATAAGTTTCAATAAATCTTTTGTGATCGCCGTATACGGTTCTCATTTGTCCCGGCCAAGAATCTGCAAGACACAATGATCCTTCACAAGCGCCTTCTAATATATTTCCTTCAGCATCCATGATCTCTGGCTGAATACCAAAGAAAGGTTTTGTTGCTGACCCCGGTTTTTGAGCAATAGCTCCAGGAAGAGGTGAAATTAAGATACCCCCCGTTTCTGTTTGCCACCATGTATCGACGATGGGACATTTTTTTTCACCAACGATATTATAATACCACATCCAGGCTTCCGGATTGATAGGCTCACCCACAGTACCGAGCAATTTAAGAGAAGACCGACTTGTTTTCGTAACCGGTCCTTCACCTTCACGCATGAGTGCACGAATAGCGGTAGGCGCTGTATAGAAAATATTGACTTTGTGTTTATCAACCACTTCCCAAAATCTAGATGCGCTTGGATAATTTGGCACACCTTCAAACATAAGTGTAATTGCGCCATTCGCGAGCGGACCATACACAATGTAACTGTGACCTGTGACCCAACCAACATCAGCCGTGCACCAATAAACATCACCAGGTTTGTAATCAAATACATATTGATGTGTCATGGACGCATACACCATGTAACCGCCAGTAGTATGCATCACGCCTTTTGGTTTTCCTGTAGAGCCAGATGTATAGAGAATAAATAATGGATCTTCCGCACTCATTTCTTCTGGTGGGCAGTCATCTGATGCGTCACTTATTAATTCGTGATACCAAACATCACGGTCATCATGCCAGTCGATTGCACCACCTGTTCGCTTGACAACAATACAATGTCTCACACCACCTGAGATGTTGATGGCATCGTCTGTATTCTTTTTTAATGGAATTGGTTTGCCACCTCTTAAGCCTTCATCAGCCGTTATCACAATATCTGATTTACAATCACTGATGCGTCCTGCAAGTGAGTCAGGAGAAAAGCCACCAAAGACAACTGAATGAATGGCGCCAATGCGTGTACAGGCAAGCATTGCGTAAGCCGCCTCAGGAATCATTGGCATATAGATGGTTACGCGGTCACCTTTTTTTACACCAAGGGATTTCATGCCATTCGATAATTTTGAAACTTCTTTATAAAGTTCCTTATAAGTAATGTGTTTTGAATCTTTTGGATCATCACCTTCCCAAATGATAGCGGTCTGATCCCCTTTATCTTTTAAATGTCGATCGATGCAATTGGCGGACGCATTAAGTGCGCCATCTTCGTACCATTTGATTGAAAAATTATCTTTGTTGAACGAAACGTCCTTCACTTTTGTATACGGCTTCATCCATTCTATACGTTTGCCGTGTTCGTTCCAAAAATCTTCGTTGTTGTTGAATGATGTTTCATACCATTCATTATACTTATCTTGATTAATTTGCGCGTTGGCAGACCAATCGGCACTGACGTCAAATTTTCCATTATCACTCATAGACCAAATATCTTATTTGATACCACCTAGATTGCAAATAATAGTCCAGGACTTCTTATCGATGGGCATTACGGATAATCGTGATTGTTTGACTAATGCGAGGTGATTAAGTCTTTTGTCATCTTTAACTTGAGTGAGATTTACTCTTTTTTTTAGCGGTTTAACTGCGCTTACACTCACCATGCCAAAGCGCTCGGACTTGTCGGTTGGATCAGGATGATACTCTTTAACAACTTTGACAATCCCTACAACATCACGTTCTTTTACTGAATGATAAAAAAAACAAAGATCCCCCTTCTTCATTTTCTTCATGTTATTAGATGCTTGATAATTACGTACTCCGTCCCAGCCTTCACCCTTGCTTCCAGCTTTTACTTGCTGTTCCCAAGACCATGTTTCTGGTTCTGATTTCATCAACCAATAATTCATCTTTCCTACACTCAATGGTTCAAAGTGGTTTTGATTTTTTTTAAAAAGCTTAAATTACTAAAAAATAAAAATAATTAAATAATATTCTCTATTTCATTCGTTATTTTTTTATTAGTTGGTCTTCTGTCTCTTTTAAATTTTTGAACTATGTTTCCATTTTTATCAATTAGAATTTTTTCAAAATTCTTTTTGAATTCAATTCCCTGACTTTTTGCCCAATTAAAAAATGGATGGGTATTTTTAGATTTTAAGTTAACCTCTATTACATTTGAAATGGGGTAAGTTGTTCCAAATCTATCGGAACAATATTTATTTATATCACTACCCCTCCTAGGTTCTTTAACATTTAGGTCAAGAGCTGAAATACCAATTACAAGAAAATTATCACTTTCATATTCTTTATAAATTTTTTGAAAATCCTTAAATTGAGTTTTAAATCCACAGTCTGTTGAAGCAACAAAAAGCATTAGAGTCTTACCTTTGTGTTCTTGCAAGTTAATTTCTCCACCTACAGAATTAGGAAAACTAAAGTCAAAAGCATTTTGTTCTTCACTAGCAAGTAATAAGGTACTGGTGCTTAACAAAATTATTATTGAAATTAAATATTTGCTTACAATCTTCATATATATACCTCCTAAATAATGGAGATATTATCACATAGATTAATATTTTAAAAAATACCAAAAAATCATTCCTTTTTAATGGGCCTATTTAAAAGTTCTTGAATGGCAAGATCAATATTTTTTTTTCGGTACAGGACTCTGTATACAGCCTCATTAATTGGTAAATCTAATTTTTCTCTATCTGCAAGTTTTTTTAATGCTCGAACAGTAAAGACACCTTCGGCTATTGAAAATTTTTTTTGAATAATTTCATTTAATGTTTTTCCTTTTGCTAAATCAATACCGAGGGAAAAGTTTCTGGATTCTTTAGAAGAACATGTAAGAAATAAGTCACCCATACCTGAAAGACCAGCAAGCGTAGTTTTTTTTGCATTCATTGATTTTGCAACTGTTGTTATTTCGGCGAAGCTTCTTGAGATGATTGAGGCAACTGCATTCTCACCGTATTTTTTTCCAACAACAATACCACTGGCTATGGCATAAATATTTTTTAGCGCACCCGCAATTTGTGATCCATTTATATCATTAGATAAATAAGGTCGTAGTGTTGGTGATTGAATGAGTGTTGCAATTTTTTTTGCTACTTCTTCTTGCTTGGATGCAACAGTTGTAGCAGCAGGTAATCCTTTTGCAATTTCCGCTGCGAAGTTTGGACCTGAAATGATTGCAATTTTATTTTTTGGAAATATCGAAGATACGATCTGACTTGGTAATTTTAAGCTGTTCATTTCTAGTCCTTTTGAACAACAAACAAAAATTGTTTTTTCATCTATTGAATTTTTTAATTTGCTTAAAACACCAGAGAGGTATTGAACTGGAATCACTAAAAATAATATCTCACATTCAGAAACACTATTGATTCCTGTCGTACAATTTATTTTTTTGCTTAATTTGATTTTTGGAAGAAATCTTTTATTCTCTCTATACTTTTTAATGTTTTCGCATACACTTTTTTCTTTGGCCCAGAGTCTTACTTGTTGTTTTTGTGCCAGTATGTTTGCGAGTGCCGTACCCCATGCACCGGCTCCGATGACACCAATTCTAAACTCTTTTTTATTCGCCAACGACTCTCTTTCCTTTCATGAATAAAGCGTCTTTATCAAGTGGCCATCTTGGTTTTGGTTTGAAATCTAGTTTGTTAAACATGTTTCGCTCAAACCTCTCTATTCCTGCAAGTGCGATCATGGCCCCATTATCAGTACAATATTTTATGGACGGAAAAAGAAATTCACATTGATGAGTTGATTCTAATTTTGTAAGCGCACTGCGAAGACTTTTATTTGCAGCTACACCTCCAGCAACTACAATTTTTGTAGTTTTTTTTGATTTATTAATTCTTTGAAAATGCTCAATGGCATGTTGAGCTTTAATAGATAAAATTTTATTGATAGTTTTTTGAAAAGAGGCTGACATGTCTTTCTTAAATGTTTCAGTGCATTTATTCTTCGCAACAACATTGGCAACTGCAGATTTCAGACCAGCAAAAGAGAAGTGGCAATTCTTTTCATTAATTAGAGGTAAGGGTAACTTGTATTTATTTTCATCTCCCTTTTTGGCGTATTTTTCGATTTCAGGTCCACCTGGATATTCCATCTTTAAAAGACGTGCGGTTTTATCAAATGCTTCACCCAGTGCATCATCAATGGTTGTGCCGATGCGTTTGTAGCTATTGAATTTTTTGATTACTGTGAATTCAGTATGTCCGCCAGACACTAAGAGTAGAAGATATGGAAATTCAATCTTTTGTTCGAGCTTAATGGACAAGGCATGACCTTCTAAGTGGTTCACTGCAATGAAAGGTTTTTTGAGTGATGAGGCTAGTGTCTTTCCAGCGACAACGCCTACCAACAGCCCACCAAGTAAACCAGGTCCTGCTGTTGAGGCAATGGCATGAATGCTACGGAATGTAATCTTGGCCTTATCCAAAGCCATTTGAATTAATTTATGAATAACGTCTGAGTGAGCTCTTGCAGCGAGCTCTGGAACAACTCCTCCATAATCTTTATGAACATCAAGTTGCGATTTGACTATGTTTGAAAGCACTTTTATCTTCTCCCCAGTCTTCTCTACAATTGAAACCGATGTTTCATCACAACTGGATTCAATGCCCAATACTCTGATTTTTTTCATACTCATTTTTTATAAAAATCCACTTAAATTAAGTATACTTTAACTGTTATTTCTTTAATTATAAACCTACCGTTAAAATGTTCGATATTATAATGTATGTCTGAATTGCAAAAAATTGTAGTAGGAATTCGCAGCAGTAACTTATCTCAATCTCAGACCAATCTTTTGATACAAGAGGTTCTTAGTTCAGATCCAAACCTAAAAAAAGATTTATTTGAAATAAAAACAATCAAAACCACAGGCGATGTTCATAATACGCACCGCTTAGATCGTATTGGAGGGAAAGGCTTGTTTATCAAAGAGATAGAAGAACAAATACTATCAGGTAAAATCGATATCGGGGTGCATTCGATGAAAGATGTGCCGGCTCAAGAAGTCTCAACCGATCTTGATATAATCTGCTGGATGAAAAGATATAGTGCAAATGATGCACTTCTCAGTAATTCCGGAAAAAAGTTTATGGACTTGCCATCAGGTAGCGTGATTGGCACCAGTTCTATTCGCCGACGTTCCCAAGTCCTTAGTTTAAGAAAAGACTTATCGATCAAGTTATTGAGAGGCAATGTCGATACTCGCATTCAGAAATTAAAAAATCGAGAATACGATGCTATTATTTTAAGTCAGGCAGGTTTAGTTCGTTTAAATCTAGAACATTTGATTACCGAAGTATTAGACTTTAAATTATTCTTACCAGCAGCTTGCCAAGGGGCTGTAGGAGTGCAAGCGCTAAAGAGCAGCAAAATAAAAAAAGTAGTATCAATTATAAATGATCCCCAGACCCAAACTGAATGTATGGCTGAACGAAGAGTTTTGAAAAATATAAATGCAAATTGCAACAGCCCTGTTTCAATTTATGCAAAAATTATAGAAAATGAAATTAAACTGAACTTTGAAATATTTGATCACGAGGGAAATAAACTTTTTAAAAAATCATTGTCAGATGTAAAAAAGAACTATTTAGAATTAAGTGATAAGTTAAGTGATGAAATAATAAATGTTTTGGGACAAACAAAAATAGATGAATTGGAAAGTTTAAAAAATGATTTTGATTACGCGCCCTAGAGAGGACAATGATAAGTTATCTATATTATTATCAAAAAAAAATATCCGGCATAAAAAAGAAAATTTAACTTCTTTTCGTATACTGAAGAAAAAAATTGAGTGTCACCCAGATAAAGTTTTTTTGGTTGCAAGCAAACAAGCAGTGAGATCATTATCGTCAAAAAAAAATAAAGACGAGTTCAAGAAATCAAGTTTTATAGTAATCGGTCACAAAGTTAAAAAAGAGCTTCAAAATCTTAAAGTAAAAAAGGTTTTAGTATTTGCAGAAACCAGTGAATTACTTCTCGACAAAATTAAACTAAGCAAAAAAGTAAAGGGACACACTTTAGAATATTTATGTAGCAATATTTATAACAGACAATTCGTTCGTGAACTTAAACAAGTAGGTTTTAAAGTATTATTAAATCAAGTGTATGAGACTATTCCCAAAAAAAAATTGAATAAATCGACTAGCGATTTAATTATGGAGGGAAAAATGAAAGTTGTAGTATTTTTTTCTATTTTTTCTTACAAGACATTTTTGAAGTTGTGTAAGCTTCAAGGATTAAATAAAAGACATTTGAGTAAACTCGAATTCATTGCCTATAGTAATCGGATCGCAAGAGAGATTAAAAAATCCCAATTTGGGGTATTAGCTGCAAAACCATCATCAATTGAGCGAATAATAAGTCTTCTCAAAAAATATAAATTTAGCTAAAAAATATATCTAATTCCTAAAAAAATGGGCTTTTGTGGTAATTTTACAATACTCCAAAATTTAAAATATATAAATTTTAGCCCAGACCTATAATAGTTTGACTAATGGCGTTTTTTTAAGTTTAATAGCTCAAATTTCGACAATAAGTCGAAAGACTTTATTTATGAATTTATTATTTATTTAGAGAAGGGGAGTTCTAAATGTTAAAACAAATTACTAAGTTATTCACGCTGAGTGCGTTTGTAGCTATTTCATCGATAAGTCTATTGCCTGCAAATGCAACAAGTTTAAACCTAGGTGGTTTTGAAGGCAATGGAACAGCAATCGTTACTCATGGTTTCTCAGTAAGAACTGAAGACAACAACTGCCAATTAGTTTCAGGTAGTGCAACAACAGCATCCGCAGCTCAACAAGCATTGATCGGTGGAGGAGTACACAATGGTAATGGTGGTTGCAATGGCATAATCGTAGACCCTTACGGAAATAATTCTTCAAGAACGATAAGTATTGGAAGTACAAACGGTGATGATGGTCGTTTGAACTTTGGAAAAGGTGCCATAGTCGATGCTGGTCAAACGATATCATTAAGTTTCAGTGGAAGTAATGCTTACGGTGTTGGTTTGAATCTCTCAGGTGTTGCAATGTATAACCCTGTTTTAGCTATCAACGACGCTGACTTTAAACGTCTAACTAATGCAGCTGAAAGTGAATTAGAATCTAGTGTAAAACTTGGTAACGCATATATAACTGCTCCTCTTTCTTCAAATGTTGATATGTATCTAGGTAACTATATTCAAAGCCAAGGTGTCACAGCACTTCTCCCAATTGGTGTGAATAATGTAAACAGTGTAAACCTCCCTCTACTACGTTCACCTGGTGCGAGATTAAAAGATGCTCTTTTACCGCAAGCAATGATTGGGCTTTCGGCTTATTCTGATTCGGGTGTCACTGTTGATGCTTATTATCAACTAGAACAAAAACCGGTTGAGCTTGACGCTGCTGGATCTTTCTTTGGAAGCGAACTAGTTGGTGTTGGCAGCACAACTGGTTTGGTCAGTTCAGCATTCTATAATGAAGATACATCACTTCCTTTTGGCGGCATATATTATGATGTTGTTCAATGTATCTCAACAGGCATTGGAGGAATATGTAGTAACGCAGCCGACGGACATTTATTTGCAGCCGATGAAGATGCTTATTCAGTGCAAGTTAATTTATTAAATGTGCTGTTTCCTACAACTGGTACAACGGGAATGGCAACTGTAGCAAATGCTATGACTGGTGCGACAACTAATTATGAAGTGGCTCTTGAGGCTGTAGCAAATACAGCTGGTCTTACAGATGCACTAACTTCAAACGGTCTTGGAACAATTTCTACAGCTATGTCACTTACAAATGCTCAAGTGGATACTGCTTTCCAAAGATTGGTATCACAAGAGCCTGCTAGAGGAAACAGAGCTGGTCTTCTTAATATCTTTAGAGCACCAGACGCTGAAGCTAAAGATGACGGTCAGTATGGTGTTAACTTCAGTGGATATCTTGACGATGTTGGTTCAGGTGTAGAATGGGGTGTTTATTTTAACAATACTCATGCTAACCAACCAAGAATAAGAATGTTAGGTATTACAAATGGATATGCAACTGACTTCTTCGGTATTCTTAATGCTATGCAAACTGGAGCTGCCGCAGCGGTTGGCCAAACTTATGATATTACCGATGGTGCTGTAAATGCCAACGAGCAACTTATTTATGGTACAGCATTTGGACAGAGTATTTGTGGCTTGTTAGCGCCAGGAGCAGCAGCTCCGTTTGCAAACGCTACGCATTTCTTTGATCCATCTCTATGTTATGCGGCGACACCAGTTGCTACAAGGGGAGCCTTTCTTGCTAACGCGACTGGTGCAATAGCTACACTATCTTTTGCTAATGCTGGTCGATATCAATTGTATTATCCTGAGGACATTCAAACTTTTGGAGTGTCACTAAGCACAAACTTGGGCGGCACTGCAGCTAACTTTGAAGTTGCTTTTCGTCCAGATTTCCCTTTGCAAATCGATATAGCTGATTTGACAAACAATTTGATTGACAGTACAGGCGGTACTTTTATGCAAAGCGTCTCATCTTGGGGGGCTGCAGGAAGTCCTGCTGACGCGAGAGCACTACTTTTAGGTACTACTAAATGGTCAGCTACTCCAAATTGTGATCTTTCATCTGCTACTGGAAATGCTAGTGGTGAAATGGCAGGTTACACAGAGTGTGATGGAACTGCAGAAATGGACGTTTGGACATTTGATGCTAACTTTGCAACATCATACACTGCATCTCATCCGTTTGTGACTGGCGCAGGTGCTGATAGTGGTTTCTCACTATTTGAAATAGGAGCAGTAAGTGTTCCTGACATGGATTACGCACAAGGCGTTGTTCGTTCCGGTCAGTTCCAGAGTGGATTTGATGTGAATCAAAATGGTTGTATGGATCCAAGTGGGTTAACAAACACTTTAACACCTCAAGCGAACGGTCTATTTGGGTTAGGTTATTGTGAAGATAACGCTGGTGCTGATAGTTTGTCTATGACTTACAGAATAAGAACTGGAGTGACTTATAATAACTTCCAAAATTCTGCATGGACATTCTCACCATCATTTGGTTTCGATCACGACTTCTACGGTGATGGACCAAGCTCAATGGGTGGTTTTGTTGATGGTCGAATGAAAGCATCTTTAACAGCTGGGTTTACTAGAAGTGACCTTGCGGTATCATTGGGTTATCAAATGAATATGGGTGATCCACGAATTAACGGTAGTACTGATAAAGATATTGCGACAGCATCTTTTTCATACGCATATTAATCTAGGAGAGGACAAGAATAAAATGATTAATTTAAGACTAAAAAACTTACTGATAACTCTCGTTTCTGCGATAGTTTTCTCATCATCAGCTATGGCTGATGGACATGTTAAGTACACGGTTACATCTGCGAATGTGGCTGAGTATGCAGGTATGTTAAATCCAGGTCAGATCAACATGTTTGCTACTTATCCTGACACATATAGAATTGATGTTTCAGAAAATAGTGCATCGTGTGCTACAGATCCAGATATTGCAGCTATTAGTCAATCTAATGGTACAATGGTAAACGATAATGAAGGTATTGAGGTTCCAAATTTTGGTCAGACACCTTTCCCTGATCCAAGTCAAGCTCAACACTTTGTATGGAATTATCGTATGTACGCGGGTCAAATCAGTGCAGTTGAAAGAATTCAATCATCAACAAATGTTAAAGCCGATGGTTCAATTACTTTAGGGCAACAAGAAACATCAATTTCTTTCCCTACAAACCCAAGAACAAAAACAATGTATGCAGATAAAAACTTATTTGCATTGTTCATGCAGAAAAACTTAGGCCCACCAAGAAGTGCGGGCACAGTAACTCTTGTGCATGATTTTATTGATAGTTATATGCAACCACGTAAAGCATGGCAGTACAGTCCTGCAACAAGACGTGTGCGACGAGCGCCAAACATTTCTTATGACACATTAACAACTGCTGGTGGTGGTATTGTTACCGTTGACCAGTTTGGTGGATTTAACGGAGCGCAGGATCGATACGATTGGTCCTATGAAGGTAAGCAAAAAATGATTGTTCCATTTATGAACGATGCTTTAGCTGATAACCCAATTGCAGATACTCACGGCGTTGGTCATTTGAATCCTGATTTTGTAAGATTTGAAGAACATGATGTGCATGTTGTTCATGCGCAATTAAGCCCAGGTCAAAGACATCTTTATGAGTCTAGAACTTTCTACTTCTTAGACGGTCAGCCAGGACTTCTTATGTACCAAGATATGTACGATGGTAATCAAGAGTTAATGCGTACATATATGCAAACGCATGTAGTTGGTGGATTGGGTGGAACTGGAATGATGTCTGAAGACATTTGTAACGTTCAAGGTGAATACACTTTTGACTTTGCTACAAGAACGTATTCTGGTGGTAATATCATGGGTGTAGCAATTCAGCCGTCACCGCCAATCTTTAATGGTGAGGAAAAAGCAGTTAGCTTCTACACACCAGATGGTTTAAGACGTTACGCAAGGTAAAACAACTTTACCTTTAACAACTTTTAACATAAAACCCGACTTGAATTTTTTAAGTCGGGTTTTATTTTTATAAAAGCTTATGTTCCGAATTTTTATATTACTAGGTACACTTTTTCTATTACCCATTAGTTCTGTTTCCTCTTCTAACTTTAATTATGGATCAGGATTTGCTGCGCAATCAGCCCTTGCGGAAAAATCTTTAATCAATGCTATGCAAAAAGTTGATGATCGAATTTATGCTGCTGGTGAACACGGGATTATAATTTATTCTGATGACTTAGGAGATACTTGGACTCAAGCAGAGAGTGTTCCTTACACTAGCACAATTACAGACTTGAGCTGTCCTACTAAAAAATCGTGTTGGGTAGTTGGTCATGATGCAGTTATTCTTCATTCAAATGATTATGGCAAGACCTGGGTTAAGCAGTATGAAGATATTGATTGGGATGCGCCTTTGCTATCTATCCATATGTTTGATGAAAATGATGGAATTGCATTGGGCGCCTTTGCTTTGTCACTGAGAACTTCTGATGGTGGAAAGAGTTGGGGTTATTTATTCGTAGACGATGATGAGTTTCAACCTCATTTAAATTTTGCTTATGCTGATTCTCAGATGTGGAGGAAGTCAGCAATGAATGAAGCTTACGCAGTAGGTGAATTAGGAAAATACTATCTTTCAGACGACAGAGGTCTTAGCTGGCTTTCTGTAGAGACAGGTTATGAAGGTTCCTATTGGGCAGGAATTAAGGTCGATGAGGGACAATCACTTTTATTAGGTATGTCAGGCAATCTCACTTTAATAAATGATTATGGACCTGATGATGTTATACCCAGTGATAAGATCACAACTCTTGCTTGTTATGAAACAGGAATATATTCAGGTGAGTGCAAGACCCTTGGTTTTGACAGATTATACATTGGTTCAAAAAATAGTTTAACCAATGCCATTATATTAGATGATGGACGTATCGCCATAAGCGGTAATGGTGGCTCTGTTTCAGTAGTTGATCTATTCAGAAAGAAAAATATTGAAACCTGCGTAAGATCTGATCGTTTAAGCAATACATCAATTGTATATCTTGGAAGTGATGAGTTTTTATTAGCAGGTGAAAATGGTTTTCGTAAGCACAGTATGTCAGAGTGCTATGAAAATTTTACTTCAGAAGACTCAACTTCTCAGGATAGTTATTTCACAGTAGATTTAGGATAAAATGGGACGAGTACAGGACAAAGTTGCAATTATAACTGGTGCAGCTTCTGGACTTGGATTTGCTGCGGCACGTAAGCTTCTTGAGGAAGGTGCAAAAGTTATTCTCACAGATGTAAACCGTGAAGTATTAGATTCAATGTCAGAGCGCTTAAGTGATTTTAGTGAGACACAATTTCAAGCTATATTTCATGACGTTACCCAAGAAGAGTCTTGGATTGAATTAATTAATAAAACTGAGAGTGACCATGGTAAAATTAACATATTAGTGAACAGTGCAGGCATTAGTCTAGGCGCTGATGTCGTTTCAACAGATTTTGATATCTGGAAAAAAGTACATCAAGTGAACCTTGATAGTGTTTTTCTTGGATGTAAATATGCTGTTCCAGTTATGGGTGAGTATGGTCATGGCTCAATTATTAATATCTCATCGATTTCAGGTATAGTTGCAGGATGGAATACTGCTGCTTATAATTCTTCAAAAGCAGGAGTTCGTCATCTCTCTAAATCTGTCGCTCTATTTTGCGCAAAAAAAGGATTTGAGGTTCGCTGCAATTCTGTTCATCCAGCATTTGTGAATACGCCCATTCTTGATCCCATTAAGCAGGCTTTTGGTGCAGATGAAGCGGTTGCTAAACTAGCTAGACAAATTCCAATGAATAAAATTGGAGATACAGATGATGTATCGTATGCCATTTTATATCTAGCATCTGACGAGTCTAAATTCATGACAGGGGCAGAAATTGTTCTTGATGGTGGCTTAAGCGCGATGTAGTTTCATAGCTTGAGCTATGAGTAAAAAAACTGCATTAATGGTCGTTCATCAACCAAGATCAAGCACTGGTGATGTTGGTATTAAGTTAAGAAAGCGTGGTTACACACTAGATGTCAGAAGGCCAGTAATTGGTGAAAAACTTCCAGACAATATGGATGACCATGATCTAGCGGTCATCTATGGTGGACCACCGAGTGCTAATGATGATCTCGATTATATAAAATACGAGATAGACTGGATTTCTAAAGTGCTTGAGTCCAATAAGCCGTTTCTGGGAATATGTTTAGGTGCTCAAATGCTGGCCAAGAACCTTGGGGGATCAGTTCAAAAATCTCATGACCTTACACTTGAAATTGGTTTTTTTGACATCAATCCCACAGGAGACGGCCATAAGATGTTCCAAAGTCAGAAAAAGTTTTTCCAGTGGCATCGAGAAGGTTTTACTGTGCCCAAGTCATGTGAAATTCTAGCTAAGGGTGATCTATTCAGGGAACAGGCATTTCGATATAAAAATGCTTTAGCTATTCAATTTCATCCTGAAGTTAATTTAAAGATGCATCTTCGTTGGTTGTATTATGCAGGTTATATGCTGAAAGAAAAAGGTGCACAAAATCGACGTGAACAACTTATTCATCGACTTAAACATGGTAAAAAAATAAATTTATGGTTAGACTCTTTTTTAGATAACTACTTATTGAAAGATATTAATTCATGAATTCACTCATCATTCTCTTTGATCAAGTTATTAATCTTTATATATGGGTATTGATCATCAATGTCATTTTCAGTTGGTTGATAGCTATGAATATCTTTAATACTCAGAATAGAATTATTATTGCTGTTTATTATGGAACAAAAAAGTTAACCGATCCATTACTTAATCCTATAAGAAATTTTTTGCCAAATCTTAGTGGGATTGACATATCTCCAGTGGTCTTGATTTTGATTTTATACTTTATTAGAAATCTGCTTTATGAATATTTTTATATGACAATCGCATTGTAAATTATGGATGAAAATAAACTCATTGATGGAAAAAAAATTGCAGCTGATCTGCGTGCAGAAACTGCAGTAAAAGTTGAGGGTTTCAAAAAAGATTTTAATAAAGTTCCAACCCTTGCAGTTGTCTTAGTGGGCGAAGATCCAGCTAGTCAAGTTTATGTAAAGACTAAAACAAAAATGGCTAAAGAAATTGGTATGAATGTAGAAGACCATTTTTTAGATACAAGCGTTGCTGAGACTGATTTATTGAAGCTTATTGATGACCTCAATAAAGATGATAAAGTGAACGGTATATTGGTTCAATTACCACTGCCATCACATATAGACTCAAGAGCAATCATTGATTCAATTGATCCTATTAAAGATGCAGATGGATTTCATGCAGTTAATGTTGGCAGAAACTCAATTGGAGGTGAACTCTTAAATAAAACATTTACACCGTGCACTCCTCTTGGCTGCTATCTGATGTTAAAAAGATCTGTTGCTGATCTTAAGGGAATGCACGCTGTCATTATTGGCAGATCCAATATCGTTGGGAAACCTATGGCACAATTGCTTTTAGAGGAGTCTTGCACAGTGACTATTGTTCATTCGAAAACAAGAAATATTGAAGAGCTTACCAGGCAAGCTGATATTGTTGTTGCGGCGGTGGGAAGACCACTGATGGTTAAAAAAGATTGGATTAAAGAAGGTGCGATCGTTATTGATGTTGGCATCAATCGTGTAGATCATCCAGAAAATCCAGGTAAAACAAAACTTGTTGGTGATGTTGATTTTGATGAAGTATTAAGCGTAGCTTCAGCAATTACTCCAGTCCCAGGTGGCGTTGGACCTATGACAATCGCATGTTTATTGAAAAACACAGTGGATGCTGCTTTTAGGCAACAATCATAGTCTTCCAATGATAAGAAAATTTATTTAATCATTTTAAAATCTTGTTGCATCATTAATGCTGGTTCAGCATTATATCCAATCTGTGACAAGAGATCGCCTAGACCGTAGGTGATAAATTTTTGATGATTTTCTGTTTTAATACGAGCAAACATATCTCTAATTTTAGCATTATGTTTCATGCTGCCTGTAACGTTTGTCAAAATCTCAGATCCTAAAACGGATTTTTTAAATAGACCCGTGTTTTTCTTTAAATAATTAGAAACTAAATCATTCAATGCATGTATATCTTCTTCTGTTAAATGATTTAAAGCAGAAGTAGCTCTTAAATTAATTTCACGATTTTTATTATTAATATGTATGTTAATAATTTTATTATTAGATTCACTATTTTGAGACAGCTTTCCCATAAATTTTAATCTTATATTATCCATCTCCTCGCTTGTATATTTTCTTATATTTCGTGACGCAGCCCACGCACGAATACTAGCTTGAACCAAATATCCTTCATCTATAGATTCTTTTATATAAGTATTATACAACCGTCCGGGGTATTCGTATCCGTATTCATTTATAAGATTTTCTTGAACTATATCTGAATAATTTTTTTCATCTATTTTCAATTTATATTCTTTATAAGTGCTTAAATTATTTGGAATCATAAACCTTACTTTTTTCACTAAATTAAATTCATTATCGAAAAATAAAAAAAGCTCTGACTCAAATTTTTCAACAACAAGTCCGGCATCTGCAAACTTTTCAAGTTGATTATCCAAAAGTGAACGATCAAATTCGTATTCATCTTCTAATATAATTACCCTATATAGTAGTGGTGGCTTTGTATCAATAAAGTAGTTTTTGTATTTCACAAATTTTGATCCATAAGATGTATTTATCATGAATGCTGTCTTTTCATCACTGTAGTGAAAGTAAAATTTATAATCTTCTCTCTGGTATAATGGTCTTAATTTTGTTCCAATTGAAATTTTTTGAGCATAGAAAAGCAAATTACGCTCATCATAGTAGAAAGAGTAAGCAATATGATTTGATATTTCTACAAAGAATGGATGAGGAATAGGTTTAAATACCTTTTGTGCACTCTTGATTGTTAAGTCTTCATTTGACATTAAAAAACTAATTTATTTCTATAAACATTCATCTTTTATTGGCCCTTCTTTAGCTAATTCTTTTATATGACCTGTTGGACTTAGGACATATCTATAGATATTATAGGGCTGAATTGACATAGCACAATTCCAATATGAATTTCCATCCGGATGGGGTTTTATTTCATAAACTTCAATGGAGTTTTCAGAAACCAATGAATATTTTCCTCTTGTAGTCAGGCTAAAAACTTCTTTAGGACCATCCTCATCAAAATACCACCCCGAAAATTTAGATGAGGTAGGACTATCCAAGTTTTGAATAAATAAATACTTTTCTTGCTTCAAATTTTTATAGATTGGCTGAAATCTTCCAAGTTTGATTGATACAACTTCTTCAGTTTTTAAATCAAGTATTTGCATTCTTTGATAAT
This sequence comes from uncultured Pelagibacteraceae bacterium, assembly GCA_902518415.1. Taxonomy (GTDB): domain Bacteria; phylum Pseudomonadota; class Alphaproteobacteria; order Pelagibacterales; family AG-422-B15; genus CACNXQ01. The sequence continues at coordinate 26,062 of CABYGA010000010.1, read as the reverse complement.
GACAATGCTCTTTCCAATAACCAACTTTTTCGCTATCGGGTAAATGAAAGAATTCAATTCGGTAATTATCAACTACGATCCATTCTATTACAACTGATCTACTTTTTTCTGTAAGACAATCATTATCATCATACATATCAAGAGCACTCTCATAAGTTGGGAGTGCATGAGCCGAATTAATTATATTGAGTATGAATATAAATTTTATAATAAATTTCATTACTTGTTTTGGTATAATTTCTTATATCAATACGCCACTATTATGGCTTAAAAAATCACTTTTTTTCTCTTAGTCTCAAAGCATTCAATTTGATGAAGCCTTCAGCGTCTTTTTGAGAATAAATATTATCTGACTCAAAAGTTGCTAGATTAGGATTGTATAAACTCATTGAGGATTCACGGCCTGTAATCATGGCATTACCTTTATAGAGTTTTAGTCTGACTTTACCTTCTACATTTTCTTGTGATTTATCAATCAGGGATTGCATCATTTCTCTTTCTGGTGAAAACCAGTAGCCGTTGTAGACTAGCTCTGCATATTTAGGAGATAGTTCATCTTTCATATGTGCTGCCTCTTTGTCTAATGTGATGCTTTCTATGGCTCTGTGAGCGTGATATAGGATTGTTCCACCAGGTGTTTCGTATATGCCCCTCGATTTCATACCAATGTATCTGTTTTCAACCAAATCGACCCTACCAATGCCATGTTTTCCGCCCATCTCATTCAAGGCTTTCAACAATTCAAAGGGTGTCATGCTCTGTCCGTTTAAAGCGCAGGCATCGCCTTGTTTAAACTCAATAGCAATCTCTTCTGGAGTATCCGGAGCATCTTCTGGTGATACAGATCTTGTATATACATAATCAGGAGCTTCCTCCCATGGATCTTCAAGGACTTTACCCTCAGCAGAAGAGTGCAAAACATTTTCATCAATACTGAAAGGTTGTTCGCCTCTTTTATCTTTGGCAATCTCAATGCCGTGTTGATCAGCATACTCAACCAAGGATGTTCGAGATGTAAGATCCCACTCTCTCCATGGACTGATGATTTTAATATCTGGTTTATGGTAATAATAACCTAACTCAAACCTAATTTGATCGTTACCTTTGCCTGTTGCACCATGCGATACAGCGTCAGCCCCTACTTTGTTTGCAATTTCAATTTGTTTTTGTGCAATCAGAGGTCTTGCAATAGATGTGCCTAAAAGATAGTAGCCTTCATAAAGTGGATTAGCTCTAAACATCGGGAATACATAATCACGGACAAACTCTTCCTTGAGATCTTCAATGAATATTTCTTTGACACCTTGCTGAGTTGCTTTTTTCTCAACCAAATCATAATCTTCATCTTGGCCTAAGTTTGCGGTAAACGTAACTACCTCGCACGAGTAGGTTTCTTTAAGCCATCTTAATATAACGGATGTATCGAGCCCACCTGAGTAAGCAAGAACAACTTTATTTACTTTATCCATGATTTCTTAGTTCACTTTTTCTTACTTTTATACTTGAGGACTTGAGTTGACCGCATGCAGCCATAATATCTTGCCCTCTTGTTTTTCTAACAGGGCTTGCATAACCTGCATTTTTAATGATGTCACTAAATTTTTTAATTTGCTCTTTATCAGAGCATTCATAGGGCGAATTAGGCCACGGGTTAAAGGGAATAAGATTAATTTTTGCTGGAATTCCTGAAATTAATTTAACCAGTTTACGTGCATCGGCCACGCCGTCATTGACCCCTTTGAGCATCACATACTCGAACGTGATGCGCTTTGCATTTTTAGCTCTTGGATATTCTCTGCAAGATTTAATTAATTCTTTTAAGGGAAATTTTTTATTAATTGGCACGATTTCATTGCGTAATTCATCGTTTGTTGCATGCAACGATATCGCAAGCCTTGAATCCACTTCTTCTCCCCATTTCATTATTTCAGGGACTATGCCTGATGTACTCAGTGTTATTCTCTTCGTTGACAGCTGAATTCCCTCCTTATCGCCCATAATTTCTGCAGCTTGTTTGACGTTATAATAATTATAGAGAGGCTCTCCCATCCCCATGAAAACAACGTTTGAAATTTTTCTTCCATGTTTATTGGACCAATCAGATAATTCATCCTTAGCTGCTAATAATTGTGAAACAATTTCTTCACTGGTTAAATTACGTACTAACTTTTGTGTGCCTGTATAGCAAAATGTACAATTCAATGTACAGCCTACTTGTGATGATACACATAACGTTCCTCGATTATCCTCAGGAATAAAAACTGTCTCTATGAGATTTCCATCGTTGAGTTTGAATAACCATTTTTGTGTTCCATCTATAGATTTTTCATGCGTTTGTATTGTTGGCCTTTTAATTTGATAAAATTGAGGGAGTGCTGATCTTAATTCTTTAGAGATTGAACTCATTTTACCAAAATCAGTTTCACCTTTATTATAAAGCCAGTGCCATATTTGTTTAGCACGAAATTTATCTTTCGCTTCAATGAGATCTTTGGCAATTAAAGATTCATATATCTCCGATTGACTTAGTCCAATTAAGTCTGATTTTTCATCTGTCATGATTGTTTATGAGCAGGCTTCGTCGATCGCCGCTAATGCTTTTGTAAATCCAATAAGTGAATATGTATCTGTTATTTTGGTTCCTCTACTTGAGATACTCTTAACTTTGACACGTGCTCCGTTCTTCATATCTTTTATGAGTTTCCGGTCATTTTCACCATCCGCTAGCCATGCTCTTGATTCAACAGTGAAAAACTTGTAGTTGCTGTTGTTGATGCTGACTTCAACCATGCTTTTTGGTTTAAAGGTGAACCCCGTGTCTACACTGGCTTCATGAGAGGTCCCATCATCTTGAAAGTTAGTTATCATGAAAGCATGTTCTCCACGATTCAAGTCTGAGGGATTGGTCGCAATTGGTTTTGAAATTATGTAGCAAATTTTAGACGTACCATCTTTAAATTCTTTTGCCTGCCATGCTCCACTTTTCCCAAAAGAGCCAAGATGTACTACATCGATGACCGCAAAAGCATTTATTGAACTCAGCAGTAATATTGATAGAATAAGTTTGAAATTAATAAATTTCATAGTCAGTAATTTATATCGAGTTTCATAATTATGAAAGCAATTGTTTGTAAAGAATTCGGCCCCCCAAGTTCATTGGTTTATGAGGATGTTGAAGTTCCTGAATTAAAAAAAAGTCAAATACTGGTCGATGTGCATGCTGCTGGTGTTAATTTTCCAGACACCTTAATTATTCAAGATAAGTATCAGGTAAAACCACCGCTTCCTTTTTCACCAGGAGGTGAAATATCAGGAACTATTAGTGCAGTTGGTGAAAGCATTACTGATTGGAAAGTTGGTGATGAAGTTGTTGCCATGACAGGTTTCGGAGGCTTTAGAGAACAGGTTATTGTCAGTGCGGGACAAATTTATAAAAAACCAAGCAGCATGGATTTTACCACGGCTTCTTGCTTTACATTAACTTATGGTACATCGCAGTATGCATTAAAAAATCGAGGCCAACTCAAAGCTGGAGAAACGTTGTTGGTTCTTGGAGCGGCTGGAGGTGTTGGTATATCAGCTGTTGAAATTGGCAAAGCTCTTGGTGCCAAAGTTGTAGCGGCCGCATCATCTGATGAAAAATTAGAAGTGTGCAAACAGTACGGTGCAGATGAAGTTATTAATTATGGTGGCTATGATTTAACAGACCGTGATCAAGTTAAACAATTTAGAAGTGAAATCGCTAAAGCAACAGGTGGCAAAGGACCAGACGTTATTTATGATCCTGTTGGTGCTGATTTTACAGAGCCTGCATTAAGAAGCATTGCATGGAACGGACGTTTTTTAGTTATCGGTTGGGCAGCTGGTCATATACCTAAAATTCCTATGAATCTTTATTTGATCAAAGGTTGTTCCGCTGTAGGTGTATTTTGGGGACAATTTACAGCTTTAGAGCCACAAAATCATTTGGATAACATGAACCAACTGGCGAGCTGGTATGAAGAAGGTAAATTAAAAGCACCAGTTACAGAAGTACTTCCACTTGAAAGAGGGCAAGAAGCCCTTGAAACAATTCTTGCAAGAAAAGCTACAGGAAAGATTGCACTGACAACTTCTTTTTATAAATCTTAGAAGTCTTATTATTTTTTCTTATTCATCTCTTGAGCCATATCAAGATCGAGATTAGTCACACCACCTGAATCATGCGTAGATAGTGTAACGATTACTGTGTTGTAGACGTTAAACCACTCAGGATGGTGATCTTTCTTCTCAGCGTATATGGCCATAGCTGTCATCCAACCAAAGGCCTGCATAAAATCTTTAAATTTAAATGTTTTAGTAATTGCATTACGGCCTTTGACCATTTTCCAGCCTGATAAGCGTTTCAGTTTTTGTGTAACTTCTGTTTTTGTAAGTTTTTTAATCATGGTGATGGGTTTGGGATCTCCTTATGAACGCTTCTGATTTCATTCATAATTTCTTTATTTAAATCAAGGTGGATACTGTCTATGCAGGCTTTCAATTGTTCCATTGTCGTCGCGCCAATTATGGTAGATGTGACAAAAGGTTGTATATCACAAAATCTGATAGCTAATTGTGAGGGATCCAGCTCATGTTTTTTTGCAATTTCAACATACATTTCAACTGCCTTAGTAGTTTTTTCATTCTTGTATCTATACATTAGAGGCCCGTCGCCAAACAAAGCCATTCTTGACCCTTGTGGCATCTGACCATTTAAATATTTTCCTGATAATGTTCCTTGAGCTAATGGTGAATAAGCAAGCAACCCTACTTGCTCATGCGCAGCAACTTCAGAAAGACCAATTTCAAAACCTCTGTTCACTAAGTTATAAGCATTTTGAATGGACGCTACACGAGGAAGACCTTTAGCCTCAGCATGCTGAAGATACTTCATCGTACCCCACGGAGTTTCATTGGAGAGCCCTATTTCTCTAACCTTTCCTTGCTTCACCAGTTCACCAAGTGCTTCAAGCGTTTCTTCAAGCGGAATAGAATCAGAGGTATCCATGTGCTTGTACTCAAGACGTCCTGAAAACGCTCCAAATGGCCTATCCGGCCAGTGCACTTGATAAAGATCAATATAATCAGTTTGTAGTCTTTTAAGACTGCCTTCAACGGCATAAAAAATTTGCTCTTTAGTCAGCCTTGGAATCTCTTCATTCTCTCTTAGCCACGACATTCCTGAACGTCCTGCTACCTTTGTCGCAAGAATAACTTTATCTCTATTACCTCGTGCCTTGAACCACGAACCAATATATTCCTCTGTAAGTCCCTGAGTCTTGGCTTTTGTGGGTACAGCGTAAATTTCTGCAGTATCAATAAAGTTGACTTCATGAGCCAGCGAATAATCCAACTGGTCATGTGCATCAGCTTCGGTGTTTTGTTCCCCCCAAGTCATTGTGCCGAGACAAATGGAGCTAACATCTATATCTGATCGTCCTAATTTTCTAAATTCCATTACTTTATTATTAATCCTAAATCTTCCATTTGTTTTGCAGTGTCTACAACAGCACCCTCAACACTTTCAAAATTAAAGTTTAGTATATTTTTTGCATTTTCTGAATTTGTATATTTTGTTTTACCAACAAACCCAGCAATGACTGCAGCTTCTTTGTTAAAAAATCCCATTAGTTTAATAAGAAAATTTGGAGCTTTTCTAGTGGGCGCTTTTGTATATCCATTTCTATTGAGCATCTCATTCATCTCAGTTAACCACATGTTTCTTTCTGCTAAGATAAATCTTTTACCGTTTGCATCTGGATGTGTCATGGCAGCAATATGTGCCCTGGCTGTATCTTTTACAGATACAAATCCAAGATGAACTTGCGGCACAACTGAATAAGAACCATCAAGCATTCTTTGAATAAACATATTAGATGATCCCATATCATCTGATAAAGAAGGTCCTACAACAAGTGTAGGATTAATTGCAACAGCTTCGATTTTGTCTTCTTCACTAAGATGTGAGAGATAATCCCACATAGTCCTTTCAGCTATAGCTTTACTTTTATTATACGCACCAATTTTTTGATTAGGGTCTGTCCAATGACTCTCATCAAATACTTCTTTAACATGTCCATAGCCTACTGCTGAAAACGATGAGGTCATCACAAATCGTTTTACTTTATTTTTAACTGCGCTTTTTACAGCACGAAGCAACCCTTCTTTTGCAGGAATTATAATATCATCTTCATGATCAGGCGCTTTTTCAGTTAGAGGTGAGGCTATATGTAAGACATAATCGCATCCTGCTGCAGCATCATCCCAACCAGCATCACTCATCAGGTCGAGTTCACATGTTTCAAATCTATTTTCTGCATTAACAACTTTAGCTAGGGCATTTCTAACTTCTGGCTCTCTTTCTTTAGAGCGCATAGAACCTCTTACATGATAACCAGCCTCAAGCAGCTGAGCGACGCAATGAAGTCCAATATAACCCGTAGTTCCTGTCACGAGTACTTTCTTCATTAACCTGATCTCTTTCGTTTAAGAATTTCACTCATAGATAATGCCATATCACTTACTGTTTTCTCAATAGGAGTAGGCTTCCAATTAAATATAGAAACTGTTGGCGAATTATCGGTGCTATAGCTGCCTCTTTTAATATTTTTTAATATTCCCTTCATTTCTCTATTAAATAAAGCAAGGACTCTAAATATTAAAGTTGGAATAATTTTAGTCGATATTTTTGAAAATCCATTGTCTTTTGCAATTTTTGCAATTTTTGTTATGTGATAATCTTTCGATGAAGTTGTCAGTATTCTTTTGCCGTCACTTTCATCAGATTTGAGAGCCTGTACATGTAATTTTGCAGTGTCTCGAACATCAGATATATGCATGTAAACATCTGGCAGAGCTGGAAACTTACCCAGTATCATTTTTGCCATAAAATCAGCAGATGCTCCCTGAGTATCATCACTCAATAAGGGGCCCATTACAAAGCCAGGATGAATGGTCGTCATTTTCAATTTTTTATTCTCTTCAGCATTAATAAAATTCCATGCATCTTTTTCTGCAAGTGTTTTGCTTTTAGTGTAAGCGCCAACATCTTTTTGTGTATTCGTCCAGTCATCGTCGCTGCAAATTTTTTTATCATGACCATAGGCTATGGCGACAATTGAAGAAGTAAGAACAATCTTTTTTATGCCAGCTTTTTTTGCAGCTTCCAGAGCTCTCATTGTTCCTTCTTTAGCAGGTCGTATAAGCTCATCCTCACTTTTGGGCTCGCCAACAATAAAAGGTGATGCCAAATGAAGCATATATTCACATTCAGAAGCTGCATTATCCCATCCTTCATCATTCAGCAAATCAAGCTCGCAAATTTCAAGGTTGTTATCTGATACCTCTTTTCTTACTGCTTCTCTTACCTCATTTTCTCTATTCATGCTTCGGAGAGATCCCTTAACTGCGTAACCATTTTTAAGCAATTCTGTTATACAGTGTAATGCGATATACCCTGATGCTCCTGTGACTAAAACTTTTTCCATTTCCCCCCTAAATTATTGAAATAAAACAATAAAATCTTAACGATTAATTACTTGTATTGATTATCATTATACTTATGTATTAAAATACATATAACAATTATTACAAGAGGTTTTTAAATATGGACTATCAAACTAGAGCTCAATCAACACCAGCGATCGATGAAGGTCTTAGACAATACATGATGAGTGTTTATAACTACATGGCATCTGGTTTAGCCCTCACAGGTTTAGTAGCCTATATGTTATTTCAATCAACAGCTGTGACGAGTCCTACAGGTGATATTGTTGGCCTCACTAGCTTAGGTGTAACTCTATACACTGGTCCTATGATGTGGGTTGTTGCCTTAGCACCTCTCGGAATTGTTATGTATATGTCATTCGGAATTAGGAACATGTCAGCTTCACGTGCACAAACTATGTTTTGGATTTTTGCATTTCTTATGGGATTGTCTCTTTCTACAATATTCATAACGTATACAGGCGCTAGTATCGCTCGTGTATTTTTTATCACTGCAAGTACTTTTGGTGCTATGAGTATATATGGTTATACAACCAAAAGAGATCTTACAGGATTTGGATCTTTTCTGTTCATGGGACTTATTGGAATTATAATCGCTTCAATTGTAAATATATTCATGCAATCAACAGCTCTTTATTATGGAATTTCAATTCTTGGTGTATTAATTTTCGTTGGTCTTACCGCATATGATACTCAAAAAATTAAGAATATGTATATGGCCTATGATAGTGCTGAAGTTGCAGCAAAAAAAGCAATCATGGGTGCATTGACCCTTTACTTAGACTTCATAAATTTATTTATTATGTTGCTCAGACTTTTTGGCCAAAGAAGATAAATCTTAAACAATTCTCTTTAGAGAAAAATCTAAGAAGTCTATAATGCCTATTAGCTCGTTAGAGTCTTTTAACTTTTTGTTATTTGCATTCAAAAGAAGATATTTTTTTTGTTTCTTCAAGGACTTCCTACTTTTAATAATTTGTAAAAAAGCTTTTTCGAACGTGCTTCGATAAATTGAAAAGACAGCTGTATTTTCATTATGGTCAATTGCGTAATCTCTCCAAATACCATTACTTACGTTTTTACCATAAATGGATAAAATCATATTGAGCTCTACTTTGTTGAAACTAGTTATACGAGCTTTCTGATCTAATTTTTCATCTCTCGGTTGGGTATTTAAATAGTGAATTACCATGTCATCCCATGTTAACGTGAAAATTATACAAAAACAGCTAATTTTAGGGAAATTTTTAAAAATAACTTAGCCATAATGACTTGCATTTATCTAAAAAATTACAATATTACCCATAACATTTTTAAAATATGCCAAAGTCTGAAAAATTAGAATTCCAAACAGAAGTCAGTCAATTGCTGAAATTGATGATCAATTCTGTTTATTCTGAAAAAGAAGTTTTCATTCGAGAGCTGGTATCTAATGCATCTGACGCTTGTGATAAGCTCAGGTATTTATCGAATACAAAGGAAAAATTACTCAAGGATGACCCTAATTTTTCAGTAAGTATTAATATAGATAAAAAATCAAATTTGATTTCAATTTCTGATAATGGAGTTGGAATGAATAAAAAAGATTTAATATCAAATCTCGGAACAATTGCTAGATCTGGAACAGCACATTTCTTAAAAGAATTATCAGAGTCTAAAACAAAGGATCTTTCATTAATTGGGCAATTTGGAGTTGGGTTTTATTCTGCTTTCATGGTCGCATCTCAAACAAAAGTTATAACAAGAAAAGCTGGTGAAAATAAAATATGGATTTGGCAATCAGATGGTGAAAGTAATTTTACGATTGAAGAAAACGAAGATCTTGATCTCTTGCCATCAAATAGGGGAACGACTATTGAATTAACTCTAACAAAAGAGGCAAAGGAGTATTTAGAAAAATCAAGAATCGAAAGTATCATACGTAAATATTCAGATCACATTAGTATTCCAATTTTCATAACAGATGGCTCAGAAAAAAAAGAAGAGAAACCTGAGTCAGTTAACTCAGCTTCTGCAATATGGACACGCCCCAAAAATAAAATTACAGAGGAGCAATATAAAGAATTTTATAATCATGTAGGACAGATGTTCGATGAACCGTGGATGACTTCACACTATAAGGCTGAGGGAAAAATTGAATATACAGTACTTAATTTTATACCATCATCAAAACCTTTTGATTTATATGAACCTGCTAGAGAAAATAGACTAAAATTATATGTCAAAAGAGTATTCATTACTGATAATTGTCCTGAGTTAGTTCCCCCATATTTAAGGTTTATAAGAGGTGTAATTGACTCTGAAGACCTTCCATTAAATATAAGTCGTGAAATGCTTCAAAATAATCCTGTGGTTGCAAAAATAAGATCATCTCTTGTTAAAAGAACTTTATCGGACTTAAAGAAGAAACTTTCAAAAGATAGAAAATCCTACGAGTCTTTTTGGTCCAATTTTGGCCCAGTATTAAAAGAAGGAATTTATGAGGACTTTGAAAAGAAAGATTCTTTATTAGAAATTTCCCTTTTTAAAAACTCAAAATCTAAAGAATTAATTTCACTCGATGAGTATGTTGAGGGAATGGATAAAAAACAAAAAGATATTTACTTCATTACTGGAGATAGCTATGAAAATATACTCAATAATCCAAGTTTAGAGGGATATAAATCCAGGGGAATTAATGTATTGATATTGGATGACCCGGTAGATAGTTTTTGGACATCATCCACTCCTCTCTATAAAGAAAAATCTTTTAAGTCAGTAACAAAGGGTCTTGACGATTTGGAATCATTTGATGGCAAAAAAGAAAAAGATGATAAAAAAGAAAATAAATCTATAGATCCATTAGTTGTTTTATTAAAGGAGCAACTCAAAGATAAGGTTAAAGATGTAAGGATTTCATCAAGACTAACTGACAGTGCCGTATGTCTTGTAGGAGATGATAATGCCATGGATCCTCAGTTAGAAAAGATACTTCAGCAACACAACCAGCTAAATCAGGAATTATCACTAAAAATATTAGAAATAAACTCAGATCATAAATTGATTAAAAAATTAGCAAAAATGTGCACTAAAAAGGATGAAATTGGTCAAATTAATAAAATAGCGACAATGTTATATGAACAATCCAAAATTTTAGATGGCGAAAAGCCAACAGACCCTGCATTATTTTCAAAAAGCTTAATCGATACAATATATTTATCACTGGATTAAATTTAGATTTGCTTATGAATTTAAGACTCTTTTTTTGAAAAATATTGTTTATATTATCAACATTAACAAGGAATATAATAATGAAAAAATTAATCACATTAACTTCAATAGCTTTTTTTACTTTAATTTCTTTTGCGGCTGCAACAGAATTTAATACAAATTCAATATACTCTGGAAAAGTTGAAAGAGCATACAACCAAGCAGATATTCCATTGCTACCAGGTGATTGGAAAGTATTTGATCTTGAGAAATCTGGAAGTGTTCCTTCTGGCAATTTTTATGTTTATGCTACATTGGTCCCAAGTAGCTTAGGTTCAAATGAAAATGCTGCTTTTGCAGATGGTATAAATTATGCAGTATTGGGCGCTAACTCTGAAGAAACAGATTATAGAAAAACATTCTACGGTTGCGATGCAGGTTTTTATACTTCAAGTGATACAAAAACAAGTAAAATAGATTATAGAGGTTTAGGTAACTTTGAAGAAACTTGCTCTGCAATGGCAGCAGAAGGAACAGCATTTAATGCGAACCATCAATTCTATTATGCAGACTGTAATGAAATATGTGTCGAAGTTAATTTTGCACTCTTTACAGAAAACTATACCAATTTGACAGAATCAAATTTTGCTGAATTGTCAGAAAGTATGTTTAATTCTATTAGATCGACTGTTTCAGGAAATAATGAATCTTTTGATTTTTTAGAGAACTATAGATAAAAACATTATTAAGTTTAAGCGTTCACTAAATTCTTGAAAACAAATTGAAGTATTCCTCCAGTTTCGAGGTACTCTATTTCAGTAACGGTATTGACTAATAACCTAATTTTAATTTCTTTAGTTTTTCCGTTACTGTATTTAATTGACGCGTTATATAAACCCTGAGGCCTCAAATTTTCTGCAATATCTATAATATTTATACTTTCTGATCCAAATAATTTTAGCGATTTTCTATCGTCTTTACCTTCAAATTTGAAAGGTAAAACTCCCATCCCAACTAAATTTGACCTATGTATTCTTTCGTAGGACTCTGCAATAACTGCCCTGACACCTAATAATTTAGTTCCTTTTGCAGCCCAATCTCTTGACGATCCCATTCCATAATCCTTTCCTGCAATAATGATCAAAGCTGTTTTGGCTTTCTGATATTTAATTGAAGCATCATAAATCGACATTTGTTTTTTTGAAGGATAATGAACTGTATAACCCCCTTCGACATTATTTAACATTTCATTTTTAATTCTAATATTAGCAAATGTACCTCTCATCATAACTTGATGATTTCCTCTTCGGGCACCAAACGAATTAAAATCATTTTTACTAACTTTTTTATCTTTTAGATAGTCACCTGCTGGGCCATCATCTTTTATCGCTCCAGCAGGACTAATATGATCAGTAGTTACTGAGTCTCCAAAAATACCAAGAATATTTGCTTCCTTAATATCACTTATATTATTTTGATTTAATTTTAGATCTTTAAAGAAAGGTGGATGTTGGACATATGTTGAATTTTTATTCCATTTATAAGTCAGACCTGTAGGGGCTTTAACTGCATTCCACTTTTTATCTCCTTTAAATACATTTTTATATCTTTGCTTATAGAGTTGGGAAGTAATAGTTTTATTTATTATTTTTTGAATCTCTTTATTGCTTGGCCATATATCTTTTAAATATATATTTTTACCATTAGTACCAATACCAACAGGGTCTTTATTTAAATTTATTTTTGTTGAACCAGCAAGCGCATAGGCAACAACTAAAGGTGGAGACGCTAAATAATTTGCTTTAACAAACGGATTAATTCTTCCTTCAAAATTTCTATTCCCAGATAGTACACCACTGACTATGAGATTATTTTTACTAATGGTATCTGATATATTTTTATCAAGAGGTCCAGAATTTCCAATACAAGTTGTGCATCCAAAGCCAACCAAATGAAATCCTAAATGATCTAAATATTTTTGTAAACCTGATTTTGTTAAATAGTCAGTTACAATTTTTGAGCCAGGTGCAAGTGAAGTCTTTACCCAAGGTTTAGTTTTTAAGCCTAACCCAGCAGCTTTTTTTGCAAGCAATCCTGCTCCTACCATCACACTTGGGTTTGATGTGTTAGTGCAGCTTGTAATTGCAGCTATGGCCACATGACCATGGTCTATTTCAAATTTTGCACCTCTAACTTTAGATATATTAATAAGTTTTTTTTGCGAGAACTCTGTTTTGAGTGACTTCAAGAATTCATCTGAAACTTTTGATAGAACTATTTTATCTTGAGGTCTCTTAGGTCCTGCAAGACTTGGTAATATGTGTGACAAGTTTAATTGCATTTTATCAGTATAAACCCTGTCATTTTTTTTATAGTCTTCCCATAGCCCTTGAAGTCTTGCGTATTTTTTCACAAGCTGAATACCATTTTTATCTCTACCACTTACTTTTAAGAATTTGATTGTTTCTTCATCAATTGGAAAAAAACCACATGTTGCTCCATACTCAGGAGCCATATTTGAAATTGTAGCTCTGTCAGGTATAGATAATTCTTTAAGTCCCTCGCCAAAGAATTCTACAAACTTACCAACTACCCCTTTTTTTCTTAATTGTTCTGTAATTGTAAGAACTAAATCTGTAGCAGTTATACCTTCTTTAATTTTACCTTTAATTTCAAAACCGATTACCTCAGGGACAACCATTGAAATTGGTTGACCAAGCATTGCAGCCTCAGCTTCAATACCACCAACTCCCCAACCAAGTACTGATAAGCCATTGATCATTGTAGTATGACTATCGGTTCCAACCACTGTATCTGGATATGCTAGATCTACTTTCTTATTATTAATTATGGTACTTGAAGACCATATTGTTTTAGCAAGATACTCTAAATTTACTTGATGACATATCCCTGTTCCCGGTGGAACAACACGAAAATTATCAAATGATTTTTGTCCCCATCTGAGAAACTCGTATCGCTCAATATTTCTTTTATATTCAAGATCGACATTTGTTTTATGTGCAGAAGCTGAACCAAATTTGTCAACCATAACTGAGTGATCAATCACAAGATCGACGGGAGATAAAGGGTTAATCTTTTTGGGATCACCTTTTTTATCTTTTATCGCAGAACGCATCGAAGCAAGATCAACTACCGCAGGTACTCCAGTAAAATCCTGCATAAGAACTCTAGCTGGTCTAAAGTTAATTTCTTTTGCTATTTTTCTTTGCTTTTTCCACTTTTGAAACTCAAGTATATCGCTTTTCAAGACAGTTTTATCATCTTCGTGTCTGATAAGATTTTCAAGAAGCACCTTAATTGAGTAAGGCAAAGATGATACATTCTTCAATCCATTTTTTTCAGCATGTTTAAGACTATAATATGTATAGGTCTTTTTGCCGATTTTTAGTGTTTTTTTTGTTTTAAAGCTATCGTACATAGAGGGTTTACTGGATGTATTAATAAGACTAATTTGAACAGCTATCAATAGAAAGTTTAATATGAATGAACTAAAAATTGAGGACTTAACTTGTTATAGAGGTGACAACTTAGTCCTAAAAGATCTAAATACGAAGCTTAAATCTGGCGATTCACTTGTAATTAGAGGCAGTAATGGATCAGGCAAAACCACTCTTTTGCGAGTGCTATCAAATTTTATAAAATCGTATAATGGGAAAATACTCTTTAATGATCACAATGTGCTTGAAGACGCTAATTACAGAAACTGTTTCAATTTTGTAGGTCAAAAGAATTCTCTTAAAGATAATCTATCAGTCAAAAATAATTTAAAGCTGTGGGAAATTGTTTATAAAAAAAATATACCTTATTCTAAACTTTTAGATGATTTTAATATATCACATCTTATGGAAAGAGATGTTGCTTCCTTAAGTGACGGACAAAAAAAGTGTATATCACTACTTAGACTTAATTTTACAGAAAGTAAGATATGGTATTTAGACGAACCTTTTGTTTTTCTTGATGAAGAAAATAGTCAAATATTAATTGAAAAAATTAAAAATTTTAATAATAACAATGGGATTGTGATTATTACTTCTAATATCAATTTACATAATACATTTACAAATGAAATTAATATTTAAATAATCATTATGTTTGCACTACTCAAGAGAGATTTATATTTAGCATTATACTCAAGCTCAAGTTTTTTTTATACCTCTTCCTTTTTTGTTCTAATCTTAATTATATTACCATTCCTTTTTGGCACAAACGATGTTCAACTTCAGATTTTGTTTAAAGGCATAATTTGGATAGGATTATCATTATCGATTCTATTAACAATGGAAAGAATATTTAATGCTGACTATGAAGATGGAAATTTAGATATTATTCTTCAACAAAATCCATCAATTGAAATAGTAATTATTAGTAAATATATTACTCATTGGATAGTTTACTGCCTGCCCTTATTTATAGTGCTTCCGATGTTAAGTTTTTTATTTTATGTAAGTCTTGATAATATTTTTCTAATTTTTCTTAATCTTTTTTTTGGATCCTTTGGCATGGTTTTTATAGTAACGTTTGTCAGCGCTTTAACTCTTGGTGCTAAAAGAACCATATTTCTAAAAGCAATAATTGTAATACCACTATTTATTCCTTTTCTGATATTTGGCACAAACCTTGAATCATGGCCTATTTTACTGGCTCTTTCCATGATGTCTTTTGTTCTTTCAATGTATGTTTCAGCATATGGTCTGCGTCTATATGTGGAATAGAAATAATTATGAATAAATATATATTTTTAGATAATGAATTTAAGATTAACAAATAAGCAAATCAATATAATTGAAAAAGCAAATCCATTTCTCATCGTATCTACGATAGTTGCTTTTACATTTGGGCTATATTTTTCGTTATTACAATCTCCACCTGATTATATTCAAGGTGACTCAATGAGGATTATGTACATTCACGTACCGTCAGCTTGGTTTGCTCTAATGGCGTACACTATACTTGCTGGCTCTTCAGTTCTTTGGTTTATTACTAGAAATCCAATCTTTAGTATAATTGCAAGATCAATTGCACAAATAGGGATGATATTCACATTAATTTCACTTGTGACCGGAAGCATATGGGGAAAACCTACTTGGGGTGTATGGTGGGTATGGGATGCAAGATTAACATCAATGTTATTATTGTTCTTTTTGTATTTAGCATATATTTTTTTATGGCAGTCCATTACCAATAAAGATCTTGCTTCTAAAATATCTGCAGCTTTGGCAATTGTTGGTTTTGTGAATATTCCAATTATAAAATTTTCTGTTGATTGGTGGAATACATTGCATCAACCTGCTACTATTTCAAAGCTTTCTTCCCCAAGTATTGATATATCAATGATGGTCCCCCTTTTTATAATGACGCTTGCAACTTTTCTTTTTTTGGTAACAGTTTTTTTTATCAGACTTAGGATTGAAATATTAGATAATAAGATATTGAGGATAAGAGAAGTAAAATGAATGAACTTATAAGCATGGGAGGATATGCACCTTTTATTTGGTCTGCTTATGGATTCTTTTTCATTACTATAATAATACTATTTATCACAAACTTCCTGAGATTAAAAAAAAGAGAAGAAATATTAAATAAAATAAACAATAACCGTGACTGATACAGTAAAAAAAAGGCTAATTAAATTCTTAGTAAGTTTAATTATTTTTGGAATAGCTATTTTAATAATAGTTTACAATTTAAGAGATAATATTGTTTATTTCTATAGTCCGTCAGAAATTATAGAAAATAATCAGACAGGCAGTCAAATTGTCAGACTCGGTGGATTAGTTGAATCTGAATCAGTTGTGAGTGATGGAGATAGTATTTTTCATTTCAAAATAACTGATGGCCAAGAGCAAATAAGTGTCAAATATCAGGGAATACTGCCCAATTTATTTGCTGAGGAAAAAGGAGTTGTTGTAGAAGGAATATATATGAACGACGGACGCTTTATTGCCAATAAAGTTTTGGCTAAGCATGATGAAAACTATATGCCACCTGAAGTTATAAAATCCTTAAAAGAAACTGGTAAGTGGCAGGAATAATGAGTTTAGCTCTAAATTATATTGCGAATTCATTATTAATTTTATGCTTGGTAACTTCAATAATTCAATCAAGGTTTTTATTTAAAATTCAGAATTATAATTTATTTAGCATATCTCAAATTTCAGCAATACAGTTTCTATCAATTTTAGTTTCTTTTTTTATATTAATTTTTTTATTCATAACTTCTGATTTTAATTTTGATCTAGTCTATTTTCATTCTCATTCTGAGAAACCCCTTATCTATAAATTGTCCGGTGTATGGGGAAATCATGAAGGGAGCATGTTGCTCTGGATATTAATATTGGTTTTGTTTAATTTTTTATTTTCTCTTTCAAAATCAAGCTCTCAGAAATTTAAAGAAATAACTGTAGCAGTTCAAAGCTTAATGATATTTGGCTTTGTATTATTTTTATTACTTCTTTCTAATCCTTTTAATATAAATAATGAAAATTTTAATGATGGGTTAGGACTTAATCCAATTCTACAAGATCCATTATTAGCAATTCATCCACCAATTTTGTATGTGGGCTATGTTGGATTTTCACTTATTTTTAGTTTATCTATTACTGGTCTCTTGACTAGTGAAGTCGATAAGAAATGGGCTACCATTGCAAAGCCATGGGTGTTTGCTGCATGGTCTTTTTTAACGGCCGGCATAGCTCTTGGATCATATTGGGCGTACTATGAATTAGGATGGGGCGGATACTGGTTTTGGGATCCTGTTGAAAACGCTTCACTTATGCCTTGGCTTTCTGCCACAGCTTTAATACATTGTGTTGTTGTTTTACAGAGAAGAAATACGATGCAGTCCTGGACAATGGTTCTTGCAATTCTAACATTTTCACTGAGTTTGGCAGGAACCTTTCTCGTTAGATCAGGAGTTTTAAATTCAGTCCATACATTTGCTTCTGACCCCGGTAGAGGGTTGTTCATTTTAATATTTTTATTTATTATCTTAAGCTCTTCATTTTTATTATTCGCCTTAAAATCAGAAAAGATTAATAAGCCTTCTTCACATAATATTTCCAGCAGAAATACGGGAATAATGGTTAATAATTGGCTTCTTATATCAATTTTGAGTGTGGTTTTTCTTGGAACCATGTATCCTTTAGCAACAGATCTTATTTATAGTCAAAGCCTAACTGTAGGCCCTCAATATTATGCAATAAGTATTACGCCTATTATTATCCTCTTTTTATTCTTCATGATTCTTTCTCCACAATTAAGCTGGGGAGAAAGCAAACTTTTAAAAATTTTAAATGAGATGAGATACATTTTGATTTCTTGCTTAACAATTACTTTATTAACAAGTTTATACTATGATTTATTTAACCTTACAGAAATATTAATCATTTTTTTAAGCTTAATTTTAATTATTTCCTCTCTGTCTTCGGGTCTTAATTTTAAAAGCACTAAGGTTATTGTTAAGTCAAATTTTGGTCAAAGTATAGCTCATGCAGGCTTCGGAATTTTTATGCTAGCAGTTGTTTGCAATGCTGTATATTCACAAGAAAAGATTTATGATGCAAAAGTTGGCAGCAAGCTTCAATTAGATGAATATGTTTTTGATTTTAAGAATATTGAACAAGAAGAAAAAGATAACTTCAATTCAATAAGAGCTTATTTATTGCTGTCTAAAAATGGAAAAGATTTAGGTGAATTTTCTCCCGAGATTCGCTTTTACTCTGACCCACCAACAATAACTTCTGAAACAAGTATCATTCACCAATTTTTCTCAGATATTTACGTAGTAATGAATGTTCCTCAAAATCAAGAATCGATTAGTCTTAGACTGCATATCAAGCCATTCATGAATATTCTTTGGTTAGGGGTTGTTATGATTATTTTAGGTGGAATTATAACAGCAATTTTAAACAGAAAAAATTATAGAGAAAATGAAATCAATTAAATTTTTGCCACTTATTATAATAGTTGTAGTATGTATATTCTTTTTCTTCTCTCTCAATAACGATACAACAAAACTATCATCACCATTAGTTGGAAAAGAGGTGCCTGAGTTTTCAGTCGATCGCTTATTCAACAATGAAAAAATGACAAATAAAGATTTGATTAGCGATAAACCTATTGTTTTAAATATTTGGTCATCATGGTGCATCCCCTGTCGTGCAGAGCATGATGTGCTCATGGTTTTATCAGAGTTATATGATGTTGATATTTATGGCCTAAATTATAAAGATAACGAGACAGAAGCTAAAAAATTTATTAAGGGATTAGGTAATCCGTTTGAAAAAATTGGGGTTGATACTTCTGGAAGATCGGCGATTAATCTTGGAGTTTATGGTGTTCCAGAGACCTTTATTATTAAGAACGGCATTATTATTTATAAACATATTGGCCCAATACATATGAATGAATTAGATGAAAAAATTCTACCGTTGATAAAGGATTTATAATAAATGAAATTCAGCTTTGTTCCTATTTTAATATGCACTTATATATTATTGTGTTTTTCAGCATTGACTGAAGAGAGTCGCGCAATCAATCTATTCAAAGAAGTAAGATGTTTAGTATGCCAAGGTCAAACTATTCATGAGTCAAATGCTGAAATAGCAGAGGATTTAAAGAAACTCATTCGTGAGAAAATTGATGAGGGTGAGACAGATAAGGAAATTAAATTTTACTTAGTTGAAAAATATGGAGATTGGATTCTGATGACTCCACCAGTTAAAGAACTCACTTATGTTCTATGGTTTGCCCCAATTATCATTATGGCTATTGGTTTAATTGTTATTTTTAGAAGAAAAATAGTAAAGGCCTAAATTTCGTCACTTTGTTGATATTTTTTGAACAATTAAATGATTTTAATATAATATATAAACAAAGGAGTAATTCTTATGAAATTAAAAATTTACAGTATTCTCGTATTTTTTATTTTAAGCCTAAATTTTAATTTAACATATGCCGGCGGCATTGAAGAGGATGACACTACGGAAGAGTCAAAAGATTATGAAAATGTTGAATTGACTACCAGAGAAGACATTTCTGAATTTCAAGAATTGCAGGAGCCATTGTATGAAAAGTTAGAGGAAATCGTAGCTGATGGGTGTGATGGTGAAACAAATGTTATTAAATGGTCTCAAGGATGCATAACTTGGTCAGGTGGGTACATTGAAGAAGATGAGAAACCAGACATTTATGTTAGGTATGGGTCATAAATAATGCTTAAGAAAAGTTGTTTTATTCTCCTCATCATGTTTGCACTTGGAAATTTCTCTTTTGCAGATCAAAAAGATAAGTGGTCAATATCAATTGGTCAATTTGATGTTAATGATACAATAGACTCCTCTGAATTAAGATTAGAATTATTATACGGAAATAATTTTTATGAAAATAGTTATGGTTTAAAACCATTCATTGGAGTCATGATGAATGGTGATAGTGGAAAATATGCTTATACTGGCTTGAGGAAAGACTTTACAGTTTCAAAAAAATGGAATTTTACTCCGAGCTTTGCTTTAGGATATTATGATAGAGGAGACAGTAAAGATTTAGGATATAATTTAGAGTTTAGAAGCCAGATAGAATTTTCTTATGAAATGGGCGAAAATAGGATTGGTTTCAACTTAAATCATATTTCAAATGCGAGCTTAGGTGATACTAATCCAGGAACCGAGAGTGCAACAGTTTCACTCATTAGATCATTTTAGTTATTTACTAAGCTTTTAGAAAATTTATCTGGATCGAATGACTCAATATCATTAATGCTTTCGCCTGAGCCAATAGCTAATACTGGTATATCAGTAGAGTTTGACAATGATACTACTGTTCCTCCTGCAGCATTCGAGTCAAACTTCGTTAAAATTACCCCAGTAATTGGAGTATATTTATTGAATTCCTCAATCTGTTTAAGTGCATTTTGACCAGTAGTTGCATCTATAACAATAATTGATTCATGAGGAAAACTAAGGTCATGTTTTTTTAAAACTCGATCAATTTTTCCGAGTTGATCCATCAAGTCTTGTTTGTTCTGTAGTCTGCCAGCTGTATCAATAATAATAACATCATTACCATTTCGCTTTGCATGCTCTATTGATTTAAAGACTATGCTTGCTGGATCAGATCCATCAACATCTTTAATTATGTCAGTACCAATTCTACTAGACCATTCACTTAATTGCTCCGTTGCCGCTGCTCTAAATGTATCCGCTGCAACCATTAAGACATTCTTATTATTTTCTTTAAATTGATATGCTAATTTTGCAATCGTTGTAGTTTTGCCTGATCCATTCACACCAGTCATTAAAATAACATAGGGACTTTTGTTTGTTGAGTAATTAATATTTTTTTTATTTTTAGATAAAATATTTTTTATTATTTCCTCCAATGAGGATTGTATTTTTTCTATAGAAGGGTTCTCAATAAATTTTTCATTTTTAAGTTTATTGATAATAAACGAAGAGGTTTCCAAATCGATATCGGACATGATTAAAAGATCCTCGAATTTTTCAAGTGAGGCATCATCTATCCTGTGGCTTGAAAAAATTTTACTTATCTGGGATTTAAAATTATTAAACAACTATATTTCCAGTTAAACCAATCTGATTTCTACCTGTAACGATCATTTTAACTATTTGTCCATTGTCTAAATTGTTATCAATTTGTACCTTTGCAAAAGTATCCGATCTGCCTCTGCCTTTATCTTCAACAATAACATTAATCTTCTTATTCTTAAGTCCGTCATAATACTCTAAGAGTTTTTTCTTTCCAATTTCCCTAAGGATTTTTGCTCTTTTTTTTATTATGTAACGATCAACCTGGGGCATTTTTGCTGCAGGCGTTCCTTCTCTAGGCGAGAATGGAAATATATGCAGAAAGGTTATGTTGCAATCTTCAATTAGATCTACTGTATTTTGAAACATTTCATCATTTTCTGTTGGAAATCCAGCGATTATATCTGCACCAAAGACAACTTCAGATCTCATACTTCTAATTTCATTAATTACTGAAATAGCATCGTCTCTCAAGTGTCTCCTTTTCATTCTTTTCAAAATCATATTATCACCAGCTTGCAGCGATAGATGAATATGAGGAAGAATCCTTTTTTCATATTTAATGAGGTCCATTAAATTTTTATCAATTTCGGCGACATCGAGTGAAGATAATCTTAGTCGCTTAAGGTTAGGTATGGAGAAAAGAATGTGAGAGACTAGAGTTGCAAGATTAGGTTTATTTTCTAAGTCGTGACCGTAACTTGTTAAATCCACTCCTGTTAAAACTATCTCTTTATAACCTTGATCAAGAAGAGTATTAATTTGGTTAACTACATTCTTAGGTTCAACACTTCTAGAGTCCCCGCGTCCATAAGGAATAATACAAAAAGTACATCTGTGGTCACAGCCATTTTGAATTTGAACAAATCCTCTTATTCTATTCTCAACCTTCTTTATAATTGGTGATATCGCTTGACCATGCTCGAATATATCCCCTACTTTATTAATTCTATCATTACTTTCCCTAATCTCTTTGTAAGTCTTAGACTCCAGCTTTTCCTTATTGCCAATAATTGAATCTATCTCATTCATGGCGACAAACTCATCTTTATGAATCTGAGCTGCACATCCTGTTAAAATTATTTTATTATCTGGATTGTTTTTTTTGAGCTTTCTAATTTCTGTTTTTAGATCAGCAATAGTTTTATTGGTAACAGCACAACTATTAATAAAAGTGCGGTCCTGTAAATTATTTTCTTTAGCAAACTTTCTAATAACTTCAGACTCATAAAAATTAAGTCTGCAGCCGTAAGTTTTAACTTCAGGATTTTTCATTAGCTAATTGACCTTTGTTTTTGATAAAAAGTATATAAGCTAAGCATTCATACGCTATGTAACTTGCATGATAAATTCCTGGTGTCTTAACAAGCTTGTATAGCCATCTATACTTTGGCAGTCTTGACCAAACAATTAAAAAGGCATCTATTCCTTGATATATTTTACCGTCTTGCTCAACATGAAGTCTTCGAATTAATTCCGCAGAAGATTTAGCTGTTTCTTTTTGAGCTTCCTTGTTGTTTGTAACATCAATCCAGCCTAATTTTTCATTAAACTTTTTATAATGATTGATTTCCATTCTGCATACACTGCAAGAATTATTGAAGTAAACCTTTGGTGTTTTTTCTGAATGCTGCTTGTTCATATTGTGTATCGGTCTTTATAATCTAGTTTTGTTGGCCCAGTCATAATTATATTTTTATTATCCAAATAATCTATTTCTAAATCTCCGCCTGGCAATGATACTTTAACATTATTATCTGATAAGCCTAATTCTTTACCAGCGACCACAGTTGCACATGCTGCTGTACCACATGCCAGTGTTCTACCTGCACCTCTTTCCCAAACATCCAATACAATATGATTTTTATCTCTTAATTCAGCAAAGCTAACATTAATTTTCTCTGGAAAAATATTATCATGCTCGATTATTGGTCCAAAGTCACTAATGTTATATTTTTTAATTTCATTCAAAAAAAATATAGCATGCGGATTCCCAAGATTGACAAAAAATGGATTACATACTTTTAATTCGTTGCAAGAGAACTCAATAGCTTTGTGATCAATATCTTCTGATAAAGGAATTTTATTCCAACTAAATATTGGCTTACCCATATCAACACTTACGATGCTATTAGATTTAGCTTGGCAGTATATTCTTCTTTCACTAGTCATAATCTCAATTTCTTTTTTATTATCTTGTTCCATTAAATAATTTGCGACACATCTTGTTCCGTTTCCACAGGCACTAATCTCACCACCATCTGAGTTGTAAAATTTCAAAAGTGGTATGTCACTTATTTCAGAATTTCGAATATATATTAACTGATCGCAGCCTATGCCTTTATCACGATTGCATATATGCTGAACTTCAGTTGAGCTGTGATTAAGCTCGTTAATCCTTTGATCTATGATTACAAAATCATTCCCTAAGCCATTCATTTTTATAAATTCAAATTCCGACATATAGCCTTTATATTAGGTAAAACCTAATTTTCCAGAAATAAGTACCAATTCAAACTTGACAAGTTTGAAGACAAATAATAAAAAACAGCTGTTTTCCGCAAGAAAAATATTCCTGCGGTACCTATTAATTTAGGTGTCGACATCAGTCAGCGAGTTTCGCCCACTGATGCGTTACCTGCTGAAAGTGAGTTATAAATGTTTGAAAGCCTTAGTAATAGGTTTGATGTTATTTTTAAAGGGCTAAAAAAGACTGGTTCTATTGACGAGAGCTCTTTGGACGCGGCCCTGCGTGATATTAGGCGAGCGCTCTTAGAAGCTGACGTAGCTTTACCTGTAGCAAAGAGTTTTATAGAAAAAGTTAAAAAAGAGTCTATCGGCAAGGAAATACTTAGGTCAATAACTCCAGCTCAAATGATAACTAAAATTGTCAACGATGAACTTATAATGGTTCTTGGTTCAGACTCAAGTGAATTGAAAGTAAATGAAAGTGGAAATTCAATTTATCTTTTTGCTGGACTACAAGGTTCTGGCAAAACTACGACAGTTGGAAAAATTGGCAATTATCTAAAAGAAAAGAAAAATAAAAAAGTATTGTTAATATCACTTGATACGTCTCGTCCTGCAGCATTTGATCAATTAAAGAAACTTTCAGAACAAATAAATGTCTCAATTCTACCAAAGGTTGAAGATCAGTTGCCAATAGATATTGCAAAGAGAGCCTTGCAATTTGCACAACTTCAAGAAATCGACTGTCTATTATTTGATACAGCTGGACGAATAAATATTGATCAGACTCTTATGAATGAATTAAATCAATTAGAAAAAGAAATTAGCCCAACAGAGACATTGCTGGTTCTTGATAGTTTAACTGGACAAGAAGCAGTTAATGTTGCGACTGACTTCTCTAAGACAATTACAGTAACAGGAACAATATTAACGAGAGTAGATGGGGACGCGAGAGGCGGAGCTGCCCTAAGCATGAAATACGCAACTAACTGTCCTATTAAATTTATGGGTATGGGTGAGCAAATGGATGCTATTGAAGTTTTTCATCCTGAACGAATAGCCAATCGTATTCTGGGAATGGGCGACATCGTAACATTAGTTGAAAAAGCATCTGAAACTATTAAAGAAGAAGACGCTGAAAAGATGGCAGAAAGGTTGAAAAAAGGGGAGTTTGACCTTGATGATTTACTTAGCCAAATTAGACAAATGAAAAAAATGGGAGGGATTTCAAATTTAATGAAATTTATTCCAGGTCTTAAAAATATGAATGATAAAATCCCGCAACAAGACAATCCTGAAAATTCCATTATAAAACAAGAGGCAATAATTTTATCAATGACAAAGTATGAGAGAAATAAACCAAAGATCATAAATGGATCAAGAAAGAAAAGAATTGCAGCTGGCTCTGGTACATCAATTTCAGAAATCAATAAAATATTAAAACAGCATAGAAAAATGTCCGACATGATGAAGAAGTTATCAAAAAAGGGAATGGGCTCTATAGATCCAAATATGTTAGATGGACAATTAGGCGCTGGCATACCAAATGATTTTTTTAAGAATAAATTTTAATTTTTTAATAAAAGGAGAAAAAAAATGGCATTAAAAATAAGATTATCTAGAGCAGGATCCAAGAAAAGACCTGTCTACAGAGTAGTTGTCGCTGACTCTCGAAGCCCAAGAGACGGCAGATTTATTGAGAAAGTAGGATTGTTTAATCCTCTTCTAAATAAAGATAGTAAAGACAGAGTTCAATTGGATCAGGATAATATAAAGGAATGGTTATCCAAAGGAGCAAAGCCAACTGACAAAGTTGCAAAGATCCTGGGTGCTGCGGGTTTAATCCCAATGCCTGCTCAAGGAAACAATCCAAAAAAAGCACAACCAAAAAAGAAAGCTCAAGAACGTTTAGCAGCAGCTCAAGAGGCGTCTGCAGCAGAAGAAGCTCCAGCAGAAGAAGCTCCAGCAGAAGAAGAAGCCCAGCAGCAGAAGAAGCTGCAGCAGCAGAAGCAGCTGCAGCAGAAGAAGCTCCAGCAGAAGAAGCTCCAGCAGAAGAGACAAAAACAGTGGAAGACCAAGCAGGAGACGAGAACAAATAACTGTCTTATACATCAATACATCATGTCTAAGTTCATAGTAGTTGGCGAAGTTAGAGGCGTTCATGGATTAAAGGGGTTTTTCAAGATTACATCTTTTACGGAAAACCCTGATAATATATTTAAGTTCAAGTCTTTTAATATTGGAAAAAATTATAGATCTATAAATCTAAAAAAAATAAAAGTACTGCCTAATGGGTATATTGTTTCATGCAA
>CABYGA010000009.1 GCA_902518415.1 uncultured Pelagibacteraceae bacterium | reverse complement strand
CCTCTGATCTGCTTGAATATAGCACTTATGCGAAAGAAAGAAGAAGTATAAGAAAAGAGGTAGTTCAGATGAAAAAAAATAGGAGAGTGGAACTCGGACCACATTCTACGTTTTATTTCGAAAACTTCTTTACTATGAAAGCTCAAATTCAAGAGATGCTTTATATAGAAAAGGGTGGCGATGAACAACTCAAGGATGAGTTAGAGGCTTATAATCCTCTAGTACCACAAGGCTCAGAACTTGTAGCAACTTATATGTTTGAAATTGACAACCCAAATATAAGAAAAAAAGTTTTATCGTCCTTAGGAAACGTTGAAAATAAACTATTCATAAGTATTAATGGGACAAAACTATACGCGACACCTGAAGAAGATGTAGATCGTACAGATAATTCAGGAAAAACTTCATCTGTTCATTTTATTCATTTTAAATTTAGTGATAAGCAAATTGAGGAATTTAAAAACTCAAGCAGCAGAATTGAAATTGGTACAGACCACGATAACTATCTCCATAGTACTGTACTGTCTAAAGAAGTGAAAGAGGCCTTGGCAAAAGACTTTAGGTAACTTTTATTTACCAGTGGATCCAAATCCACCTTGACCTCGAGTAGTGTCATCTAAATTGTTAACTTGTTTAAATTCTACTTTAGTGACGTTTGAGAAAATCATTTGAGCAATTCTATCTAGAGGACGAACAATAAATTTTTCTTTACTTAAATTTATTAATATTACTTTTATTTCTCCTCTGTAATCACTATCAATGGTACCTGGTGTATTCAAAACAGTTATTCCGTGTTTAAAAGCAAGGCCAGACCTTGGTCTTACTTGAGCTTCCATACCTGTTGGCATAGAAACTGAAATTCCACATGCGATTATTTCTTTTTCCCATGGTGCTATTGTAATATCACTCTTTATTGAGGCACATAAATCAACTCCTGAAGCCTCTTCTGACTGATACTTAGGTAATTCAAAGTTTTCAATATCAGATATTTTTTTAATGAATATAGAATTTTTTTTAATGGACAAGCTTCTAACTCTTTAGATGCTGAACTATCTTACGAGATAATTTTTCAGCAACTTCCTCTTTTTGCATCTGTTTCCAGTTTTCGGTTTCAGATTTAGATATAAAATAAATCTCATTTGTATCTTTACCAATAACTTGTCCGTTTGAAACATTATTGCCGAGAATCCAATCACAGCCCTTTTTTTCTAATTTAATTTTTGAATTTTCCTCTAGTTTTTCAGTTTCAGCTGCAAAGCCAACTACAAGGTCTGGTCTCTTATCATTACGTTTACTTAATCTAGATAAAATATCTGGATTCTCTTCTAATGTGATGTCTAACCTTGAACCGTTTTTCTTAATTTTAGTTTCACTTTGTTTCATAACTTTATAATCAGCAACCGCAGCAGCACAGATAGCAATATTTACAGGTAACGCTTTATCGCATTCGAACATCATTTCGTCAGCCGATGACACATGAACAACTTTATCAACATTGGGATCAGATAATTTAGTTGGTCCAGAGATTAAAGTTGTATGAGCACCCAATGATGATAATTTTTCTGCAATTGTGTAGCCCTGCTTCCCAGAAGATTCGTTAGAAATAAATCTTACAGGATCAATCATTTCTTTTGTTGGCCCAGATGTAACAAGAGCTGAGAAATCTCTAAGTGGTTTGAAATCTAAACCATTAATAAAATCAATTGTATATTTTATAATTTCACTCGGTTCACTCATTCGGCCTTCACCATATTCCCCGCAAGCCATTTCACCATTTTCTGGTCCAACAAATTTTATGCCATCATTCCTAAGAGTTTGAATATTTCTTTGTGTTGCATTATTAAGCCACATTCTTACATTCATTGCTGGTGCAACAATAATGGGTTTATTTGTAGCCACCAAAACAGTTGATGCTAAATCTTCTGTATTTCCATATGCAATTTTGGACATAATGTTTGCTGTTGCAGGTGCAACAAGAATGACGTCAGCTTGTCTGGAAAGCTGTATATGACCCATTTCATGTTCATCAGTTAAGTTGAATAGATCTGTATAAACCTTATTTTCTGATAAGCTCTCAATGGATAAGGGTGTTACAAATTCTGAACCTGATTTTGTTAGAATACAAGTAACATCAATGTTATTGGCTTTAAGACCCCTTATTATTTCAAGCGATTTATAAGCGGCAATACCACCAGTAATGATTAACAGTACCTTTTTTGTTTTATTCATTCTGTAGAGTTATACTTTATTGTTTATCTTGAAAAGAAAATACAATTATAAAAAAGTATTTTATATCAATGATATAATTAAAGCCAAGCTTGAAATTAAGACCGTTCCGCCAATTATTAAGTACTTTCTATTAGTCTTTTGGGGTGCATCAACTGAATTGCTTTCAGTGATGATATTAAAAGCTTGATCGGCTCTTGAGATAAAATCAGGAATATCTGGCATTTTACGTGCAATACTTTGAAGCGTTTCCTGTGTTTCTTTTAATCTATTTTTTATTCCCAGTTCATCTTTAAGCCAAGTTTCTATTTCAGGTTTAGAAACTTCCCAGAAATTTATTTCAGGATCCAGTTTTCTTGCTACGCCCTCAACAGTAATCATAGTCTTTTGCAGCAAAAGAAGTTGAGGTTGTAAAAACATATTAAATTGTTCTGTTATATCAAAAAGTTGAATTAATACATTGCCCATAGAAATATTTTTTGCTTTTTGATTAATTATAGGCTCTCCAATTGACCTCAAAGCTTGTGAAAAGTCTTCAGTAGATTGACTTTTATCAATTAGTCCAGCTTCTTGATGAATTTTAGCTATCAAATAATAATCTTGCTTTATAAATCCGTAAATAATTTCTGCTAGGTAAGATCTATTCTTCTTATCAAGCCTTCCCATAATTCCAAAGTCTACTGCAAGTAAATTTCCATTTTTATTTAAAAATAAATTACCTTGATGAAGATCTGCATGGAAATAGCCGTCTCTGATTGACTGTCTTAAAAAATTTACTATTAAATTCTCAGCTGATTTTTTGATATCATAATTATTTTCATTAAGTTTTTCGATTTTATCTGCTGGGATACCATTAATCTTTTCCATGGTAAGTATTTTTTGAGTAATTTTTTCCCAATAAACTAGTGGAACATAAAAACTCCTGTCTAATTGAGTATTCTCTCTAAGTTCTGATGCAGCTGCTGCCTCATATCTCAAGTCCAGCTCAAACTTGATCACTTCTTTTGCTTTTTTTATAATTGAATTAGGCCTTAATCTCTCAAATTCCTTAAAATTCTCCAAGAAAGAAGTCAGCCATTCTAGGCGTGACATTTCTTGTTCTATGATTTTTTCAATTTGAGGTCTGAGTATTTTAACCGCTACTTCAGTTTCAACCCCATTATTATTTATTTTTGCAAAGTGAACTTGAGCTATAGATGCCGCAGCAATTGGTTCGCTAAAATCAGTAAATACCTTATCTATAGTTGTTCCAAACTCACTTTCTACAATTTTAATTGCAATATCTTTTGAAAAAGGTGGTAAATTATCTCTTAAAATAGACAAGTCATCTGCAATAGTATTTCCAACAATGTCTGGCCGTGTTGAAATTAGTTGGCCCAATTTGATAAAAGAGGGGCCTAGCTCATTTAATGCTTTAGCAATCCTAACTCCGTCTGAGTCATTCACTAGTTCTTTATTTTTAGAAACTCCCATAGACAAAAGATGAGTGATTATTGTGTAAATAATTCTGTATCTCACATTTTGACCTATTAGTCGTAATATGTCGTGTGCTTTAAATATTCTGATTATCTTTAATAGAAAAAAAAAATTATTTATCATAACTCTTTCTTTTCTGCCGAATGCATTGCAACTACTCCATTAAAAATATTGCGGTAGTCAACTGTTACAAAATCTGAACTTTTAATTATTTCTAGAAACTCTTCTTGTGATGGGAATTCTTTAATTGTTCTAGTTAAATATTTATAAGGCTCTTCATCGCCAACAATAACTTTTCCAAATATCGGAATTAATGAAGAATATAAGTTGTATACCTTAGATAAAGATTCATTTTTAACCTTAGAAAATTCAAGACATAGAAATCTACCACCAGGTTTCAAAACTCTTTTCGCTTCCTGCAAGGATTTTTTAAGATCACTAAAATTTCTAACACCAAAAGAAACTAAGTAAGCATCAAAAGTATTATCTTCAAAAGGCAGTTCTTCAGCTGGTGCGACTACCCACTCGATATCATTTGAATACTGCTTTATTCTTTTTCCTGCTTCAACCATATTCTCATTCGGATCACAGACTATAGCCTTACCTTTTCCATTAACTCTTTTAAGGAAGCGCCTTGAAATATCTCCTGTGCCACCAGCGACATCAATTATTTTCATTTCTTCATGAGGTGAAAGCCAATCAATCATTAATTCTTTCCAATACCTATGAACACCCATAGACATTACATCGTTCATAATATCGTATTTACTTGCAACTGAATTAAAGACTTCTTTTGTTTCCATCTAATAAATATTTGATAAGTTAAGTATCTTTTATTTTATAACTAATAATTAATATATAAAAATATATGCCTGAGTTGCCTGAAGTTCAAACTGTAGTTAATGGGATAAAAAGTAAACTTATTGGATTAAAGATCAAAGACACAGAGGTATTTGTGAAAAAACTCAGATATCCTGTACCAATAAACCTAAAAAATAAAATTAATAAAAGCTCACTATTAGATGTAAAGAGGCGAGCAAAATACATAATTTTAAGGTTATCTAATGACTACTCTCTTATTATTCACCTCGGTATGTCCGGAAGAATAATTATCGGTAAAAAAAAAGAGATTAAATCGATTAAACACACACATTTTCAGTTACATTTTTCCAATGATTTAGTATTGCAATTTATAGATCCGCGAAGGTTTGGCTGCATATTATTAAGAGAAACCAGCAAGCTATTAGAAGAAAGGCTTCTTAAACATTTAGGCGTTGAACCGCTTGATAAATCTTTTAATCACAAATATTTGCATGAAATTGCTAGCAATAAAACATCACCAATTAAATCCATAATTATGAACCAGAAGTATGTTGTAGGTGTCGGGAATATTTATGCATCTGAGTCTCTATTTTTATCAAACATAAGTCCTTATAAAATAGGCAGCAAACTTACTTTATCTGAAAGCGATCGATTGGTGCGTTCAATTAAGAGGGTACTTAAAAAATCAATTCAAATGGGGGGATCAAGTATAAATGATCATACGATGATTTCTGGCAAGTTAGGCCATTATCAGAATAAACTTCAAGTATACGGACGTGATGGGCAAAAATGTAGAAATAAA
Organism: uncultured Pelagibacteraceae bacterium; assembly: GCA_902518415.1. Classification (GTDB taxonomy): domain Bacteria; phylum Pseudomonadota; class Alphaproteobacteria; order Pelagibacterales; family AG-422-B15; genus CACNXQ01. The sequence goes on along the minus strand of CABYGA010000009.1, from coordinate 39,365 downwards.
TCTTGTCAGCTGCCCATAATACGCATAGTAATAGCCCAGAGATCGACATTCTACTGTAGTAGCTGTCAAAAATAATAAATACAAAAAAATATGGCTAACACTAAATCTGCAAAAGCAAAAATAAGAGAAATATCTAAGAAAACTGATGTAAATAAGTCAGTGAGAAATAGATATCGTACCTTTATTAAAAAAGTTGAACTAAATATTGTGAGTGGTGATAAGTCGGCGGCAAAAACTGCTCTGAGATCAGCTGAGTCCGAAATGATGTCTGCCGTGTCAAAAAAAATTGTTCATAAAAACACTGCAGCAAGAAAAATTTCTCGACTATCGAATAAGATAAAATCACTAAAATAGATTCATCAAACTTTTTCCGTATGTTAAGGCCCTCAATGGATGTTATCTGGAAACAATAGAGTTTAATTTCGTATTAAAATTTAGCACCAAGTAAATAATATTTTTTATTGCGCTTCAATTTTAATAACGCTAAGTTTACTTAATTAAAAATAATCATTTTAATTATCCAAATTATTTTTTTTTAGGTCTGGATTCATAATTCGAATGCAGTAGGTACTTTTTGGAATTGTATTTTCCAAATTAAAAAAAGTGCAAAAAAAAATTATGCTTTTATCTAAAATTGGATACAATTTTAATGAGTAAAATTGAGGGAGTTTATAATTAATGTTTCAAGATCTAGAAAATGCACACCCCTCAAAATCTAGCATTCGAGATCAATGGAATATTGTTTTAAAAAAACTTAATTCTGAATATGGAAATGAAATATTTAATAGCTGGATAAAAAATATATCTATAAAAAACTTAGACAATGATATTATATATTTTACAGTTCCAACAAGGTTTATCAGAGACTGGATTACTTCACATTATTTAGACAAGATTATTTATTTTTTAAATCAAGAAAATCCTGATATTAAACGAGTAAAAATAAGTATAGATAATGCACTTACTTCAAATATGCTTAACCTAAATAAGGATATATCTTCAGAAAATATTCAGATTAAGGCTTCATTTAATTCAAATTCATCTGACGATTGGCCATTAGATGAGAGATTCACTTTTGACAAATTTATAACGGGTCCTACCAACGAACTTGCCTTTGCATCAGCCAAGAGACTTTGCTCGGATGACACATACGAATTTAATCCACTTTATGTTTATGGTGGAGTGGGACTAGGAAAAACTCACCTTCTACATGCTATAGCCTGGCAGATAAGTGAAGAGAATGTAAACAGTAAAGTACTTTATCTATCAGCTGAACGATTTATGTTTCAGTTTATAAAATCACTTAGGCAAAAAGACACGATGACTTTTAAGCAGAAATTTAGATCTGCTGATGTTTTAATTATAGACGACATTCAGTTTATGATTGGAAAAAATTCAACTCAAGAAGAATTTTTTCACACTTTTAATTCATTATTAGATTTGAATAAAAGAGTTATCATATCTGCAGATAGATCTCCAAGTGAGCTCAGTAGTTTTGATGATCGTATGAAGTCAAGATTATCAGGAGGTTTAGTTGTTGATATAATGCCAACAACATATGAATTGAGATATTCGATAATAAAAAATAAGTATAGTGAATTAAGAGAAAAAAATAAAAATAGTACATTTGAACTTGATGAAAATATTCTAGAATTTTTAGCTAAAACAATAACATCAAATATAAGAGAACTAGAAGGCGCTTTGAATAAAGTATTCACTTTTTCAAACATATTAGGAAAAAAGATTGATATCGAATTAACAAAATCAGTTCTTAAAGATTTGCTTAAATCGAGCAATCGAAGAATAACAATCGATGAGATTCAAAATAAGGTTGCAAGTTATTTTAATATTAAAATTGATGATCTAATTTCAAGCAGAAGGATCAGAACTTTTGCTCGACCAAGACAGGTGGCGATGTACCTTACAAAAAAATTGACAACTAGATCTTTGCCAGAGATTGGTAGAAAATTTGGAGGCAGAGACCATACAACTGTAATACATGCGGTTAAAAAGATTGAAGAATTAAAACAGAATAATCCAAAATTTGATGAGGATATTAATTTAATTACCCAGATGATCACATCAGTTTAGTTATTTTCATATTATTCAAAAAATTGAAGAAATATGTTATAGTAATAATAATTAATTAGATTTATGGAAATTAAAGCAAACAGTTCTGACCTTTTAAAAGCTCTAAATCATATACACGGAATTGTTGAGGTTAGACATACATTACCAATATTATCTAATATTGTATTATCTGCAGAAAACAACGAGCTTACCCTATCCTCTACTAATCTAGATATTTTTTGTTCCGACAAAATAGATGCAGAAATAGTGAACTCAGGGGAAATTTCTGTTCCTGCAATAACTTTCTTTGAAATTGTTAAAAGATTGCCTTCAGGATCAGACGTAATACTGAGTATGGGCGACGAAGACACAGAGCTAATATTAAAGTGTGGAAGGTCTAAATTTAATCTTTCCACGTTAAAGACTGAGGATTTCCCAATACTTTCAGATAAAGATTTATCTACTAATTTTGTAATTAGTTCTGATGAACTAAGCAGGATGATCGACAAAACAAAGTTTGCAATATCTAATGAAGAAACAAGATACTATTTAAATGGTATTTTTTTTCATAAAGCAGAAAGTAATTCTATTAAATTTTTAAGAGCCGTAGCAACTGATGGACATCGATTGGCTCAATATGATATACCTCTTCCACAAGGTGCTGAAGAAATTACTGGAATAATCATCCCTAAAAAAACAGTTTTTGAATTAAGAAAGGTATTAGATGATGCTGATGGTGACGTCAGTGTATCTTTAAACGAAAATAAAATTAAGTTCTCATTTAATAATTTGAAAATAATATCAAAAGTAATTGACGGTACTTTTCCTGATTATACAAAAGTTATTCCCCAAAATAATGATAAAAAATTTAAAACAAATAATTCTGAACTTAAAAATGCTATTGATAGAGTATCAGCTGTAGCTATTAATGAGGAAACAAAATCAAAGGCAATTAAATTAACAATTGAAAATAATAAACTAAATCTCAGCGTTGAAAGTCAATCTAAGGGATCCGCAAAAGAAGAGATTGATATTAGTTATACTAATGAAAAAGTTGATATTGGTTTTAATTCTAGGTATCTGCTGGATATCTGTAATGAGGTTGATGGTGATGAAATAGATGTAAACTTACTCGATTCAATATCACCTGCTATTATTATAGATAAAACTGACGAAAATTTATTCTTTGTTTTAATGCCAATGCGTATTTGAATGAACCCCAATGTTAGTATTGAAAAAATTACATTAATCAATTTTAGAAATCATAAGAATACGCATATTTCCGATTTAAAGACATTCATTGTTCTTACAGGAGAAAATGGATCTGGAAAAACAAACTTACTAGAAGCTATATCTTTATTTGCTCCTGGAAGGGGATTAAAAAATGCCCAATTGAACGAAATGCCTTTTCTCAAGAATAGTGAGGGATACTTCGAGATAAAACTAGAAATAAAATACGACACTGGACATATTATTTTACACAGACGTTTTTCTAACGAGGATAAAAGAAAAAACTTTATTACTCTAGATGAGGAAAAAATAAATAATTCAGAATTATTAAATTATATAAATATACTATGGGTTACTCCCATAATGGAAAAAATTATGCTTCAAAGTAATTCTGAAAAACGAAGTTTTTTTGATAGATTAAACTTCAATGTTAACAATAATCACTTAAAAAATCTTTCAAAATTGCAAAGGCTATTAAAGGAAAGACTGTTTCTACTAAAAAAAATTAATTATGAGTCGGATTGGATGCACATATTAGAGCATAAAATTGCAGAGATATCATTTGTGATAATCAATGACAGAATGAATTTTATGAAAATCTTAAATCACCAGCTTTCAGAAATAAAAAAGCCATTCACTTCATGTTTAATAGAACTTGTTCATGAATTAGATAGTTTGGGTGAGTTTTTAGACGATAAGGAAAAGTTTGTTAGTAAATATAGCTTAGCTTTAGAAGCTAAAAGAGCATTGGACACAGAATTGAATAAAACCACACATACCATAAACAAGGTCAATATTTCTATTTGGAATAATAATCACCGTGATATTGAAGCTAAAAACTGTTCAACTGGGGAACAAAAATCAATCTTGCTATCAATTATTATTTCAGTTGCATACTTGATTAAAAATAAGAACTTGGGCCGCTCACCTATATTATTACTTGATGAAGCCATGGCCCATTTAGATGACATGCATAAGGAATACCTTTTTAAAGAATTATCAAAATTAGAATCTCAAGTTTTATTTTCAGGTGTTTCAAGAGACTTATTTACCAATATTACTGATCAAACAGTTTTCTTTGAAATGAAAAATATTATATAATAATTCAGTGAATACACCTTCTAACAACTATAGCGCAGACTCAATCAAAGTATTAAAAGGTCTCGAGGCAGTCAGAAAGAGGCCAGGGATGTATATTGGTGATACAGACGATGGTAGCGGTCTTCACCATATGATATTTGAAGTTGTTGATAATTCAATTGATGAAGCTCTCGCAGGACATTGTGATAGAATCTCGATCACATTAAACGCTGATGGCTCTGTTTCTGTTGAAGATAATGGTCGAGGAATACCAACCGATATCCATCCTGAAGAAAAAATTTCTGCCGCAGAAGTTATAATGACACAATTGCATGCTGGTGGTAAATTTGACCAAGACTCCTACAAAGTGTCGGGTGGACTGCATGGAGTTGGAGTTTCAGTAGTAAATGCACTTTCCTCAAAATTAAGTCTCAATATTTTTAGGCAAGGGTGTGAATATTATATTGAATTTAATCATGGAGATGCAATCAACCCCTTAAGTCAGATAGATAAAAATATAGAACATAATGGTACAAAAATAACATTTTTTCCTGATGAAGATATATTTTCAAATATTGAATTTGACAGCAAAGTTCTCAAACAAAGATTTAGAGAAATGGCATTTCTAAATTCTGAAATTACAATTGTATTTTCAGACAATAGATCAGCAGATAAAAAAGAAACATCGTTTCATTTTGAGGGGGGTATTGGTGAGTTTGTAAAATATTTAGATAAATCAAAAAAATCATTAATCGAAAAACCTATTTTTATTGAAGGTATAAAAAATAAAATTGAATTTAGCTGTGCTCTTTGGTGGAATGATAGCTATTATGAGCAAATATTAACATTTACTAATAATATTCGACAGAAAGATGGAGGTACACATTTATCAGGCTTTCGTTCAGCTCTTACCCGAGTTGTAAATAGTTACCTTGAAGGAAGTAAAAATTCCAAGAAGCAGAGTGTTCAGCCAAATAGTGACGATATTAGAGAAGGTCTGACGTCAGTAATTTCAGTAAAAGTTCAAGATCCTAAATTCTCATCACAAACTAAAGATAAATTAGTGTCCTCAGAAGTAAGGCCCGTAATAGAAGGAATCGTTAATGAAAAACTAACAGACTGGTTTGAAAGGCATCCAAATATATCAAAAGAAATAGTTCTGAAAATTCAGAAAGCTGCTGAAGCAAGGGAAGCTGCAAGAAAAGCAAGGGAATTAACAAGAAGAAAAACTGCTTTAGAAATTACTAACCTTCCTGGTAAGCTTGCAGATTGCCAAGAAAAAGATCCATCTCTTTCAGAAATTTTTATTGTTGAGGGAGATTCCGCTGGAGGTTCTGCTAAGCAGGGACGAGACCGTAAGTTTCAAGCAATACTTCCTTTAAGAGGAAAAATTCTTAACACTTGGAAATCAAGGACAGACAAGATTTTGGGTTCAACTGAAATTGGAACACTGATAACCGCACTTGGTACTGGAATAGGAAATCAAGAATTTGATCTAAATAAATTAAGATATCATAAGGTTGTTATTATGACAGACGCTGATGTTGATGGATCACACATTAGGACTCTATTACTAACATTTTTCTTCAAGGAGATGAGGAGTCTCATAGAAAACGGAAATTTATATATAGCTAGACCACCTCTTTTTAAAATTAAAAGAGGAAAAGAAGAACACTATCTAAGTGATGAAAATGCACTTCAAGAATCTCTTATCAAATATGGAACTAAAGACTTTTTATTTAAAACAGCACTTAAAAACGAGTATTCTGGTAAGGACCTAACTAATATGCTTGTTAAGGTTGGAGAAATAATTGATCTTTTCAATAAAATACCAGATAGATATGATCAAAAAGTACTAGAGCAAATTGCAATCGCAGGATGCTTGGATACAGAGAAATTTTTAGACTCAAAAGAAAAATCAAAAGAAGCCTCAAATTACGTTGCTCAAAGGATAAATATAAGCAGACCTGATTTTGATCGTGGATGGAAAGGTGAATACTCTAAAGAAAATGGTTTTGTCTTTAGAAGAGAACTAAGAGGTGTAGAAGATATTATTAATATTGACAATGATTTACTTCATTCTCAATTAATTGAAAATCTCAACAAAAATTATAGTGATATTTTACAACTGTTTGAGTCTAATGGGTTATTAATAAACAAAGATGGAGCTCAAATTGAGATTTATTCACCTTCACAATTATTGGATACAATTAATGATATGGGGAAAAAAGGCTTAACAATGCAGAGATATAAAGGCTTAGGAGAGATGAACCCTGAACAGCTATGGGAAACGACACTTGATCCTAATAATAGATCTTTAATTCAAGTTAAGATTGACGATGAAGAGTCATCAAAAGGTATCTTCGAAGATTTAATGGGAGAAAATGTTCTGCCAAGAAAAGAATTTATCGAAAGTCGTGCTGAGAGTGTCACTAATTTAGATATTTAGTCAAATCTTACTCGATATAGATAATTATCATTTTTTTTTAGCCATTTAATTTGGTTCTTATAATCAGGACATAAACTTTCTACCTGATGCCAGAATTTATCGCTGTGATTAAATTCAATTAAATGACTCAATTCATGAGCAACTATATAATGCATAACTTCTAGAGGAGCAAAAATAAGACGCCAATTAATACTAATAACACCCGCTGAATTGCAATAACCCCAATAATTGTAACTGCTGGACAGCCTTATTTTTTTTACGTGAACTTTTAAAGCCTTAGAATAACTTTCAATTATATTTTCTAATATAGAAAGAGTTCTCTTTTTCATCCAATCTCTTAGTATGATTTTGTGCTTACCATCTTTTGCCTTAATAATTATATTTTTTCTTTCTATAAAAACATTTGTATTGGCATTGTTTTCAAATATTATTTTTTTTGTTCTTCCCTCAAATATAATATTAGTGTTATTTTCTATAAATATTAGAGGAGAGAATGAAATAACTTGTTTGTATATCCACTCGGCATTTTCTCTAGCAAAGGTTAGTCCTTCATTAAAATCAACATATTTTGGTATAGAAACTAAACCTCTCAAGTTTTTTTTATCGAAGGTAAACTTATAATTGCGAGACAACTTATTTTTTTTGACTATGATATTAATGGAAATATTTTTATATTTTAAACAGAAGTTTTTTTGAAATTTACTATCCATAAAGAAACTATAAATTATTATATAAATATTATAACTTTTAAATTTTGAATATATTTTGAAAAATTCTGCTGATTTATTGCAAAATGAAGACATTAACCTACGATTAAGGACACTCAATCTTATTCGTTGGATAGCGGTCCTTGGCCAATTCTCTGCTGTCGTTATAGCTTTTTTTTATTTCCAGATAGTCTTTAATATTTATATCTGCATTTTATTAATCTTACTTAGCGTAACTCTTAATATAGCAGTAAGCGTTTTGTATCCTCTAACAAAGATTCTTAATTACAATGAAACTTTTTTTTATTTAGTTTTTGATTTAATTCAATTAATTTCATTGTTGTATTTAACTGGTGGATTAACAAATCCTTTCTGCGTTTTGATATTGGCACCACTTGTAATTGCAGCTACATATTTAGATTTTAGAAGAACAGTTATGATAACTGTAATTGCCATCGTCTCCCTCAATTTTTTAGCTTATTATTACTATCCTCTTGAAAGCATAACTCTCGGGATCAGTAAAGGTGATTTTTCAGGATTTGAAATATTTTTAATATGGTCAGCTTTAGTAATTACTTCAATTTTTATAACGGCCTACTGCTTTAGAGTTGCAGATGACTCAAGAAAAACAAGACAGGCTTTAAGACAATCACAATTATCACTATCCAATGAAGAACAGGTCTCAGCTTTAATGAGCCTTACTGCTGCAGCTGTTCATGAACTAGGAACACCACTTTCAACAATTTCAATCATCAATAAGGAATTAGTTAACAATAATAAAGATGGAGCTTTAAGTGAGGATTTATTAGTTATTCAATCTCAACTAGAGAGGTGTAAAGAAATATTAGAACGACTGAGATCAAATAATTTATCTGATAAAAGTAATGAATTTATTAATCAATTAAATTTTATTCGTTTAATAAATGAAATTGTTTCGCCATATGATGACAATAAAATAAAATTTCATATATCTTTTGATGACTATTTTGAAAGAGATAAAGTTGTTATTCACAGATCTGCTGAACTAGTACATGCACTAACTAATATTATAGATAATGCATTTAAGTATGCTGTAAATTCTGTAGAAATTAGTTTAAAAAATGAAGAGGGAAAAATCATAATAGAGATTGTTGATGATGGTCCAGGGTTTGCATCTGAAATTTATCCATTTCTAGGTGAGCCATATTTACGTAATAATAGAGACAAGGATAAGGAAGGTCTGGGTCTGGGTTTATTTATTTCGAAGAACTTACTTGCAAAGTCACTTGGTGAGATTAAGTTTCTCTATAGAAAGAATAAAGGCGGATGTGTTCAGGTAATCTTAATTAAAAGCGCCCTAGGACTTGAAGATGAATAATATAGAAAATAACTTAAACTTAGATAAGTCGTTATTGATACTTGATGACGATGATGTGTTTAGAAATAGACTTATTACTGCTATGAGAAGAAAAGGGTACGAAGCATATGGCGCTGCTTCAGTTCAAGAGGCTAAGTCTTTACTAGCAGAGAAATTTCCAAAATATGCTGTAGTTGATCTAAGGCTAGATGATGGAAACGGTTTAGAGATAGTATCTCTACTTTCAAAACAAAGATCTGATAGTAAAATTGTTATGCTTACTGGATATGGAAATATTCCAACTGCAGTTGCGGCTGTGAAAGAAGGAGCTTGCGACTATTTAGCGAAGCCTGCAGATGCAGATGATATTGAAGCAGCTTTAAAAGCACCTTATTCATCTAGTCCAGAACCTCCAAAGAACCCTATGTCAGCTGATAGAGTAAAATGGGAGCATATACTTAGGGTTTATGAGTTGTGTAATAGAAACGTTTCAGAGACAGCCAGAAGATTGAAAATGCACCGAAGAACACTACAAAGAATACTTCAGAAAAAATCACCAAAATAAAATCTATAGAAATTAAGCTACTTTACGGCCTTTATTGATTTGTTCAAGTTGAGCTAATCCTTCGTTTGCTATGTCAATTCCTGCAACTTCATCATCTTCAGCATTAAGCTCTTCCATATTTACAAATTCAGCGTAAGTTTTTCTTGTTCTTTCAGTGATGATATTTGCTTTAAGTAGCGTTTTACAAAGTACTCTGAATATATTGTTACTTTCCATCATTTCTTCGCGTATTACAGAGTCTCGATCAATTTCTTGCATAAAGTGTTTAGTTACAAATTTATGATCTAGGCCAACGCTTTGATAAATTGCTTTTTTTTCCCAAGGATTAACAAGGTTGTAGAGCAAATCTTTGAAAATCATCGCAGACCAATCTTCTACTTTGTATCTTTCTGATTCAGATAACTTAGGCACAGTTCTATCTGCCCAAATTTTACCAAACTTATGATGAAACGCCTCATCACTCATTGTGAATTTCAAAAGAGTTTTAAGGAGTGGATCATTAGTATCTTGGTGAGCCATACCAAACGCACCCATTGCAAGACCTTCAATCATCATTTGCATTCCAACAATTTTTTTATAAACAACATCCGATGACACAATTTGTTCTAAAATTCTTCCTAGAGTTGGACCAACTGGATATGGAGATCCCCATCTTGCTTTTATATAATTAGTAAACCCAGTAACATGTCTAGCTTCTTCGCGAGTTTGGTTAGCTGCATATTCTTGTGCTCCCGGATCTTTTAATACATGGCAAAGACTCGCACTTAAAGATAAAGCACCTTGCTCACCATGCAGAATCTGAGAAAGCACCCATCTGAAACTCTCATTATTTAATTTAATTTTTTGTTTTTCAGTCAAGCTATCAGCAATCGCAGGTACTCTAAGCTCCATGCAAAAGACATTAGGGTCGACTATATATTCATTTTCCATGTCAAACGGCTCGTCAAAATCAATGTAAGATTTGTCATTTGGATCCCAAAAATGTTTATGAGTTGCTGATATCATCTGATCAAAACTATCAACTCTTTCAATGTATCTATCTCTTTCTATCATCGGTATGAAATGACTAGGGTTAGTGGCGTTATATGCTGGATCTTTATTCATCGCATTTTTTCCATTACGTGACATTTGCCACATTCTTTTCAATTTAAAGATCTGATCTTTCGCATATATTTTTGCAAAATCTAATTTTTGTTGTAGTTCGGCCATGTGATTATTATACATAATTATAAATTATGTCCTATAAATTTATGAGCATATGTTCATAAATATTAAAAAAATTACATTTATTTTCAATAGTTTATAAATTGTAAACAAATATGTCATAATTTTCATCTATTAATTATAACTTTAATTTGAATTAAAAACTTAAAGAATTTGTTGTACAAACTATGATTTTTTCCATATTTTGAGCCACTATTATAAATACCCATAATGTTACAAAAAATAGAAAATTGGTTTTTCAGATACCGTCTTCCAGTTCTTGCTGGATTTGTCCTCATTACAATTGTGATGGCTTATTTTGCAGTTCAGATAAGAATGGATGCAGGTTTTGCAAAACAGCTACCCAACAGCCATTCATTTGTAAAAACATATTATGAGTATCAGGATGATCTTAGTGGAACAAATAGTATTACCATCGCTTTAAGAAAAACTGAAGGTGATATTTTTACAAAAGAATATTTATCCAAGCTCTTTAATTTAAATAATACAATAAGATATCTACCTGGTGTGAACCAGGGATCAATGCAATCTCTATGGACCCCTAATATTAGAGTAATGAGAGTAACGGAAGAAGGCTTTGAGAGTTCTGAGGTGATACCAGGAACAGTTACTCCTGAAAGTCTTACACCAAAAATTATTGAAAGCATTAAGGAAAGAATATTAACAGGTGGACATGTTGGAAGTATTGTGGCGAATGATTTTACTTCATCGCTCATTAAAGTTGAGTTAACTGAATACAATCCTAAAACTGGGGAAAAATTAGATTACCTTAAGCTCGGTCAAGAAATTGAAACAATAAGAGATGAGTATGAACAGGGCGACTATCGAGTTGAGATAACTGGCTTCGCAAAAATGATTTCTGATATTGCAAGTGAAGCTTATAATGTTGTCATATTTTTTGGACTTGCATTCTTTCTGACAGTTTTAGCGGTCTATTGGTACTCTAGATCTTGGACATTGACATTTCTTCCACTTATTTGCTCACTTACTTCTCTTATATGGCAATTTGGAATGCTCAAAATACTTGGGTTTGGACTTGATCCTCTTGCAATTTTAGTTCCATTTTTAGTTTTTGCGATAGGTGTTTCTCATGGTATTCAACAAGTGAATCAGATTACTAAGGAAGTCATAGAAGGACAAACAGCCGAATACGCTGCAAGGGCATCTTTCTCAAGACTTCTTGTACCTGGTTCAATGGCATTAGTCACCGACTTGGTAGGATTTGGTACATTAATTTTATTGCCAATTGGAATGATCCAAGAACTTGGCATTACTGCATCTATTGGTGTTGCTTTTAAAATTGTAACAAACCTTATCATGTTACCCCTAGCAGCATCTTACGCAAGATATAACAAAAGTTTTGCAACCCGAGCACAATCTGCAATCTCTTATAGACAAAATCTTATGGGATATTTTGGAAAATTAGCTAGACCCAGAGAAGCCGTTATTACTCTATCAGTAAGCGCAGTATTATTTATTGGTGCCGCATACTTGGCTAGTGAAAGGCATGTTGGTGATTTACATGCAGGAGCTCCTGAGTTAAGGCCCGAAGCAAGGTTCAATCAAGATATAAATGAAATAACAAAAAGGTACAATGTTACAACAGACGTTTTGGTTGTAATTACTGAGGCATTAGCAACAGGAGGTTTAAACCCATGCAGATCTACTTATGTAGTTGATGCACAAAATAATCTTCATTGGTATTTAGAGAATATTCCAGGAGTAACAAAAGTAATTTCACTTTCAAGTATTGCAAAGAGAGCTCTCAGTGGATACGCCGAAGGTAATTTAAAATGGTCTTATCTTCCTCGTAATGCTCAAGCACTAGGTTTTGCAACTAGCGTTGTAGATCCATCGACTGGATTGTTGAATGAAGAATGTTCTATTATGCCCATCTATGTTTTCACTGAAGACCATAAGGCAACGACTATTAGTACAGTTATAGAAAGTGTTGAAGAATATAATAGGAAGTTTCGTGAGTTAGATGACACAATAACGTTCAAAACTTTAATAGCTAAGCCAGCAGAAGGAACAGATGTAATACCTTATGTTGATAACTTAGGGGGTGAAGAAACTAATATTGAAGATCTATTAAATATTGATAATCCTAAAGTATTTACAGACGATGAATTCGCTGATTTTGGATATGAGAATGGTTTTAATTCAAGAAATATTATGCTTGGCCCTGGCCTAATCAATTATTACAGAGACATTGACTCATTCGATGACAATGTAAATTACATGGTGAAAGACATCAAGCAATCTGAAATAAGCATTAAAGAGTTTTTTAAAAATAATCCTGAGTTTGAAAGTATCATTTTCGAATCTGATGAAATTAAAAATCGATTAGCAAGCGGATCAGTTGGCATTCAGCACGCAACCAACGAAGTTATTGAAAAAGGTGAGCTGCCGATGATGATAATTGTTTATATAGTTATTTTAATACTAGTATTTGTAACTTATCTTGATTGGCGCGCGACAATATGTTGTACAGTACCACTAACATTTGCAACAATGCTAGGCTATGCATTCATGGATTTAGCTCAAATAGGCTTGAAGGTTTCAACACTTCCAGTTATGGTGCTGGCAGTTGGCGTGGGTGTAGATTACGCATTTTACATATACAATAGAACCCAGACTCGCTTAAAGGAAGGCATGAATATAACAGAGGCTTTTGAACATACCTTCGCTAACACTGGGGCAGCAGTTGTCTTCACGGCAATCACTTTGGCAATTGGTGTTTCAACTTGGTCATTTTCTGCACTAAAATTCCAAGCCGATATGGGATCATTATTAACATTTATGTTTTTAATCAATATGGTTTGTGCAATGACAACACTTCCAGCGCTTGCAGTTATACTAGATAAGCTTTTTCCTAGAAAAATTACTTCTGGGTAAGCTGAAGAAAGACGTCCTCTAATTTAGTTTCAATTATCTTCATATCATTTATTTTAGATCCAGAAGAATTTATAGCATTTAGCATTACATTAAAATTTACTTCACTGGGTTTATAGTTTATGTGGACTTGCCTATCTTTAATTTGCATATCCAAATTAAAGTTTTTAAGTTCCGACAAATTAAAATTGTTATCATTATAATCAACAATTATTGTCATTTTATCTAAAAAGGATTTTATGTTAATTGTACTATCATGAGCTATCAACCTGCCTTCGTTAATGATAGCTATTTCATTACAGAGTTCTTCCGCTTCATGCAAATAATGAGTAGTAATAATTATAGTTTTTCCTTTTTGATTTAGTTTTTGAATATTCTCCCACAAATTACTTCTAAGCTCTACATCGACGCCTGCTGTTGGTTCATCTAGTATCAATATTTCTGGATCATGGACCATTGCTTTAGCAATAAGAAGACGTCTTCGCATTCCTCCAGACAAAGTTCTAGCATATGCTTTGGCTTTATCTTCTAATGCAAGCATTTTTAGAATTTCCATTGTTCTTCTGTCTTTCTTTCTAATACCGTATAAGCCTGCCTGTATTTCTAAAAGTTCGTAAGGAGTAAAAAAAGGATCAATGTTTAATTCTTGAGGTACAATGCCCATAAGCTTCTTAGCGTCTATTAAATTGCTTTCGTGATTAATACCTAATACTTCAATTTCCCCAGAAGTTTTTTTTGCTAAGTCTGCTAAAATATTAATGAATGTAGATTTACCAGCTCCATTAGGCCCAAGTAAGCCGAATATTGAACCCTTCTTTATTGTCAATGAAATATTATCTAATGCAAGTTTATCAGTGTCAGAACTTGATTTATAAACCTTGCTTAAATTATTAACTGCTATTGCTAATTCACTGTTCATATATTTTATTAATTAAGAGAATATATAGTTTTTCAAAGTAATTTCTTGTATCATCGAGCATATGAATTCTCCAGAAATAAAAAAAAATCAAGATGTAAATATTGAATTAGTATCATCCAAAAAAGTAAGCTGTTCTGGGCCTGACGGTCCACTTGGTCATCCTAAAGTTTATCTAGATATGGGCGATAATGAAAGCGTGGTTTGTCCGTATTGCAGTAAAATATTTAAATTGATTTAAATGAAAAGCAATAATCACCTTTTTTTAGTTGATGGCTCAGGATATATTTTTAGAGCATATTATGCATTGCCACCATTATATAGAAAGAGTGATGGTTTACCTACTGGTGCAGTAAACGGTTTCTGCAATATGCTTTATAAGCTGATTGAAGATACCAATAAAAGTATTGGACCAACTCACTTAGCTGTAATTTTTGACAGCGCAAGAAAAACTTTTCGAAATAATATTTATAAAGACTATAAAGCTAACAGAGGTGACCCACCAGAGGATTTAATACCACAATTTAAAATTATAAAGGATGCAGTGACTGCGTTTGGTATTCAATCAATAGAGTCGAAGGGATTCGAAGCAGACGATATTATAGCTACATATGCTGACGCTGCTGTGAAAAAGGACTGGCAAGTTTCGATTGTATCATCTGATAAAGATTTAATGCAATTGGTCTCAGAAAAAATCAATCTTGTTGATACAATGAAAAATAAAAATATTGGACCCAAAGAAGTTGAGGAAAAGTTTGGTGTAGGGCCAGATAAGGTAATTGATGTTCAAGCTCTTGCTGGTGACAGTTCAGATAATATCCCAGGGGCACCTGGCATAGGTATAAAGACGGCAGCTCAACTAATAAATGAATTTGGAAATCTTGATAAATTATTAGAAAAGTGTGGAGATATTAAACAAGAAAAAAGAAGAGATAATATTCAAAATAATAAAGAGCAAATAATAATTAGTAAGGAGTTAGTTACTTTAAAGAAAGACGTAAAAGATATTCCATTACTTGCGGATCTAAAAAATAATAAATTAGCAATAACAAAATTAGTTCCGTTTCTAGAAAATCTTGAACTGAAGAAATTAGCAGATCGTATTAGAAAAAAAAATCCAGAAGTAATATTTGTAAACAAAAATACTGAGGAATCTATAACCGAAAAAAAGGAATCAGCTAACACAAGTATTGATAAAAAAATTGCGGCTAAAAATATAAATACTAAATATATACTTGTTGATGACATAGAATACCTTGAGAAATTAAAATCAAAAATCTACGAGATAGGCCATTTCGTTTATGATGTAGAAACCGACTCTTTAAATATATTAGAAGCCAATCTTATTGGTATATCAATTTGTTATGGCTTAGAAACTTCTTACTATATTCCGTTTAATCACATTGATGAAACTAATCAAAGAATAAAAAAGCAAATTAAAATCGAAGATTTTCTCAAAATCTTTAAACTGATAATGGAAGACCCATCAATTATTAAAATTGGACACAATATAAAATACGATAATGCCATATTAAAGAAATATGGTATCAGTGTGATTGGCTATGATGATACTATGTTAATGTCATTCATTTCTGATGCAGGGATCAATCGCCATGGAATGGATGATCTTGCAAAGATACATCTCAACAAAGAAACAATAAAATATAAAGAAGTTGTTGGAAGTGGTAAATCTCAGATCACATTTGATAAAGTTGATTTAAAGAACGCGTTAAAATATGCCGCTGAGGATGCAGATATTACTTATAAACTCTATTTATTTTTTAAAAAAAGGATTAACCATGAAAAAAATAATTATATTTATTCTAATATTGAGAAACCCTTAATTGATTGCATTCAAACTATGGAATTAAATGGTATAAAGGTTGATAAAGAATACTTAAAAAAGCTATCAACAGATTTTTCAAAAAGAATATTAAAATTAGAAAGTAAGATATACAAGGATACTGGTACAGAGTTTAATATTGCATCACCAAAGCAGCTATCCGAGGTATTATTTGATAAACTCAAACTCAAACCGCCAAAAAAAACAAGAACAGGAGAAAAGTCTACTGGAATAGAGGCGCTTGAAGATCTCGCATACGGAGGGAATAAAGTTGCTGAAACTATTATAGAATGGAGGCAGCTATCAAAGCTAAAGAATACTTATACAGAGGCCCTACAAACTCATATTGTTAAACCTACAGGAAGAATACATACTTCATATGCAATGGCTTCAACCAGCACTGGTAGACTTGCATCCTCCGATCCAAATTTGCAAAATATTCCAATTAGAACAGAAGAAGGTAGATCAATTCGTAAGGCATTTATTCCAGATAAAGGTCAAACAATCTTTGCTGCAGACTACAGCCAGATAGAACTAAGAGTATTGGCTCATATGGCTGATGTATCCCAACTCAAAGATGCTTTCAATAATAATGAAGATATACATCAATTAACTGCGTCAGAGATTTTTAATGTCAAACACAAAGATGTAAGTAAAGATCTACGCAGAAAAGCAAAAGCTGTTAATTTTGGAATAATTTATGGGATTTCTGCATTTGGACTAGCAAAACAGTTATCAATATCAAATTACGAAGCAAGTGATTTTATTAAAGAATATTTTAAAAAGTTTTCTGGAATAAAAGAATATATGGAAAATACAAAAGAGCTTTGTAGAAAAAATGGTTATGTTGAAACACTATGTGGGAGAAAGTGTTTTTTCCCACGAATAAAAGATAAAAATTTTGCTTTAAGGTCATTTCAAGAAAGAGCAGCTATAAACGCTCCAATTCAGGGGACTGCAGCAGATATAATAAAGTTAGCTATGATAAAGATTAATGATAAAATAAAATCTACTAATGAATGTAAGATGCTTCTTCAAGTCCATGATGAACTCATTTTTGAAATAAAAAAAGATAAACTTGAACAATTTAGAAAACTAATTGTAGCCGAAATGGAAAATGCACTTAAACCAAAGTTCGATCTCTCTGTACCACTTTCCGTTGATAGTAATAATGCAGATAATTGGAGTGATGCTCATTAATGACTGAAACTATTATACTTGTTACGGGAGGATTTGATCCTATTCACAGTGGACATATTGCTTACTTCAAGGATGCAAAAAAATTAGGAAACAAGCTTGTAGTTGGTGTTAATTCAGATAATTGGTTGATAAAAAAAAAGGGTAGTGCGTTTCTTCCCATTCAAGAGAGAATAGAAATTGTTTCGAATTTAGCTGTAGTTGATGCTGCTATTGAATTTGAAGATGATGAGTACCAATCTGCGTCAAATGCGATTCAAAAAGTTTTAGAAATTTATCCAGATGATAAAATAATTTTTGCAAATGGCGGTGATAGAAATCAAGCCAATATTCCTGAAATGGATAAATTTGTGAATAATGAAAGAGTAAGTTTTGAGTTTGGGGTTGGAGGAGATTTTAAAAAAAATTCGTCTAGTTGGATATTAAAAAATTGGAAAGGGCCAGTTGAACATCGGCCGTGGGGTTGGTATAGAGTTTTAGATGATAGTGATGAGCACAAAGTCAAAGAAATAGAAGTCAATCCTAAGTCAAGATTAAGTTACCAATCACATTCTAAAAGATCTGAAGTCTGGACTGTGATTAGTGGAGAAGCCCTGGTAACAATTGATGACAAAATAACAGAGTTAAAAATCAACGAATCAATATTTATTCCAGTTAATTCTAAGCACCGATTAGAAAATAAGTCGGATATGAAATTAAATATTATTGAAATTCAAACAGGATCATATTTTGGTGAGGATGACATAGAAAGATATGAAGATGATTACAATCGATCGTAATATATGAAAGTTAATTACCCATATCTTTATTTAGCTTTTTTTTTACTACTTAATATATTTAATTTTGTAGATAGAAATCTTCTTATAGCTTTTGCTCCTCAAATAAAGTCTGAGTTTAATCTTACAAATGTGCAATGGGGACTCCTGACAGGTGTTTATTTTCTCTTTTTTTATTCAGTTTTTGGCATATTTATGGGTGTGCTTGGAGACAAATTTAGTAGAATGAAAATTGCTGCGGCGGGAGTATTTTTATGGAGCTTAATGACAGCTTTTACTGGCGTTGCTAAAAATTTCTCACACTTAATTTTCGCCAGAGCTCTTATTGGTGTTGGAGAATCTGCATTAACTCCTAATGCAATATCAATGCTATCTGATCTTTTCAAACAAAATCAAAGAGGGACTGCTTCTGCTATTTATTATTTAGGCATACCTCTGGGTGTTGGATTCGGAATGTTAATCGCAGCTTTTTTTGGACCAGTTTTTGGATGGCGAGCGGTATTTATCACATTAGGTTTGATTGGAATGGGACTTGGAATATTAACTTATTTTCTTTTTGAACCGAGACGTGGTCAACTAGATAAATCTTTTAATCAAGATAGTAAATCTGCAAGCATTAGAGAAATTATAAGTATGACAAAATCTGCTCTTTATAATTCTAAATGTCTAACATTTGTAATTATTGGTAGTATTTTTTTGCACATACCATTAGGCGCAGGAAACTTTGAAGTTTTATGGGCTGTAAATGAAAGAGGTTTTACCGCAAGCTCATATAATTCTCTGTTTGGGATTTTTTTTATATTAGGTGGTACTGTTGGAGCAGTCCTAGGTGGCGTTTTATCTGATCGCATAAGTCATTACTTTAAAGGAGGTGTAATGACCTTTTTGGTTATATCTTATCTAATTTTAACACCCTTAACTGTTAGCTATCGATTTATTAGTCCTGAAACAAACTTTTTCTATTTAACTTTATTCTTTGTTTCATTTAACGTTACCTTTTTCTATGGGCCAGTTTTTGCCTCAGTACAGGAATTAACTCCAGTTAAAGTTAGGTCAACGATGGTTGCCGTATTTATATTGGGAGTAAATATTATTGGAATGGGAGTAGGTAGTTTCTTTACAGGCTACCTTATTGATTACGTATTTAATGATTTTTCATCTCCATATACATTTTCTCTAATTACAATTGGGCTTACAGGAATTATAGCAATCATTTGTTATTATATTGCCAGTTTTAGCTACAAAGAGGATATTGAGAGAGTAAATAAATCTTAATTAGCAATAGGACCTGAAGCTTTTACATTCTCTTCAACGTCAGATTCAAACTTAGTAAAATTACTAATGAACATTTGCACTAATTTTTTAGCCTGCGCATCATAGTCAGACTCACTTTGCCAAGTTTTTTTTGGATCCAATATCTGTTCATTAATTCCATCAACTTTGACTGGAACTGAGAAGCCAAAATTTGGATCTTTTCTCATTTCTGCATTAACTAGTTCGCCTGAGAGGGCAGCATTAAGCAATGTTCTGGTATTTTTAATTGATATTCTTTTGCCAACTCCATATACGCCTCCAGACCAACCAGTATTTACAAGCCAACAGTCTACCTCATGATCTGATATCTTTTGTTTAAGTAAGTTTCCATACTCTATTGGATTCCTTGGCATAAATGGTGCACCAAAACATGTTGAAAATGTTGCTTGAGGTTCGTTTGAAAGACCAATTTCAGTACCTGCAACTTTTGCTGTATAGCCTGATAGAAAATGATACATCGCCTGATCTGCAGAAAGTTTAGCAATAGGAGGTAATACACCAAATGCATCAGCAGTTAGCATAATAATATTTTTTGGGTGACCAGTTTTTCCAGATTCGGTAACACCCGGAATATAGTCTAAGGGATAAGCTCCCCTAGTATTTTCTGTCAAAGAATTGTCATCTAAATCTAAAGTTCCGTCATCTTTCATGACGGCATTTTCAATAACTGTACCTTTCATTTGAGTAGTAGCATAAATTTCTGGCTCTGCTTCTTCAGATAGTCTTATGAGTTTTGCGTAGCATCCACCTTCAAAATTAAAAAGACCCTCATCTGACCATCCATGCTCATCATCTCCAAGGAGTGATCTTTTAGGATCCGCACTTAATGTAGTTTTACCCGTGCCAGATAGACCAAAGAAGATTGCAGCATCACCATTTTCACCAGTATTAACAGAACAATGCATTGGCATAATATTTTTCTCAGGAAGCAAGAAATTTAAAAGAGTAAATACAGATTTTTTTGTCTCGCCAGCGTACTCAGTACCAGCTATTAAAATTATTTTTTCTGCGAGATTAACAGCTATTACAGTTTCACTATTAGTACCATGAATGCTCGGATCCATTTTCAAACTTGGGAAGTTCACAATAGTATACTCTGAATTAAAATGCTCAAGCTCATCAGAGTTTGGTCTAACAAGTAAATGTCTAGCAAATAATCCATGCCAAGCATATTCTGTTATTATTGAAACATTTAACGAATGATTACGATCTGCTCCGCCCATTAAGTTATGTAAATATAATGATTTATCTTTCGAGAAATCTATAAATGCATCGGCGATTTTTGTATAATATTCTTCTGAGATAGGCACGTTTGTTTCACCCCAATAGATTTTTTGATCATTTATACTTTCTTTAACAAAAAATTTATCATTAGCTGACCTACCTGTATGCTTACCAGTTTTAACAACTAAAGCTCCATGCGATGATAGTTTGCCTTCGCCAGAGGTATGAGCAACTTCATATAGTTCCTCAGAGTTTAGGTCGTTTTTAATTGAAGAAGCATTTTGTATAATGCTGTTTTTTACTGAATTTTGCATATTTTGAGGTTGTGATAAAAACATATAATAACATGTATGTTAAGTGCTAATATCTAAATAAATGAAAAAAGCTGTTAGTTAAATTATGCAATATTTCTGCCATTTTATGGTCATATAATACTTTAAAATATAGTGAAAATTTGAAATGAAACACCTTATTGCACTCGTAGATGATGATCGAAATATTTTAATTTCCCTTGAAGAGTTGCTTAAGAAAGAGGAATTTGAAATTCATACCTATAGTGACGGTCAGTCAGCATTGATTGGCATGTCTAGGTATCCTCCAGAATTAGCAGTAATTGATATAAAAATGCCAAAAATGGATGGATACGAATTATTTAAAAAAATAAGAGAAAAAACTGAAATACCTGTGATCTTCCTGACATCAAAAGACCAAGAGGCCGATAGATTGAAAGGCTTAATGCATGGTGTTGATAGCTATGTAACAAAAAGTGGAAATTTTTCTAAGGAAATCTTGATAGAAACAATTAAAAATACACTCAATAGAAAAAATATAGATAAGGAAAATTCTGAAAAAAAACAAATAATTATCCTTGGAAATCTCAGGCTAGACTGTTTGAGATACGAATGTGAGTGGAAGGAGAAATTACTTTTAGAACCTTTAACCACAACAGAATTTAAAATAATAAGGGAATTGGTTGAAAGACCAGGCATTGTTAAATCAAGAGATAGATTAATGGAAGTTGCTTATAGAGATGAATTAGATGTTGATGACAGAACAATTGACAGCCATATAAAGAGGATTAGAAAAAAATTTAGAAAAATCGATCCTGAGTTTAAATCCATCAATACTTTATACGGTTCAGGATATAAATGGAAATAATACAGTATACAACTTGAACAGCCTATTTAAAAAATTTTTATTATATAATTTTGTTGGATTACTAATTTTAATAGTTAGTGCAATATTTATAATTATTTTCCTTAATAACTATCAACTTAATAAAAGACTTAAACAAATCGATAATCAGTCGTTAATTATTTATAACTTCTTAAAAACCTCAAATTTGCTCAGAGATATAAAAACACAACTATCTACGGAGGTTATTCTCTCTAAGTTAGAAATCAAAAATCTTTCTATTATAATTATGGATGAGAACATGAGTATCTTATTAGATACGAAAGGCTATGACTTAGAAAATAGTTCTTTTGCAAATCAGTCTGCTGCAGAAGTAGAGATCATAGATAAAAATAGTTCAACAATTACTTCTAGCTTAGATCAAAAAGAAAACTTAGCTAATAGAGATTTTTTAAATCACCCAACGTTCCTTATTAATTTTAAAAATTTAGAAAAAGGGACTCAGAAAAATTTTTCAATCGAATTGAATAAAAATAAACTTGAATTGGTCTCAATACTGCCCATTAGTTATGATGACATTTACTACTATATTGTTGCGCATGAAGACAATACCAATATTCAAAACATAAATAATCAAATACAACTAAACGTATTACTAGCAGGTTTAGCTATTGGAGGGTGCCTCATATTATTTTCATTTTTTTTAAACTTTATAATCCTCAAACCTATTAGAAACTTAGCAAATGCTGCTGAAAAAGTCCAAATGGACTATAAAACAAAACCTCTTATTTCTGGACTGGATAGAAGAGATGACGAAATTGGCCAACTATCTAAAATCATTAATGAAATGTTAAATAGTTTATATAATAAAATTGATAATGCTGAAAATAATTCAGCTGATTTGATGCATGAAATTCGAAATCCTCTTGCCTCGATTAAAATGGCTTCAGAGGTTATTACGGATAAGATGAGTGATAGCCAAAAAAAATTTCTAGATCTTATTCAGAATGATATTTCAAGAATTGAAAGTATCATCACCGATTATTCAGCGATGATTAAAAATGAAGTAAATTTATATAAAAGCCAATTACAAAAATTTGAAATTAAATCCTTATTACATGACATTATAGAAGATACTCAAAAAGTATTACCAGATCAAATCCAAATAAAATTTTTATACGATCAAGATAATCAAAAGGATATTTTTGTTGATGGCCAGAAGAAATTTTTTTCACAAGCTATTAAAAATATTATAGATAACGCAATTTCTTTTTCTCCAAAGCCTGGAATTATAAAAGTCCTTTTATCATCGACCAGTAACTACTTGAGTATAGCAATTGTTGACGAGGGACCGGGTATTAAGGAGCCTGATATGAAAAGAATTTTTGAGCGTTTTTACTCCTTAAGAGAAGAAGATAATAAATCACATTCTGGACTTGGATTAAATATTGCCAAACAGATTGTTGATGCACATGAAGGCTCAATTTCTGTAGATAATATTATAGAAGAAAATGATATTAAGGGCGCGAAGTTTATCGTCAACCTACCACAGGTAAATATTAATAAATAATCATATTGAATATTAATCTATTTAACCCTATATTTTACTCATAATTATGGCCAACGAAGATTTTAAAGTAGCAGATATAGAACAAGCTGAATTCGGCAGGAAAGAAATATCCCTTGCTGAGACTGAGATGCCAGGCCTGATGGCCTTAAGAGATGAGTATAAAGGCCAGAAACCTCTTGATGGTGCAAGAATAGTCGGGTGTCTTCATATGACTATCCAAACTGCAGTTTTAATCGAAACTTTGGTAGAACTGGGAGCTGACGTCAGATGGTCATCCTGTAATATTTTTTCAACACAAGATCATGCTGCCGCTGCAATAGCTAAAGCAGGCATCCCTGTTTATGCTTGGAAAGGGGAAACAGAAGAAGAGTATTGGTGGTGTGTTCGACAAACTATTGAGGGAAAAGAAGGATGGAAACCTAATTTAATATTAGATGATGGCGGCGATCTTACAGGTCTTATGCATAGAGAATACAAAGAGCTGCTTAATGATGTAAAAGGTCTATCTGAAGAAACTACTACTGGAGTGCTAGCACTCAAAAAAATGGAAATTGATGGAACTCTTATGGTGCCAGCAATAAATGTGAATGATTCTGTAACTAAATCTAAATTTGATAATCTCTATGGATGTAGAGAGAGTTTAGTGGATGGTATTAAAAGAGCGACAGATGTGATGATGTCAGGAAAGGTTGCAATCGTCGCTGGGTTTGGAGACGTTGGAAAAGGAAGTGCTGCTTCATTACGTCAAAGTGGGGCAAGAGTAATGGTTACAGAAGCTGATCCTATATGCGCATTGCAAGCAGCTATGGAGGGTTATGAGGTTGTTACAATGGATGATATGATAAAAGAAGCAGACATTGTCGTAACTGCTACAGGTAACAAGGACATTGTAACCGCTGATCATATGAGAGAAATGAAAGATAGAGCAATACTATGTAACATTGGTCACTTCGATAATGAAATTCAAGTTGAGGCTCTAAAAAATTATAAATGGGATGAAATTAAACCTCAAGTTCACGAAATTACTCTTCCTAGTGAAAAGAGAATTATTTTACTTGCAGAAGGTAGGTTGGTTAACCTTGGTTGTGCAACAGGTCATCCTAGTTTCGTTATGAGCGCATCATTTACAAACCAGGTTACTGCTCAGATTGAACTTTGGAACAATCCTGAAAAATATGAGAAAAAAGTGTACGTACTTCCAAAGCATTTAGATGAGAAAGTTGCAAGACTTCATTTGGAAAAAGTAGGTGCAAAACTTACAAAATTATCTAAAGAACAAGCAGATTATATAAGTGTTACTCCTGAAGGGCCTTATAAGCCTGAAGCTTATAGATACTAATTCACATTTTTAAGATATTATTTTTTCATGCTTCTGAAGAATGAAGGTGATACAGAGAAACTCGCCAAAAGACTGGTTAAACTGTCAAAAAAAGACAATACAGTTATATGTTTAAACGGGGATTTAGGTTCAGGAAAGACTACATTTGCAAGATATTTTATTAGAAATTTTTTTAAGAATTCTAAAATTAAAGAAATTCCAAGCCCAACATTTACTCTATTGCAAGTTTATGAGCATGATAACCATACAATAAATCACTATGATTTCTATCGATTAAAAAATTCTAGTGAACTGTTTGAACTTAATTTTAGTGAGGCTGTAACAGATGATATTTGCTTGATTGAATGGTCGGATAAATTTGAAGAAGTATTACCAAATGACAGAATCGAAATTAATTTTCAAATTAAAAGTAAGGTTTCAAGAAGTGTGCAAATCACTTTAAGAGGAAAATTTAAAAATCAAAAGTATTAAATGAATAATCGAGATTTAAACCTTTATAGTTTTGTCCTTAATTGTGGCTTTGAAGAGGAGGATATTATTCCTATTAAAAATGATGCCTCCTTTAGAAAATATTATCGCATCAAAAATAAAAAACTGATTGTTATGGATGCACCTCCTGATAAAGGGGAGTCAATTGAGCAATTCAGAACTATAGCTGACATAATTCATACTTTTAATCTGAGTGCGCCACAAATAGTATCTTTCGATACTAAACAGGGATTTATGTTACTAGAAGATTTTGGGCAAACGTCATTTTCAAACATTCTTAACAAAGATAATGAGAGTAAATTATATAAAAAAGCGATTGAGGTATTAATAGAAATTAATAAACAATCAAAAAGTAAAGAAAAAAAAATTAGTAAATTAAAAAGCTATTCTATAGATTTGCTAGTTAATGAGTCATTATTATTTATAGATTGGTATTTAGAAAAAAGAAAAGGTGAGTTGGTTAGTAGTGATCAAAAAAAAGAATTTATTAAAATTTTGAATGATTTTTTTAATAATATAAAACCACAATCATCGACTCTGGTATTAAGA
Organism: uncultured Pelagibacteraceae bacterium; assembly: GCA_902518415.1. Taxonomy (GTDB): domain Bacteria; phylum Pseudomonadota; class Alphaproteobacteria; order Pelagibacterales; family AG-422-B15; genus CACNXQ01. The sequence continues at coordinate 13,458 of CABYGA010000009.1, read as the reverse complement.
GACTATCACGTAGATAATTTATTTTTTTTAAATAATCAAAAGTCTTTAAAGCAGGTTGGTTTAATTGATTTTCAAGATGCCGTAATTGGATCTCCTCTATATGATTTAGCCTCCATACTTGAGGATGTAAGAAGGCCGCTAAGGAGAAATTTACAAAAAAAATTATTAGAAATTTACATAAAAGCTATAAGTATTAATATTCAGGATGCAGAGCGAGAAATGAGGTTCTTTTCAATTCAGAGAAATTTGAAAATTTTAGGAATTTTTTGCAGACTCTCTATAAGAGATAAAAAAGATGGTTATCTAAAATATTTACCAAATGCAGTAAAACTTTTAAGAAAAAATTTGCAAGATCCATTTTTTATTAATCTAGTAAATTGGCTAAAGCAATTTAAAAATCATGAACTAATATGATTGATACGGCAATAATTCTAGCTGCAGGCCTTGGTAAAAGAATGAGAGAATTTGATCCTGTTATTCCTAAACCATTAATTAAGGTCAAAAATAAGCCATTCATACAATACGCAATCGATTTACTTAATGAAATTAGAGCCAAAAAAATAGTCATAAACGTTCACTATAAGTCAGATGAGATATTGAAATTTATAAAAAACTTAAGTCAAAATAATATCATAGTCTCCGATGAGTCAGATTTACTTTTAGATACTGGAGGTGGTATAAAGAAAATATTTGATAAATATAATATTAACAAATCTCTGGTTTTGAATAGTGATGTTATATGGGGTGACTCAGATAAGAAATTAATTGTAGATATGATAAATAGCTATCCAGAAAAAGCCGAAGCATTTCTTGGTTTGGTGCCTAAAAAAAATATTAGAGGGTTCAAAGGGAAAGGTGATTTTTGTATAAGAAAGAACAATAATTTAATAAGATATGATGCAAGTTCTGAGCCATATGTTTATATCGGCGCTCAAATTATCAGCAAAAATGCATTTAACGGCATAGAAAAAGATGTATTTTCGGTTAATGAAGCTTGGAACTCATGTATTAATAAAAAAACCCTGAAGGGATACCAATTTAATACAAATGCACTACATTTAGGAACAGCTGAATTATTAAAAGAATATTTAAGAGATGATAAATAAATTATTTCAAACAACTTTAGTACTAATTTTATTTTTTAATGTATTCAGTATTAGCTTCGCTGAAGATGATCAAAACCTAGCAAGTTTCATCATAAGAAATTATGACACTGCAGCCCTTCCTACAGTTGGAAGTAGTGAAGCGGATTATACAATTATAGAGTTTTTTGATTATAGATGTGGATACTGTTCAAAGCAGGCCAATGATTTTCAGAAGCTCTTAAACAATACCAATAATGTTAAAATTATTTATATGGAATGGCCTATATTTGGAGATATATCTGATACAGCCGCCAAGATTGCCCTTATTGTTTGGCAAAGATATCCCAATTTGTATTTTGAAGTCCATAATCAGTTTATGCAGCTTGGCCCAAAGATGAAAAAAGTAAGTTTAATAGATATACTTAATAAGAATGAATTAAATGGTGAAGAAATATTTCAAGAGGCAATCGGTCAAAAGTCAAATGACATTATTGAGGCAAATATGAAATTAGCAAAGAGTCTTGGGCTTCGCGGAACACCTGCTTCGATTGTAAATGATTCTATCTACCCCGGTTATCTTCAATATAAGACGTTAGAAACATTAATTAAGTAATTATCAAATATATTGTTTTAAGAACATACTTGAAAATATCTGAGAATATACTTATTCTTTTCTATAATGATTAATAAAGCAAAATTTCAAATTGGTTCGATTGTAAAACACAAGTATTTCGATTTTCGTGGTGTTATATTTGATGTTGATCCAGAATTTAATAATACTGAAGAATGGTATCAGTCAATACCTATGCAAGTTCGTCCAAGAAAAGATCAGCCATTTTATCATTTACTCGCTGAAGCCCCAAGTCAACCATCTTATGTTGCATACGTTTCTCAACAAAACTTATTAGTTGATGAGTCAGACGACCCCGTAACACATCCATTATTAGAAGAGATGTTTGAGGGTATTAAAAACGGAAAATATATTTCCAAAGCGAAACATAATTAAAATTATATCTATATGCGTGGTTCCTTAAAACAAGTATTTGAGCTTGGACCTTTAGTTGTATTCTTTTACTTTTTTATTAAAACAGGACAAATTCAAGAAGCTATACTTCCTTTGATGATTGCGGCAGGCATTGCGATTGCTGGATCATACTTAATTGAAAGAAAAGTATCTCCTATGTTATTGTTTAGTACAATCCTGATTTTTGTTTTTGGGGGTTTGACGATTTACTTTAATGATCCGTTCTTCATTAAGTTTAAAGTGACACTTGTAAATTTAATCTTTTCTTTATCATTATTTATAGGCTTATATTTTAACAAACCTTTATTAAAAAATCTTATGGGCTCAGCAATAAATTTAACAGATTTTGGCTGGATAAATCTAAGTAAAAGATGGGCGTATTTCTTTCTATTTTTAGCCGCTGCAAATGAGGTAGTTTACAGGAATTTTTCTGATGCGGTATGGGTAAACTTCAAGCTTTTTGGCATTATGGGACTCACCTTTATATTTATTTTTTCTCAAGTATTTTTTATTCAGAAAAACCTTCTAGATAATTAATAAGGACGGTCTCCTAATACCGCAATTCTGTCCATTATTCTTTCATGTCCAAGGCCTCTGCCAGGAAAAAAATCTGCTATTGCGTAATGAATTACGCTACGATTATCCCATATTGCTACATTATTTTCGGACCATGTGTATCTGCATGTTAAATCTAGACGTGATTGATGTTCAAATATTTTAGAGAGTATTTCATTGCTTTCGGACTCTTCCAATCCTTCAATCTTTTTTGTATAGGTCCAATTTACAAATAATATTTTTTTTCCCGTTTCAGGATGAGTTCTTACGATAGGATGATGATTGGAATATTCTTCAGCATCATTACCATTACTTTCAAAATATTTATATTCATCTATAAAGAAACCCGCACCAAGAGAAAAGTGTTCAGCTCTTTTATCTTCAACAATATTTTTTATTTCTTTATCCAGCGTCTCCCAAGCTAATTCCATATTTGAGAAAACTGTATCTCCACCTACTGGTGGTATTTTAACTGATTTTAGTATGACTGCTTTTGTAGGGTTTTCATTATAGCTGACGTCACTGTGCCATCCTTCACCCCATTGATTTTTCTCTTCTGCACCTTTAATAAGTCTCGTTATTTCAGGATAGCCTTCTCTTCCTTTAACATAGGCATGCTCTTCAATAGGGCCAAAATATTTTGCGAATCTTATTTGTTCCTCAGGAGTGATATTTTGATCTCTAAAAAAAATAACTTTATGTTCAAGTAATAATTCATTTACAGTATTAAATATTTCTTGATTGATATTATTTAAAGATATACCAGAAATTTCTGCTCCTAATGCTCCTGAAAGAAGTTTAATGTCCATAATAAAATGTACTTTTTTTAGAAAAAATTGTCATTCTTTATGTTTCTCTACTTCCAGAAACTGATCAATCAGTCTCCAGAGGACAAAAGAAAAGACAATTAATCCCCCAAGTAGTTCAATATAAGGAGGTGTTTCGCCCACGCCGATCCACGCCCATAGTGGAGCCAACACCGGTTCAAGCAGTATGTAAAGCGCAGCTCTATGTGGAGGTATATATCTTGATCCGATTGTGATTAATAAAAATCCTAACCCAACTTGAAATGCGCCCATAAAAAGAACTATAAACATATCTTTTATGCTAATTGAATAATCTGGGATGATAGCCAGACCTACAAATAAAACAAAGATACCTGAGAGAAAGACAGAAGGAACATAATCAACATCAGGCTTGCTATTAACCATTGTTAATTGAATAGCAAAACAAATTGGAACAAATAAAATAATTATATTTCCTAAACTATTGGCCGATCCTAATCCTTGAGAGAACATTATAGCAATTCCAACCATTGATCCTGCTATTGCGATGATAGTTTTAGTACCTATTATCTTTTTTAAAAAAAAATAGCTTGCAAAGGCTGCAAATAATGGACCTGTACTCATTATAAATACAGCGTTTGCAACGGTTGTATTGCTCATCCCAAAAACAAAAAAAATATTACTAAATCCTAGAACGAGCATAAGTATTAAACCATTTCTTCCAATGTTAATAAATGCTTTTGGGGTTTGAGATTTATACTTAAATAAAATATAAATGAGTGCCACAAGTGAGAACGTTATTGAACGGTAGGACGTAATCTGCATTGTTGATGCTTCATCAACAAGCCTTATAAGAAGCCCTCCAAAACTAAGAAAGAATCCTGCGGCCAATAAGCATAAAGCTCCAAAAACTTCATTGTTGTATTTGTTCATATTTTAGTTCAAAATTAATTTACCAAACAAATTCATTTAATGATCAATCATTTCAAAATAATTTTATTATGTTTATTTTTTCTTATCTCATGTAGTGACCAAAATCAGTCTAATGAGACATTAGACTCTGAGCAAGGCTTGTCTCAGAAACATAAATATGAGTTCAGAAAAGAATTAATTGAGGTCACAGACGATATTTATGTCGGCGTTGGCTATGGAATTGCAAATTCTATTATGATTGAGACAGAGAATAACCTAGTTATTGTCGATACTTTAGGTTCTATAGAAAGTGCTGAAGTACTCTATAAAGATTTTAGAAAGATCTCAGAAAAACCTATTATTGCTATTGTTTATACTCATAACCATCTAGATCATTTAGGTGGCGCAACAGTATTCTTCGAAGATAACCAAACTGAGATCTATGCCCAAGAGAATATAATTTATAATCTTGATAATATAGCAACCACCATAAGACCAGTTATATTAGAGAGAACAAATAGACAGTTCGGAATTCCCTTGCCGGATGAAGAGATCGTACATCAGGGCATAGGAGGTTTCATGGAAATCAATAGTGAGTCAACATTTGGCTTAGTAAGGCCAACAAAACTTTTTAAAGATGAATTAAAATTTGAAGTCGATGGCTTAACTTTTATCTTAGCTCATGTACCTGGCGAAACAGACGATCATCTTTACGTTTGGTTGCCTGACAAAAATGCAGTAATGGTAGGAGATAATTTTTATAGATCTTTTGCAAATCTGTATGCAATAAGAGGAACAAAATTCAGGAATCCAATGGAATGGGTTCAAAGCCTTGATAAAATCAGGATGTTAAATGCCGAATATTTAATACCGAGTCACTCTCGTCCGATTTCTGGAACCGAAAATGTTTCGAAAGCTTTAACAGATTATAGAGATGGCATACAATTTGTGCATGACCAAACAATAAGATATATTAATAAAGGTTTTACACCAGATGAGATAGTTGAAAAAGTAAAACTACCTGAACATTTAGCTAATTCTCCTTATTTACAAGAATTTTACGGATCAATTTCATCGTATATAAGATCTACATTCAGTGGTTACATAGGATGGTTCAGTGGTAACATTAGTGATCTACATCCCCTCACAAACGAACAAAGGGCAATAAAGCTATCTGAGATGGCACAAAAGCAAACTAAAATTCTTGATGAGGCATTAAATGCTTTTTCTGTGGGTGAGTATCAATGGTCTATGGAACTTGCCGATATGTTATTAGCAATTAACAAAGATGATGATAAAGCAAAAGAAATAAAATCTAGCGCAGCTGATAAACTATCTAATTATCAATCAGCTTCAAATGATTATTATTTTTATAAAACAGTTGCAGCTGAATTAAGAGATGAATTTATAATTAGTGCTGATAATAATAAAGCAACTCCAGATCAACTAAGAGCAACGCCAATGGATGCAATTATGAAATCACTTCCTGTAAATTTGAATCCTGAGAAAGCCATTGATATAATTCAAACAGTTTCTTTTTCATTTTCTGATAACCAAGAAACTTTTACAATCAAGATCAGAAAAGGAGTAGCTGAATTAAGTTTATTACCCGCTGAGAAGAATGACTTAAAAATATATAGCGATCAACAAACCATAAAGGAAACACTAGCGGGGTTAAGAAATATTGCTTCAATATCTTTATCCCTTGCAAATGATACCATTCAAGTTGAGGGAGGTAATATCGAATTCTTGAAGTTTCTAGGATTATTTACAGATTAGTATTTAATAATGGGTCAAAAGCAATCATATATTCTTGGTTTACTGGGACTTGTTCCATTCATCATAATATTTTTGATGTATTTCATCTCTCCACCTAATGATGAAATATATAATTTAATGATATTTATTTATATTGCTTACGCTGCAATCATTTCATCTTTTTTAGGAGGTATACAATGGGGGTTGATAACAGCTTTTGCAGACAAAATTTATTATGTTTTTACTCCACTTTTAATAACAGTAATTCCAGCGCTAATTTCATGGGCTGCGTTATTATCTTTAGAAAATTTAAAACTTTCCCTGTTACTATTGCTTATCGGGTATGTTATATCTCTATTACACGATTACTATCTTTATCAGCAGCTTAAGATTACGCCCCTTTGGTTTATTACAATGAAACTGATACTTTCATTAACGGTATCAATACTGACAATTATACTAATAATTTTTATATAAATTAAACTATTAGTCTTTGAATAAAAAAGTATAGGCCAAAACAAATCAGCAAGGCAAAAGAAGTATCTTTAAATAAATTAATAATGAAATTCAGGCGAATAAAATCAACTAATTGAAATATTAATAATACTGCTAATACGAACAATATTTGACCAAATTCAACTCCTAAATTAAATCCTAATAAACCTGATAAAATATTGCCTGAGTTTATTTCTGTATTTAATAAAAATCCTCCAAAGCCAAAGCCATGAATGAGCCCAAATACTATAGTTATTAATATTAATAAATTATCACTATTCTTCAAATTTTCTTTGAGAAAAAAATATCCTACAGAAAATAGTAATAAGCCCATCATTAGGAATCCAGAAAACTGGATATTAGTAATAAAGCTTAAAATAAATAATAGGGGTAAAAGTAAAACTAGATACCCCAAGCTTAATAATTTTCCGTTATTATGTTTGTAGAAATATTCTAAACCCACAAACATAATAGTAAATCCAATAAGTGATTCTACTATGCTTGCATTTACTTGAACAATCTCAACTAAAGATAAGAATAAGGTAAGACTATGTCCAATGGTAAAGCCAGTAATGACTAAGATAAGTCTATTAAGATTTGTAACTATAATGAGCAGTCCTAGGATAAAGAGAAGATGATCATACCCTCCTAAAATATGACTTAGTCCAGAATAAAAAAAATTTTTAAAACTGCTAAAAAAACTTAATTGAGTTTCCTTTTCTGATATATCAACTGATTGATCGTTAAAAAAAAGTGCTTTCTCTGTGAGTAAATCATTTTCTAAATATATTCGTGCTATATGAATATGACTTTGAATAACATTAAATAAAGCATTATTAATTATCTTTATATTTTCTTCTGAAGGACATTGGAATTCTAGTTCATATCTTAAATAGCCTTCATCTGAACTTAACTCTCTAATGTTATTGCTAGACTGACATTTTACATCAGCTGAATAAACATGAATGTGATCATTTAAATAAATTTTAAATATATCTTTTTCATTAAGCTCGTTGTCTATTAAAATTTTTTCATATTCTTTAACCTGAAGCACTCTTGTTGCTTCCAATTCTAGTATGGAGAAATTAGCAATAATATCTGATCCCATAATATTCCACTTAGAAAAGGACTCACTAAAATAATGGGCATATGATTGTGAATTAAATAAAAGAAATATTAAAATTATTAGTAATTTACAAATATGCATAAATTTAAAAAGAATATCGAACAATTTCAGAATTATCTTTTAAGTATTTTAGATAGTTTTTTAATTTTTCATCATCTAAACCATTGTTGTAATCAAAAATAATCTTCTCTCTAATTTCATTATAATAGTCTTCATTAATTTCTTGTTTAACCTGATCTACAAGCTTAAAGATAAAATATCCATTATCAAAAAATATGGGTTGAGATACTTCATCAATATTTAGTGAAGCAATTTGATTGCATATAGACTTACCAAAAAGAAGATTACAATCTTTAATATTAATTAACTTATCGGGAACCTCAAAAAAATTATTTTCATCATAACTAGATTTAATATCTAAAAAATCTTTTGTATTAAGCTCATCATATAAGTTTAATAACTTTGGCTGAAGCGTCTTTAAATCTGACTCTGTGCCTAGTAGAACAGACTCTTTATTGAGAGAGTTAATATATATTGATTGAAATTGAATTTTTTGTGTAGGTCTATACTTTCCAATATTTTCATTATAAAAATCTCTAATATCTTCTTCATTAAACTGATTTTTTTCAACTTGAATTATGAAGTCAATCACCTGTTTTATCATTTCTTTTCTGACACCAATGTCCTTCTTATGCAGATCAAGTTCAATTCCTCTTTGTACAAGAAGTTCCTCTTCTATCATTCGTTCTAATAATAATTCTAAGATTTCAACATCATCTTCTGGTTGAATATCTGCTCCTAGGTTTGAAGCATATTTTAGAAATTGATCTTCAGAAATTACAACATCATTTACTAAAGCGACAGCCTTTCTATCTTTGAGCTGAAGAAACTCATCATTGAATGAAATAGTCTCATAAAAAATAAGGGCTATGCCTAAAATTATTGCAATAATAAATATAAGACTATTTTTATTTAAGATCTTGGTCATTGCATGAATCATTATACTTAATTATACTTAATTATTATCAAATAATTTTCTTATGAGTATTGTAAAAGTTATAAAATATTTTTTCATTCTTTCAATCCTCTTTATAATTAGTTTACTCGTAGTTTTAGAATTCCATTTATTTAGTGAAGATTTAGATGGAGGCGAAATCACTGGTAAAATTAATACTATCGAGTTTGTAAAAGATAAGGAGACAAGGCAATTAAACGCAATGGCAACTCTTAACGAGTTGCCAACTAAACAAATTTTGTTTGGTGATCTTCATGTTCATTCAACATTTTCAGCTGATGCACATATGATGAGTCTTCCCATCACTGGTGGTCACGGTGTGCATCCTGTTGCAGATGCTTGCGACTTTGCAAGGCATTGTTCGGCATTAGATTTTTGGTCAATCAATGATCATGCTGAAGCAACTACACCAAAACGGTGGATGGAAACAAAAGAAACGATCAGGAAATGTAACGCTTTAAATATTGATCCTGCTAATCCAGATTGTGTTGCTTTTTTGGGATGGGAGTGGACACAAGTAGGCGTTATAAGAGGAAACCATTGGGGTCATCATAATGTTATTTTGAAAGAAGAATCTGATGAAGCAGTTCCAAGCAGAGCTATTGCATCGTTATCTGTAACTCGACAAGCAATGACTTCTAGGCCGTTAGTACCAAATGTATTTTTCCCATTTGTGGATTTTGAAAATTTCAAAAGATATAACGATATAAATCGATACTTTGCGGAAACAGGAAAAATAAAAAATTGTGAGCGAGGTGTACTTTCTAAAGATCTACCAATGAACTGTCATGAAGAAGCAGTAACCCCATTAGATTTAGTAAATAGGCTTGAGGAATATGATAGTGACTACATGGTTATACCGCACGGGCAGACTTGGGGGCTTTATACTCCTGCTGGATATACCTTAGATAAAGGTTTAGAGATTTCAAAAAAATATCCAAAAATGTTTGAATTATTAGAAACTTATTCTGGGCATGGAAATTCAGAAGAATATCGCTCATGGAGAGGAGTTGATGTTGTAAGAGATGGACAGGAAGTAATCAGACCATTTACATTCACCATGGGAGAAATTGACTTAGACCAGGGAACATTTACTCTTAAAAACCAGTCTGGAGAGAATGAGATCATTGATATAGGTACTCAAACTTGCCCGGAGCCATCTGATAATTATATCCCTCAATGTTGGCAAGCGGGTAAAGTAATCTATGAAAGATGTATTGCCGAAGGTGAATCAGTTTCAGAATGTAGCGAAAGAAGAGAAGTAACTGAACAAGCGTCAGTAAATAGAGGAAGATCAGGGTACAACGTGGTTCCAACGTTTACAGATTTTGACCGAAACATATCTGGGCAATGTTTAGATTGTTTTAGTCCACCTATGAACCATGTTCCTGGTGGAAGTTCTCAGTATGGATTAGCGTTAACAAAATTTAAAGAAGATGGCTCAAAACACAGATTTAGATATGGTTTCATAGGTTCGAGTGATAATCATTTAGCCGCACCAGGAAGTGGTTACAAAGAACTTTTTGGAAATAATATTGATGGCAGTGGACCCCCAAGTGAGTTTTTGGACAAGGTTTTACATTTGAAGCCATATTATTTTCCTAAGAGTACAAGTCCAATTGGAAGGAATTCCGACCCGATCGGCGACTCTTTTGTTTCTCCTTCACACCCACAGGTTTATGATATTCCTGATTTAATTGTTGGATTCAATACTGTTGAGTGGGAAAGGCAGAGAGGTTTTTTCACCACTGGAGGACTCGCAGCTGTTCACTCTGACGGACGATCTAAAGAGGAAATCTGGGATGCTTTAAAAAGAAAAGAAACTTATGCAACAAGTGGTACGCGTATATTGCTCTGGTTTAATTTAATTAGTGAAAGTAAAAAAATCACTATGGGTTCCTCTATTGAAACAGGCACTCAACCAGAATTCGAAGTTAAAGCTATGGGCTCGTTTGTTCAGAAGCCAGGTTGTCCTGAGGATGCATATAATGCATTGGGTGAGGAAAGAGTAGATGAGCTGTGTTTTAACGAATGTTACAATCCTTCAGACGATCGAAAATTTATTCATAGAATTGAAGTAATTAAAGTTTTGCCACAAGAGTATGTAGATCAACCTATTGAAGGACGAATTCTAGACCCATGGTATACGCATTACTGTGATCCAAATGAACTAGGCTGTTCTTTTAAATTCTCGGATAAAGATTTTTCGATAGATCAAAAAGATGTAAGTTATTATGTAAGGGCCATTGAAGTGCCCACACCACAAATTAATGTTAAGGGTGGTGTTTGCGAATTTGATGCAGATGGAAATTGTATAAAGTTTAAGCTTTGCACTCAAGACTGGAGGCATCCAAGAGACATTGAGACTTGCTCTGAAATAGATGAGCATCGTGCTTGGTCATCGCCAATTTATATAGATTATTTATCCTAAAATTTATTTTAAATGAAATATTTAGTCCCATCCATTATATCGTTAGTAGTAGGAAGTCTTTTTAGTTGGGCCTACTTAACCGCATATGGATTCGGTTTCTCTTATGTTATTTATCTTGGCATGATGATAGCAATGGTCTTTTTGGCCATAGATGCTTGGCGAAATATCAATAAATAGCCCAGTTAATTCAATATCTATGTAATCCAGCGTTTTTCATATTTCTCTGACATTTTGGCAATAAACTGAAATTGAGTATCACAAATTATAACTAGAATATAAATTTAATTTTTAAATTTATTTATTAGGGGTAATTTATGTTTAAAAAAATTTTAGTCTTTTCGACAATATTTTTTTGTTTTTTCAATTCATCTGCATTGGCAGAGGTTAGTGCGGAAGTTGAATATATTTTTAATACTTTCTCTTTTCTTATTTGTGGCTTTTTAGTTATGTGGATGGCTGCAGGTTTTTGTATGCTTGAATCAGGCTTGGTGACAACAAGAAGTGTATCAACAATTGCGGCAAAGAATATTGGTAAGTTCGCTATTGTTTGTGTTGTTTTTTATCTTGTAGGCTACAATTTAGGTTATGGCATTCCAGAGGGGGGATATATAGGATCTTTCTCTACATGGACTGACTCTTCATCACTAGAAACAGGTTACTCAGATGCCTCTGATTGGTTTTTTCAGGCGTTATTTGTTTGTGCCACAGTTTCAATTGTATCAGGAGCAGTAGCTGAAAGAATTAAAATCTGGCCATTTTTTATATTTGCAGCAATTTTAGGTGGTATAATTTATCCAATCCAAATGGGTTGGCAATGGGGAGGTGGATGGCTTGCTACTCTTGGCTTTTCAGATTTTGCTGGATCAACAATTGTACACGCATGTGGTGGCGCAGCTGCACTCGCAGGAGTAATTTTATTAGGACCACGCTTAGGAAGATTCTCTAATACGGGTGATCCTGCAAATATGGAACCTTTCGCCGCTTCTTCCATTCCACTTGTAACTCTTGGTACATTTATATTATGGATGGGTTGGTATGGTTTCAACGGTGGTTCGCAATTAGCTTTGGGTTCATATGAAGACTCGACGGCAATGTCTAGAATATTCATGAATACTCAATTAGCAGGTTGTGGAGGTTGTATTGCTGGCGCAGTTATTACTAGATTGGTTGGCGGCAAAACAGATATTATTATGATGTTAAATGGCGCGCTTGCGGGACTTGTCTCAATTACTGCAGAACCGCTTATGCCTTCACCAATGGCTGCTATTGTTATTGGGGCGATAGGTGGATTAATAATGTATGTTGGAACAAATTTCCTAAACTCTCTTAAATTAGATGATGTTGTTGGCGCTATACCAGTTCATATGTTTGCTGGAATATGGGGTACACTTATTGTTCCCTTTTCTAATCCTGACACATCTTTCGGCACACAAATCATTGGAATTATCTCAGTAATTACATTTGTTTTCATTGTCTCATTCATTGTTTTTTATGTAATTAAAAACACAGTTGGACTTAGAATCAGTGAAGAAGCAGAAAAATTAGGCACTGATAAAGCTGAGGTAGGAGTGATTGCTTATTCAATTAGAGACTAATTTTAATCATTAATTTTTATACATACTGCCTCACTTCTAGGAGTGAGGCAGTAACATTTTCAACGTTTTCAAAAATATTCACACTTTGTCATTTTGGCAAACATCAGTAATTGTGAAACCCTTCATTTGATAAAAGATGCCCTTATAAAATTAAATATAGGGAGAAAATATATGTTAAAAAAAGTACTACTTTATACAGTATTGTTTTCATCACTATTATCTGCCAATGCATTTGCCGCTGTCGATGACGAAACAGCTTATGCATTGAATACATTATTATTTTTAATAAGTGGATTTTTGGTGATGTGGATGGCTGCTGGATTCTGTATGTTAGAATCTGGTCTGGTTACATCTAAAAGTGTTTCAACAATTGCTGCAAAAAACATAGGCTTATATTCTATTGCTGGAATAATGTTCTGGTTAGTAGGTTATAACCTTGCATACGGTATTCCAGAAGGTGGATATATTGGAACATTTACTACATGGAGCGATGGTTCAGCAGTAGCGACTGGTTATTCTGATGGATCTGACTGGTTTTTCCAGATGGTATTCTGTGCAACAACAGCTTCAATTGTTTCAGGAACTTTGGCTGAAAGAATAAAAATTTGGCCTTTCTTTTTGTTTGTAGCGATACTAACAGGAGTTATTTATCCAATTGAGATGGGTTGGCAATGGGG
>CABYGA010000008.1 GCA_902518415.1 uncultured Pelagibacteraceae bacterium | reverse complement strand
GCCCAATAAAGTAAATAAAAGAAAGAAATTGTAACTAAGCCACCTATTATCCAGTCTAACATGCTACAATACTTAGCACATAAAGGCTTATATTTATACAATTATGAAAAAAGACTATGATTTAATCATATATGGCGCAACTGGTTTTACTGGCAGTTTGGTAGTTGAATATTTAGATAAAAATTACCCTGATATCAGTTGGGCAATTGCAGGTAGAAATGAAGAAAAATTACGAAAGATATCAAACAGTACCTCCTGTAAGCCAAAGTATTTTATTGCTGATAGCGAAGATATAACTGGCTTAAATAACATTGCTACGCAAACAACTGTTATTGCTTCATTAGCGGGCCCTTTTAATAGATACAGTGATAAATTGGTAGATTGTTGTGTAAAAAATAACACTCATTATGTAGATATCACTGGTGAAAATATATGGGTGAGAGATTTAATAGATAAACACCATGAAGAAGCAGAAAAAAAAGGAATTAAAATTATTCCTTCATGTGGCTATGACTCAATACCATCAGATATGGGGTGTTTTTATTTACAAAGATCACTTGGTGAAAACTTATTGTCAGTTGATGGCTATCACCGAGGAGGTGGGGGTGTAAGTGGTGGAACTATTGAAAGTGCTTTTACAATGAAAAATTATAAAACAAACTATTCAATTGGACATCCCTTCCTATTAAACAGTAAAGATTTCATAGTAAAACAGGATAGAGAAGTTAACAAAGATACATTTAAAATAAAGTACATTGATAGTATTCAATCATGGTCTGCCCCTTTTGTTATGTCTATAGCTAATACAAGAGTCGTCAGAAGAAGCGCTGAATTGCATGAATTGAATCAGACGGGTTATGGATCAGACTTTATTTATAAAGAGTTCATGAATGTTAAAAAATATTCTTCAGCATTGATGGTATCAATTGGACTAGCAGTACTAGGATTAATGATTGTTAGCCCCATAAGTTCTCTATTTCGAAAATTATTCACAAAACCAGGAAATGGACCTAATAAGAAAACTCGAGATAACGGATGGTTTGAAAGTATATTTGTTGGCAAAAATACCAATAATGAAACCTATAAGTTAAGAATGTATGGCGATGGTGATCCAGGCTATAAAACTACGGCAAAATTCATATGTGAATCTGCATTGTGCTTGGTTAAATCTGATGGGTATTTAGAAAATACAAACAGCGGAGGTGTCTTAACTACATCAACTGGACTTGGAGACCACCTCATAGAACGACTCAAAAAAGCAGATATTCTATTTGAAGGTCCAGAAAAGATAGCATAAACATAGACTTACGCATCAACCCAGAATGGGTATTCAAAATCGTACAAATATTTATTTATAGTGCATAACAATTAGATATATCTTATGATTTTACAGAAAATAAACGCTGGAGTATTTAACGAAATGGTTCAAGATGAAACTGGCACATTTGTTATGAACAAAAACCAACCTTCTCATGTAAGTAATGAAATTGACAGTGACACTGTAAAAAAGATAAGAGAATTATCTAAATTAAGAAAAAGTATTGAACTTGATTTAAAGGCTATTGCTACAGCGACAAAAATCTCTACAAATCAATTGAAAAACATTGAATCTTTTAAGTTTGAAAAATTACCACCAAACCCAATGAGATTATCATTTATTGATCAATATTGTTCAGTAATTGAAAAAGCAAATAAAAATTAATTTTACTTAAGGATAATTTCTTTTAAGAAGCTTGTTATACAAATAAGCAAACACAACCAGCAAAAATGCACCAACTGCTACAGGAAATAAAACAAACGATATTTCCTGCCCTGTTAAAATAACTATAATTGGATTAGCACCCGCTGGTGGATGTATCGTATCAGTAACGATCATCACAAAGACTGCTAGAGAAACAGCAATTCCTAGGGCAAGAAAATTATCACCTATTAAATATAAGATTACTACGCCCGATAAGGCGGATAATATATGTCCAAGTAATATATTTTTTGGTTTTGCTAAAGGACTCTCATGCACAGCCATCACTAAAACCATAGAAGCTCCAAATGGTGGAATTAGCCAAATCATTCCTTCAAATGAACTATCTAGAAAAGCTAAAAAACTAATAAAAATTAAAGCTCCAAGCGCACTCAATAATGCATTGATTATTTTGTAATTATTCATTAATGATAACTATGATGATTAAGCTATACATTACAACATTTATATACTTTATTATTATTGATTTAATAGGTATTAGTTTTTTTGTAAGAAAAGTTTATGAAAAAAACCTACCTAAAGATGTTAAATTAGATTTCAACATACCCGTTGCATTGATTTTTTATTTTATTTTTGTATTTGGTTTAGTTTATTTTGTCATAGCGCCAAACAAAGATAATGGCATTTCATCAATTATAATGCCTTCTATTATTTATGGCCTCGTTACTTACGCGACTTACGCGCTTACTGTAAAAGCTGTATTTAACACGCTTAATACACAGATAATTGTATTTGATATTATTTGGGGGATGGCTCTTTGTTTATCAATATCAGTTCTAACAATCTATACGATATCAAAATTTGAGTTTCTGAATTAAAGATTGTTATATATTTTAATTCTAATAAATTAAAATTGCCTGGAGAGGTGGCTGAGTGGTCGAAAGCATCAGTCTTGAAAACTGACGAGGGAGCAATTCCTCCGTGGGTTCGAATCCCACCCTCTCCGCCATTATTAACTGTTTGGTATTATTATTATGAAATCTATTGTTATTACTGGTACCTCAACTGGAATTGGATATGCATGTTCAAAACGCTTTATAGAAAAAGGCTATAAGGTATTCGGGTCTGTTCGAAATAATAATGATGCAGATCGTGTTTCTAATGAACTTGGCACTAACTTTATTCCTTTAATATTTGATGTTACAGACGATACTGCAGTAAAGGAATCTGTCAAAATTGTAGAAAATCATATTGGTGATCAAAAATTATCTGGCCTGATAAACAATGCAGGTCTTGGTGTAATTGGAACCATTCAGAGTCTTACCGCTGAACAGTTTAAATATCAATTTGACGTTAATGTCTTGGGTGTTTTTCATTGTTGTCAGGCTTATTTAGATTTATTAGGAGCAGATAAAAATCGTAAAGGAGACCCTGGTAAGATAATAAATATAAGTTCTATTTCTGGTGAAATAGGGATGCCTTTTATGTCTGCATACAATATGAGCAAGTTTGGATTAGAAGGTTTTTCAGAGGGTATCAGACGTGAATTATTGATGTATGGAATTGATGTGGTTGTTATTGCGCCGGGACCAATTAAAACGCCTATTTGGAAAAAAATAAATCAAAAAGATGAAGTTAAACGATACGACAATTCAGACTTTAGAGAGTCATTAGCAAGAGCGATGAAAATGACCGACAAGATGGAGCAAGTAGGATTTGAACCAATTGTTATAGCTGAGCGAGCCTTATCAATTATTGAAAGTAAAAAAAATAATACACGCTACCGAATTGATCCAACTAGAATGCAGAATCTATTACTTCAGCTATTCCCAAAGCGTATAGCAGATAGAATGATTGCTAAGCGAATGAATATAATAAAAAAGTAATAATTTTACTTTTTAAGATGCCTTATCTGACCTTTTCTGCCCCAAGCTTGCATCTACCCAAGTCTCATCCATAACGCATTTAGCTACATCAGAAAGATCAAAAAATGCTTTCATGGTTGATCCATCAGGTTCTTTTTGCATTCCCCAGGATCCAGTTTCAGCTTCAATAATAATTGCAATTATATTTGGATTTGGCCAATAGAACTTTGCGCTATGCACACCTTCTTGTGACTTTGCATTCTTGCAAAGATTGAAGGCTGCGGTTCCTAAAGCATCTCTAGTACCGTTACTGTGTCTCTCCCATTTACTTATATGTAACATTTATTACTCCTTTTTAAAATTTATTTAAAATCTTATTAAATGTTGAAAAGAAAAATAGAGATAAATAATAATGGTAAATAATAATAATTTTTATCTTTGTTTAGTCTGGTAATTTGGGCTTTGCCAAGTTTGCAACTCAATGCGAGATAAAGGATTGGCGTCTAAAATTTTATCACTAATTTTTTCAGCAATCATTATTGTAGGCGCGTTCGTATTGCCATTTGGAGCAAAAGGCATAATGGAAGCGTCAACGACACGTAAACAAGAAATACCGTGAACTTGCCCTGAATTATTAACTACTGCGTATTTGTCCGTTTTTAAGCCCATGCGCGCTGTGCAAGCTAAATGCCATTGACTTGTAGTATGTGAATTCAATTTTGCATCGAGGTCAGTATCTGACTTACAATCATCACCAGGAAAAATCTCCTCTCCCTTTAACTCAGAAAATGATGGTTGATCAAGTAATTCGCGAACTAAATGAATACCTTTACGCATTAATTCCCTATCACGTTTGTCTTTAAGATAATTCACTAAAATACGAGGGGGATCTGCAGGGTTATTAGAACGCAATTCAATCTTACCGCGACTATGAGTGCGCATTAAGCCAACATGAACCTGAAATGCGTGTTCATTTATTGGTTGCCAAGTATTATCATCCATTGCAATTGGAGAAATACATAACTGTAGATCAGGATATTCAACGCCAGGTCCTGACCTTACGCACGCTACTGCATCAAAATGATTAGATGCACACATACCCTCTTTAGTTAACAGCCATTGAATACCAGCGCCAATACTGCTTAGTCTTTTTGTCTTTGGCCAAAGCGTAACTGGCTTTAAGCATTTATATTTGATCATAAAATCAGGATGATCTTGAAGATTCTGACCAACACCTGGTAAGTCAGCTTTAAGATTAATACCCATTGAATCTAAATGATCCTTTGGGCCAATTCCTGAAAGCATAAGTATGTGTGGTGTTCCCACTGCACCAGCACTTAGGATGACTTCTTTTTTTGATTTAACATTAAATACTTTATCTTCTTTATCTATAAATGAAACTCCTGTTGTCCTGTTATTTTCTAGAATTAATTTACACACAAGTACTTTCGTTAAAATAGTTAAGTTTTCTCTATTGCGTACTGGATCAAGATAGCCACGTGTTGTGCTCCAACGTTCTCCTTTAAATACAGTTCGGTCAAAAATACCAAAACCTTCTTGGCAATATCCACTGATGTCATCTGTTTCTTGGTATCCCGCTTCTTTTCCTGCTTTTATAAATGCAATAGAAAGCGGATCGTTGGGTATGCTTCTATGCACTTTTAAAGGACCTGAATCGCCTCTGAAATCATCGCCTCCACCACTATAAGATTCCATTTTCTTAAAATAAGGTAAAACATCAGCGTATCCCCAACCTTCACAACCCATTTGTCTCCAGCCTTCGTAGTCAAGTGAATTTCCTCTAATAAATACCATGCCGTTTATTGAAGATGACCCCCCAAGGGTTTTGCCGCGATCATGTTGCAGTTGTCGACCCTCAAGCTCAGGTTCTGGTTCGCCTTTAAATGCCCAATTATGCTTATTACTTTTAAGATTTAATAGAACAGCTGCAGGCATTTTCAAAGTTATTGATTTATCTTCCCTACCCGCTTCAAGAAGAAGAACCCGGTTTTTTGGATTTTTAGATAATCTGTTTGCTAATACACAACCAGCTGAACCAGCGCCAACGATGATATAATCATATTCAGAATCTATGAATTTCATTGTAAATTAAATTTTTTTATACTCATCAATAATGGTTAACTAGTGCATAGTAAGCTATTATTCAAATAAAAAAAAATGCTAAATGAAGGAAAATAATTTTCTTGCAATAACATATATCATGCTGGGCATGACAGCTTTTGCATTGCAAGATACTGTCATAAGATTACTAGCCGTCGATATTTCTATTCTACAGGTAATGTTTTCTCGTAGTGTTGTTGCATTAATACTTCTCACACTCTTTTTAAAAGTTACCAAAAAAGAAATTATATTAAAAACAGAGTTTCCTAAATTATCAATCTTCAGAACGGTAATGTTTATTTTAGCTTTCGTATTTTATTATATTGGTCTTCATTATTTAACATTTGCTGAAGCAACCGCCTTATTTTTTACTGCACCGTTTTTCATTACGATATTTTCTGGAATATTTTTGAGAGAAAAAATTGGTTTAATAAGGTGGGCAATCATTGTTTATGGCTTTATTGGTGTATTATTCATTGTCTCACCAGATATCAACTCATTCAATATTTACATGATCTATCCTATTCTCTGTGCAGCAGGCTACTCTGCAAATATGATTATTATCAAATACACTTCTGAAAAAGATAATGTTTATACTCAGACATTACATGTTTACATCGCTACTATAATTATTTGTCCTGTAATTACGTTTTCAGGAATATTTTTAGACTTTGGCAATTCGAATAGTGAAGTTTTGAATTTTCTTTTCAGAGACTGGTTTTTTAATGATCCTAAGTCCTTATTCATGATATTTGTTGTAGGTATATCCGTGATATTCGGATTTATTTTTCTCTTTAATGCATATAGACATGGACGGCCATATATTATTGCGCCATTTGAATATATATTTCTGATATGGGCTGTTATATTAGGTTGGTTTATATGGAGTGAAACAGTGGATCTTAAAACCTGGACCGGTATTGCGATAATTGTTTCAGCGGGAATATTTATTTTATACAGAGAAAAAATTAGAGATCAGAATATCACAACAGATCAACCAATAAGATAACTAATCTCGAAAATTGACAAACTGTAAAGGCAGCTCTAATTTCAATTCATTAATCTTAGACATCACATCTTGCAAATTATCTTTTTTAGCACCGCTTATTCTTAGCTCATTACCCTGAATTTTTGCTTGGACCTTTAATTTTGTATCTTTTATCATTTTAGTAATCTTCTTCCCCATTTCCTGATCAATGCCTTCAAGCAAATCGTACTTCTGTCTGATAGTATTGCCTGAGGCATTTTCGGAGGATTTTAACTTTACAGCTTTTGGGTCTATTTTTCTTTTTATTAAGTGTGATGTTAGTATTTCTATTACTTGTTTTGCCTTCATATCATCCTCTGTTAAAAGTGTGACAACATTATCAGATCTTTCTAATTTCGATATAGAACCCTTAAAATCATATCTTTGAGTAATTTCTTTCATTGCGTTAGATACTGCATTGTCAATTTCTTGCATCTCTAATCTACTTACTACATCAAAGCTTGGCATAACTAAATAATCTCATTTTCATAAAACTTTTTAATTTCTTCATCACTGTATCCAATTTCCTTCATAATATCATTATTATCTTGCCCAATTTCAGGCGCTTTCTTAATTTCAGCTTTATCATCAGAACTAAATCTGGGTGCAGGCGCTGGTTGAACAACTCCATCTAATTCAATAAAATTATTTCTGTCTATCATATGTGGGTGATCTTTAGCTTCATTTATCGATAATACCGGCGCATAACACACATCAGTACCTTCAAATAATTTATTCCATTCACTTATATTTTTAGTTTTAAATATAGTTTCCAATTTATCTTTTAATTTTGGCCATTCGTTCATATCTAATTGGTTATTGAATTCACTCTGAAGATCTAGTTTTTCAATTAATAATTGATAAAACTGTGGCTCAAGTGAGCCTAGAGATATAAATTTATGATCTTTTGTTTCATAGACTTGATAAAATGGTGCGCCCCCATCAAGTAAGTTCATTCCTCTCTTATTAACATCCCATAGTCCTGATTGCGATAGGCTGTAAAAAATTGACGTGAGAGTTGAAACACCATCTATCATAGCTGCGTCAACTACCTGGCCTTTACCTGTTTTTGAAGCTGACAATAAAGCAGCGCAAACACCAAATGCTAGAAACATTGTGCCTCCACCATAATCACCGATAAGATTTAATGGCACGGTGGGTTTTTCAATAACCCCTATTGAATGCAGCGCGCCAGCTAGTGCGATATAATTTATGTCGTGTCCAGCAACTTTTGATAAGGGTCCTGTTTGTCCCCAGCCAGTAATTCTTCCATAAACCAATTTAGGGTTTATTTTCATACAATCATCAGGTCCAACTCCCAGCTTTTCTGTAACGCCAGGCCTGAAGCCCTCTATTAAGGCATCTGCACTTTTTATAAGTTTATTAAATACATCAAGGGATTCTGCATTTTTAAGATTTAGACTTAAAGATTTCTTATTTCTTCCTGTGATATCATACTTTGGTTTTGAATTAGGTAATGCTGTTTTTTTTCGATCTATTCTGATCACTTCTGCACCAAGGTCCGCAAATAACATACCGCATAACGGTCCTGGCCCTATTCCTGATAATTCGATTATTCTATATCCACTAAGTACACCCATACCGTTAATTATAGCGAGGCCAATTCTTTTGCAAAGCTAAAAGCTTTGTAAATTCTCTGTTTATCGTTGATTTTACTAAAGTTATAAACGAGTGTTTGATCAGTTCTTAATTTAATATCAAATTTGTTAAGATTTATAAAATTAATCAATTTATCAGTTTTTTCAAATTTATTATTCCTAAATTTAATTGTAAGTCCTTTCTTCCCAAGATCAAATTTTTCTACGCTTAATTGTTTACAGAGAATTCTCAATTCAGTTATCTTAAATAAGTGATTTACTTCGTTTGGCATTAAGCCAAATCTTTCTTCCATTTCTTTTTTAACTTCTATCAATTCACTATTAGAATTTAAATATGCTAATTTCCTGTAAAAGAACAATCGTGTATTTAAGTTAGGTATGTATTTTTCAGGAATTAAGACACTTAAACCTAAATTAAGTTGTGGAGACCAATCGTTATCTATTGAATCACTATCATTCTTCAGTTCTATTATTTTATCTTTTAATAAACGATGATATAGCTCTAATCCGATTTCCTTTATATGACCTGATTGTGCGTCACCAATTATATTGCCAGAGCCTCTCATATCAAGATCATGACTAGCTAAATTAAAGCTAGAACCCCTACTATTAAATTTTTTAAGCAAAGAAAGCCTTTTAAATGAATTTTCAGTAATGCCATTAATATCTTTCACGGTGTAATAACAAAAAGCCTCAATATTTGAGCGGCCTATCCTTCCCCTCAATTGATAAAGTTGCGATAATCCAAACTTATCGGCATTATGAATGATCATTGTATTAGTCTTCTGTAAATCTAAACCTGATTCAACAATGGTTGTGCATAACAATAATTGGAATTCATTATTGTAGAAATCAATCATAGTATTCTTAAGATTTTTAGGTGA
Source organism: uncultured Pelagibacteraceae bacterium (assembly GCA_902518415.1). Lineage (GTDB taxonomy): Bacteria > Pseudomonadota > Alphaproteobacteria > Pelagibacterales > AG-422-B15 > CACNXQ01. The sequence goes on along the minus strand of CABYGA010000008.1, from coordinate 37,308 downwards.
CATTTGCCCATGAGCTATTTTATACTTTAGTTCAGGCATTCCCTTTTTTAAAAAATCCTCTACTTCTTGCAATTCTTTGATGCGCGGACATACATAATAAATTTGTCCATTTCTTTTTAATTCCTTTTCAATAGCATTTGTAAGGTCTTTTTCATTAAAGTTTATGACCTCTGTCGCTATAGATTGTCTATTTAAGGGGGCAGTAGAAATAATAGATAAATCTCTTAATCCTACCAAAGACATTTGCAGTGTTCTGGGAATCGGCGTTGCAGTAAGAGATAATACGTGAATGTCTGACCGTAAGTTCTTAATTTTTTCTTTTTGGGAGACACCAAAATGTTGCTCTTCATCTATAATGAGCATACCTAGATTTTTAAATTTTATTTTATTACCTAGTAGTGCATGTGTGCCAACAACAATATCAAGTTCCCCATTATTTATTTTTTCTAGAGTAGAACTCGTTTCTGAGGCTGAAACTAATCTTGATAATTGACCTATTTTGATTGGATAATTTTTAAATCTTTTTATAAAGTTTTCGTAATGTTGCTGACATAAAAGTGTCGTAGGAACTATAATTGCAACTTGAGCTCCGTTCAGTGCAACATTGAATGCGCCTCTCAGAGCAACCTCAGTTTTACCAAAACCAACATCACCACAAATCAATCGATCCATAGGCACACCGTGACTTAAGTCTGATAAAATATCTGATGTAGCGGTTACTTGATCCTCAGTGTCTTGAAACTCAAATTCGTTAATAAAGTTAGAGTAGTAAGGTTCTTGAATTCTGTATTTTTTTCCTTTTTTTAAAGATCTTTTTGCTGCAATGATAATTAATTCTTCAGCTATTTCTTTAATTTTATTTTTCGCACTCGCTTTTCTGAATTGCCAATGAGAATTACCTAATTTATCAACTTGTATATATTCATTGTTGCCACCATATTTACTCAGCAACTCAATATTTTCGACGGGAACGTAAAGTTTATCGTCATTAAAATAATTTAATTCAATACAATCATGATTATTTCCTAAGACTTCTAATTTCTTTAAGCCTCGAAATTTACCAATCCCATGATTAGCATGCACTATTAGATCATTTTCCTCAAAACTACTTAGGTCAGATAAAAAAGTATCTGCTTTTATTGACCTCTTTCCTTGATTAAATGCAAATTCATTGAATGGTCGAATGATTGCTCTATTAATTTGTTGAATGGTTTTTTGTGTTTTTAATTCAAATTCTTCAAATTTTTCTATTTTATCACCAAATAAATTTATTCTAATAGGTTTAGCAAATTCTGAAGGAAATATATCGATAACGTCACCCTTTACAGAAAACTCCCCTGGTTCACGTATTGAACTTACCCTAACATACCCATTCGATGATAAGTAATTAAGAGTGTATTCGTAATCAAATTCACTTTCAAAATTAATATTTAAGTTTGAAAGCGTTGAGGCTGTAACTAGTGCTTCTGATGGCATTACAATAAGGTGTAATCTTTGAGTAGTGTGAATACTCTATTGTTTAAAAAATCTGGAATTTCTTGTTTATTTAATGCGTATTGGTAAATATCATTATCATCCATTTCAAGTATTGCTTCAAGCATCTTCAATTCATCTTCGTTGAATAAAGTTAGATACTTATTCGCAAATTTTCCCAAAATTAGATCCATTTCTTTAGACCCACGATGAGTTGACTTGTATAATAGTTTTTTTTGAAATGTTGATAAATCTTCCATATTTTTTAATTAATTTGATACATTAGATATATGAGGCCTAAAATCTTATACAAGCTTTTTTCAAATATAATATCACTTAAAGGTATTGGACCAAAAAATGCTAAGGTAATCGAACGGTTATGTGGCAAATACGTTATAGATCTCTTGTTTCATAAGCCATCTACATACATTGACAGAAGAAACAGTCCTAAAATAATAGATCTGGAAGAAGGGAAAATTGCAACAATCATAGTCACGATAGACAGTCATTCACCATCATTCAATAAAAGGATGCCCTATCGCATTAATTGCTCCGATGATACTGGAGCTATTTCAATCGTATATTTTAACTTACGAGGCCCTTACCTAAAAAAAATATTTCCAGTGGGAAGACAAAAAGTAATTAGTGGAAAATTTGAAAAATTTAATGAAAACTATCAAATAACGCACCCGCAACATGTAGTAGACTTAGAAAATCTTGATAACGTTAAAAAAATTGAGTGTATTTATCCACTTACTGCTGGATTAACCTCAAAAACTATACAAAAATCTATAAATTCTGCATTGATTAATCTTGACCCTCTACCTGAGTGGATACCTGATGATAAAATAAAAGGAAATAATTGGCCGAATTGGAATGAAGCCATTAAAAAAATACATAACCCAGTCAATACATCAGATTCAGTTAATTCTCTTTTTTTAGAAAGATTAGTTTTTGATGAACTATTAGCTCAGCAATTAACGATACGTCTTATAAAAAATAAAATAAGTCATACTCAAGGCGTGCCTATAAAAAGAAACAATAAACTTATAAAACGATTGGAAGAAAATCTTTATTTCAGTCTCACTAATGATCAATTGAAAACTATAGACGAGATATCTCGTGATCAATCAAAGCCAAACAAAATGCTTAGACTTTTACAGGGTGATGTTGGGAGCGGTAAAACAATTGTAGCATTGTTTGCCATGATGCAATGTTTAGAAAATGAAAAAAGATCTATACTGATGGCGCCAACTGAGATACTTGCAGAACAACATTTCAATACAATAGCAAAGATCATTAATTCAATGGACTTAACATGCTCTTTAATAACATCTTCAACAAAGGAAAATCATAATTTTAACGCTGATATTTTGATTGGTACTCATGCACTATTTCAAGAAAAAGTTTCTTTTGATAATATTGGCTTAGTTGTAATTGATGAGCAGCATAAATTTGGAGTTCATCAAAGAATCTTGCTAAATGAAAAAGCAGGAAACGATTGTGATATATTGCTCATGACCGCCACTCCTATTCCAAGAACTTTAGAGCTTGCTGCTTATGGAGACACAGATATTTCTAAAATCATGGAAAAGCCAAAAAATAGAAAAGAAATAAACACTAAATCAATAAATATAACTAAAGTTGACGATCTGAAGAAAAGTCTTAACAAAATAATTGATAAAGGTGAAAAAATCTATTGGGTTTGCCCCTTAGTTGATGAATCTGAAAAACTTCAACTACAATCTGTAAATGAAAGACTAAAAGATCTCAGAAATTATTATAGTGATTATTCAGTTGAAATTGTTCACGGTCAAATGCAGCAAGAAGATAAAAATTCTGTAATGCAAAAATTTAAATCTGGAAAAGTTAATATTTTAGTCGCGACTTCAGTAATAGAGGTGGGCATAGATGACCCTGATGCTACAGTAATAATTATTGAAAATGCTGAAAGATTTGGCCTTTCGCAACTTCATCAATTACGAGGCAGAGTTGGAAGAGGTGAAAAAACATCCACATGCATTTTATTATTTAACGGCCCTCTAACTGAAAACGCTAAAAGACGCATAAAAATTATGAAAGAAACCAATGATGGATTCAAGATTGCTGAAGAAGATCTAGATATAAGAGGTGCAGGTGAAATTCTTGGCTCCAAGCAAAGTGGCGTGCCAAACTTTAAACTATCAAACCTCGATAAGCACAAGCATCTCTTAGAAGAAGCAAGGGAAACAGCTATAAAGACTATTAAAGATGATCCTCAATTAAAATCTCCTCTTGGAAAAGCGCAAAGAGTTCTACTTCATTTATTTAGGAATGATGTCGCAATTGATTATCTTAAAACGGGTTGATTATTTGGTTGGAGGAACAACCATTCCTGCTGAAACAACTAATTTGATTGCATCCTCAACTGACATATCAAGTTCTACAGCGTCTTCCTTGGGAATAAAGAGTAAAAACCCTGACGTTGGATTTGGAGTTGTTGGAACGAATACATTTACCATATCGATTTTTTTTCGATCTTTGATTTCTCCTTTTGTTTCACCGGTCATGAAGCCAATTGCGTAGATATCTTTCCTTGGGTATTCAATTAAGACAACTTTTTGATAAGCAGCATCCGCATTAGAGAATGTTTCAGTTATTTGTTTTATTGCTTTATAAACATTACCTGCAAATGGTATTCTGGTAATTAAGTTATCAAAGTAACCTAATATTGCTTTTCCAAATAATGTTGAAAAAATCAATCCAATTAAAATAAAGGATATGAAAGCAATAATTAATTCTAAACCAGGTATCTCATATCCAATTATTTCTGGCAGCAAGCCATTTGGATTAAATCTTTGGGGGACTAATCCAGCAATAAATTCAACAATAAATATGGTTATATAAATTGTTGCCCCTATGGGAGCTGAAATTAATAATCCAGTAAAGAAATACCTTTTTATAAAGTTTACGAAGCTATTTCCTTTTTTCTTATCTAATTCTGACATAAGCTTAATATTGAGAATATCACATTTTTTAAATTAGGATAATTAATAATGGCTATATTTGCAGAGTATACAAAATATGACGGTGTTGGACTAAGTGAGCTAATAAAGAAAAAAGAGATTTCTTCTGTTGACGCACTAGACTCAGCAATAGATCTAATTGAAAGATTAAATCCAAAGCTCAATACTGTTCACAGAACCATGTATCACTATGCATTTGAGTCCATAAATAGAAATAATGACTTAAAGGGTCAATTTGCAGGTGTGCCCATGTTATTGAAAGATATGGATAGTTCACTTGCTAATTATAACATGATGCAAGGAAGCAAATATTTAAAAAATACTAAAATGAACTATGACAATGAATTGACCAGACAGTTTCGTAATACTGGAGCATTGATATGTGGTAAATCTGCTACTCCAGAGTACGGATTGATGATTACAACAGAACCGCTTGAATTTGGACCAACAAGAAATCCTTGGGATACAAATTTAACTCCTGGAGGATCTTCTGGTGGAGCAGCTTCCGGTGTAGCAGCAAGAATGGTTCCTTTTGCACATGCCAGTGACGGCGGTGGTTCAATCAGAGTTCCCGCAGCATCTTGTGGATTAATTGGATTAAAACCAAATAGAGCACGAACTTCATTTGGACCTTCACATGGCGACAAATGGGGAGGCTTAACTCACTCAGGTATAGTGTCAAGAACAGTACGAGATACTGCTTATATGTATGATGAAATATTCGGTAATAATGTGGGAGATCCCTATTCTGTTCATTATGAAAAAGGGTCATTAATTAAATCTTTGGATGATAGGAGAAAATTAAAAATTGGCTTCAATCTAAAAAGTCCAGTGGGCATAGATCCATCAAAAGATGCCGTAGAGGCCATAAAATATAATGCAAAACTCTGTGAAGACTTAGGACATGATGTTGAGGAAATGAATTTTACTTATGATGGCCGTTTAGCTTCAAGGGCATTTACAGTAATTATAACATCTCATGTAAGTCAAATGTTCAATGAATTAAAAGATGTTGTAGGTAGAAAATATAAATCACATGAAGTGGAAACTTCTACAAGATTATTTGATTATTTAGGTAAAAGTTTTAGAGCAAGTGATTACACTTGGGCCCGATATACCATGCAATCAATTGCGCGTTCTGTAATGCAAGCTACTGATAAATATGATGTTGTTTTAACCCCTATTATTTCTCAGTATCCACCTGAAATTGGAAAAATTAGACCTGACAATCAATCAAAAATGATCAGCGAAATTATAATGAAGTTAAAACTTGGTTTTGTGTTCAGAATTAAACCATTACGCGATGCTATTTTGAATGGTCTTGCGCCTAAAAGCCTTTGGTATGCACCTGATGCAATACTTCAGAACATTACTGGTCAGCCATCAATCTCTATTCCAACTTATTGGTCGAATAATAATATTCCTCTGGGTGTTCAATTTGCATCTAGATTTGCCGATGAGCATACATTAATTTCGCTCGCAGCCCAACTAGAGGAAGCATCGCCATGGATTAATAAAGTACCAGATATAACTAAATAATTACTTTGATTTTTTTAGTTTTTGAAAGCCAAAAGTAAACATAAGCATTGATATAAGCATCGCAATCACGATAAGTTTTTGTAATATTACATTTAGCCTAAGTGTTTCAATAGATACAAATCTTTCAAAGTTCTCTCGATCATTTACAGGGTCAATTTGAGGCATGTCACCCATAAAAAACATGTAAGCAACAACACTCGCAAGAAGTAAGAATGCCCCAATAGTATAAATATTACTTGCCCTACTAAAATAAAACGCAAGCATCAAAAATAGTACACCTGGAATTGTAAGTCTGAAGGCAGTAAAAACTGCGAATATATGAGCATTAAAATAAAGATCACCAGGAGTTAAGCCTACCATTGCATAAAATATAGTTGAAAGAAATATGCAAATAGCTCCTATCCAAGCAAAGATATATGAAGTTTTATTTTCCTTAAAAAAGAAAGGCATAAATAAAAAGCCAAAACCCTGTGCAACAAATAAAAACATAGCGCTGTTAAAGAAGAATGATGAAAGAAAATTTATATCTTCAGAAAAAGTCTTGTAAAATCCAAGTTCGCTAAAAAAGTTGAGTGTGAAATCATATCCTACCTGAGTACTATCAAGATGATTTCCTCCAGGAAAGAGTATAATCGCTATAATGTTTGCTAAGATAAAGTAAAAAATTACAAATCGAGGTATATGAACTGCCCAGAAAGTATTCATAAATTATGCAGAAAAACTTGAATATAAGATGAATACAACAAATGCTGTGACCATTACGTACATTATTTTGTTGTCAAGATTCATGATCGAAATATAATAGCAATTACATGAAAAATCCAGAGAGATATACAAATTACAATGATTTTTTCCCATTCTACTTGAGAGAACATAGAAAGAAAAGTACTAGAGTCTTCCATTATTTTGGCACAATTGCATATCAGGTTCTTTTTTGGTCCTTGATTGCAACTCAAAATTTTTTATTTATACCATTAATACTACTTGCTGGTTATGGTCCAGCTTGGGTATCACACTTTTTTATCGAAAAAAATAAACCAGCAACTTTTAAGTATCCTCTGTGGTCCCTAATGGGTGATCACCATATGGTATGGTTAATGCTGACAGGTAAGCTCAAAAAGAAATTAAATGATGCTGGGGTTTCAGCTTAATAAAATATAAGCACTACCAACGAATATTAGAAAAAGAGCAGTTTGGGAAAATACCCAAATAGCGCCCCGTATATTTGTATCAGTAAAACAAATGTGCCAAATTGAATGAACTACTCTTAACACTAAATAAATCCATGCACAGATGACTAAGAATGCATTAGCGATATTAAAATAAATTATCATCGCTATCAAAAAGTAGAATAGAACAGGAAATTCAAATAAATTGCTGATATTATTTTTCATCAGCTTTAAATACAAAGGTGCATCTTTGTAAGGCTCTATAGGAATACCACTTTCTTCCCAACTTTTATTCTTTCTCATTAGGTCAGTTGAGGCAATTGTGTGAATCAGTCCCACTATAAATGTAAGTAGGACTAAACCCATTGTAGGTAATAAAATATTTTCTGACATTACATCATCATAGAGCAAGCTCTGTACGCCATCCAACCAAGAATGATAGTTGAAGGTAACCAAAATAGAGTCCTTACGGGTATTGCAATGCCTGGAATGACTTTATTATAAAATATATGCGTAACTGTGTGCGCGACTCTCAACCAGAAAAACCAAGTGGCCAATAGCACAAAATAACCATCAACATTCCCAGTTACGTAAATCATGATGCACACAGCATAGAAAAAAATTGGAAATTCGAACAAATTGGTCAGATTTCTCTGACTATTTTGAATAGTCTCACCCCCACTATCAAATGTGGGTATTTTAAAGTCTTCTTCTTTGCTTTTTTTATCAATAATAATGGATTTAAGTCTAAGAGTGGTCCCAAAGGCAAAAACAGCTAAAGAAAGCCATAACATGTTGATGACTGGCTCAAAAATTAATTCAGGCGACATAACAAACTCCTTGATTGAAATAAGAATCCAGTAAATTATATATATATCTATATTTTAAACCATATTTAATGAAAGGAGGTGGTCTATGTCTATCAGTAGTATAGAGGAGCTTTGCTCGAGTAGTGAGATTCCATGTGATTGTAGATATGGAAACCTCCACTTTTTGAGTGGAGCTCCGTTTTAACTACAGTAAGCCCCCATTAACTTGGGGGCTTATTTTTATATCTTTAGATTAGGTTTAAATTTTCTTGTCTTATTTTTGTCATTGATTGCAATGTATGAAAATTCCCCCACTGCCACATCAACTTCCTTTTGATTCATTTCAGATCTTTTTGCGGTAATTTTAAAAATCATTTTGGATTGCTTTACACCTACGACAGATCCATAAACATTAATAAATTTACCAACGTGCATTGGGTTTTTATATTTAACTTTTGACTCAACAAGTACTGCATTGCCCTTTGATACCAGTTGGGTCATGTAAATTCCTGCGTGCGCCATTTGTTTTACTACCCAAGCCCCATGTGCTGTACCGTAAGGATTACTGTCTGGTGGTTGACAAATATTTCTAATAATGAGCTTATCCATAATTTTTTCTATAATAGTTTATTAAATATATCGCTGACAAACAACCAACTATATTTGCAACCCCTTCCATCATCACAAAATCGCGAAAAGGAATAAAAAAATGTATAAACTCAATAAAAACACTTGTGATCAGAGCCAGGCTAATACCAAATACAAAATCATTGTTTTTATTGTTAGCCAATTGTGCCAGGGCGCCAAGAATGAAAAATGAGATAAAGTGTATTCCATAATCACTAATCAAATTTGCCACTTCTCTTACTGAAGAGTCAAGAGGCACAGGTCGCACATATGAGTAATAAAGATAAAATAAATAAAAAAAGAAGATTAGTCGCAGAGGATTTGCTAAAATGCTCATGAACGTACTATAAGTTTATATATAAAATGAGCAATATATTAATCATAGGGGCTAATCGAGGTCTGGGACTTGAGTTTGTAAAGCAATACAGCAATACAAATCACAATATAATTGCAACTACTCGAAATAAAGATAACTCAAAAAAGTTGAATGAAATTAATAATATCGATATCGCTGAACTTGACTTAACTTCTGATGCAAGCGTGAATAATTTTGTAACAAGTATCGGGTCTCAAAAAATTGACATTCTCATTCACAACGCAGGAATTTTTAGTGACGAACAATTAAAAGAAGATCTTGATATAGATGCCTGGATGAATGAAATGAGAATTAATGCTGTGATACCCATAATTCTTGCACGAAAATTAAAGAACAACTTAAAAATGGGATCTGATAAAAAAGTAGTTTTTATATCCAGTCAAATGGGAAGCATTGATGACAATTACTCAGGTAGATTTTATTTTTACCGCTCATCAAAATCAGCTCTTAATTCTGCAGCAAAAAGCTTATCCATAGATTGGAAAGAAGATGGTATATCTGTCCTTATTTTGCACCCAGGATGGGTAAAAACAGATATGGGTGGCACAAGTGCCAAATTAGACATACCAGAGAGCATTACTCAAATGATCAATGTTATAAATGAACTAAATCTCGATAACTCTGGCTTATTTTTAAATTATGAAGGAAAAAAGCTCGAATGGTAAAAGATCATATGCACGATATTCCTGATTTCTATGATGATTTAGATAAGACCTATGACAACATTTGGAGTCTCTTAACAATTGGTAAAGCAAAATCAAAATCTGAAATGCATCAAGGCTATATTGCAACAGTCAACAAGGACTACCCGTCCATAAGAACAGTAGTATTGAGACATGTAAATAAAGAAACTAATTCAATAAGTTTTCACACTGATATTCGATCTAATAAGGTAAATGAACTTAAAGATAACGAAATGATCAGTATGCTTTTTTATGATCACGGCAAAAAGATACAAATTAAAGTATCAGGCATTGCTGAAATCAATCATAAAAATGATAAAGCTCAAGAAGCATGGGCCAACACCAGATCTTTTAGTAAAAAATGTTATATTGTTGAAGTGGCTCCAGGAACTCATTCAAATACGCCTGTTTCTGGTTATCTTCCAGAACATGAGAAAGATTTACCCAGTGAAGACATTTTAAATAAAGGCTATAATAATTTTGCACTTGTTGAGATTAAGATTGAAAGCCTGGAATGGCTTTATCTCCACCGACACGGGCATAGACGGGCCTTATTTAAGCTTAATAATGAGAATTTAACCAAAGAATGGCTAACACCTTAATATGTCAATTTTAGCAGTCATTCTGTTTGCTGCTATCCTCCATGCATCATGGAACGCCTTCATAAAGAATAAGGGCAATGGTTTTGCAAAAATGGTTACACTTGCATCCATCATCTCACTTATGATGGTGCCTTTACTATTTTATGTAGGTCTACCCTCTTCTACTGCAGCAATATATTTATTTTTTGGAGTCATTGCCCATACCATGTACATGCACTCCTTAACAAGAGCCTACGCCATAGAAGACTTCTCGGTCGCCTATCCGTTTGCAAGAGGTCTTGCGCCCTTACTAACAATTTTGATTTTAATATTCATCTTAAACAAGACAATCTCATTAAATGAAATCATAGCAATTGGAATAATCATATCAGGTATTTTTGTTCTTTTTGTCGGTAAAAGTTTCAGTTTAGATTATAAAAATGTATTGGCCTTATTGTATTTTCCCGTTTCTATAACGTTTTATACTTTAGTTGACTCATATGCGGTTAAATCTGTTGAAAGTTCCATGCAGTATATTGTATGGCTATTTTTTTTGATGCCTATTCCAATTCTGCTTTATTCTATAAGCAATCAGCGTAATTTATTGATAACAACATTCACCGAAAACAAGTTTCCACTGATTATTGCTGCAATAGGCTCTGTAACTTCATACTCACTTGTTCTATGGGCATATACACAAGCGCCAATTCACTACGTCGCTTCAATAAGAGAGAGCAGTATAATATTTGCCTCACTAATCGGATTATTATTTTTTAAAGAACAGGGGTTAAAGAGAAGGCTTGCTGCGGCTATTATTTTGTTTATAGGCGTTTTCTTATTAGAATACGTATCTTAGTAGAAAATTTCTATTTATAAGCCAAGAGAATACCCTGCTGCACGTACTGTTCTTATTGGATCGTATTCAAAACCATTGTTATACTGTCTGAGAAACTCTCAAAGATTAAAATTCTATCTATTATCATAATTGCCCTAGGTACAGGTCTTCTAAGACTGTCCTAGAGCGATTATGTGAAATTAATTAGAACCTAAAAGACGATTCTAAAAATGCAAAGTTAATATCTTCGTATCCACCAGGAATTATCACATAATGGATTGATAGAACTATTGCCACAGAAATCAAAAGACCACTGATCATTTTTAGGAAATCTTTACCAATAATTGGAAAAACATAGCCAAGTTTGTAATCAGCTGCTGTTGTTGCGATAGCTAATTCTCGACCACACAAAATTCCCACAAAGACCCATGTGGTTGACATTGGGATATCATTATACTGCTTAAAATAAAGTAATATAAAGGCATAAACTCCATCAATGATTGTAGCAGATCTTACGAAACGAGTTCCAGTTTTATCCAATACAATTTTTTGAATACGTCCTCCCTTTTCATAAAATATATAAAATAACAATGCAGAACAAAGAAGAATAATTGCAACTAACATTGTCAAAGGTAGGTCTCTAGGTAAAAATACAGCAATGTTAGCCATATCGTGTGATAACCACGTATACCAGAGGAAACCTGTTGTCATCCACTGAAAGACTCTCCATCGTATAATATTATCAACCTTATCAAATTTTTCATTAATGTATCTTGAGAGAACAATCCATATCGTATAAGCAATGATTGCAGCTAATCCATAACCCATCACAGATTTGATTAAAACTTTTTCCAAAATTACAGTTGATGCAAAAGCAGATAGTACTAAAAATGTCGTAGATACTGGAACACCAAATCTAGTAAATAGTAAAAGAAATCCTGGAGCAGCTGCGTGATACCACTTAATTTCCTGAAATGGTATTTTATTCAATCTACCGTATGAGATGTCATCATACATGTACCATCCATAAAATAATGTTAAGCTTAATACTGATGAAGCTGCGCCTGCAAGTATATACCATTTAAACTTTTCTGAATTTGATGCAATAAAAGTTCCAAGCGTTTGTACGCTGTCATTAGCAACCACAGAATAAGCTGCTAAAGTGAAACCGATAATCATATAAACGTCAGATATTTCCATTGTCTCTGTTCTCCTTAATTGAAAATATTAAATAATGAATTTAGGCAAACACTAGCCTGGATATGATTTGGACATTCTTTTTCGATTTTTATATTTTTCATAATAAAAATTGAAATTTTGAAATTAAAAGAATTATCAACCTTGATTTGATTCGTTTGAAAATCTCAAGAATTTACGAACTAAGATATAAAATTTTATGTAGATAATTTTTGCTATTTATTCTAATTGATCCGATAGTATTTTAAGGTAATGTAAAATATTCATAAAATTTTATAAGTTATTGTTTTACATAATAAAACTTGAACTTAATAAATTGATGTGTTATAATTGTTTTATGTTGAACAAATTACTGAATAACAAATCTGAGCTCGAAAAAAAGTTAGATAACATTAATCACATCATGGAACTCATAAGAACAGTGGTTCCTCTGCTGCTATTAGTCTTAAACACAATCATTATATTAAAGATATTTGAATTTATTTAGTCTCATTAGGGCTAAGTACACCCAATACGACATCACAAACAAGATCAGAGCTAATATTGCTAGATAAGGTATATGCCATGGTGGGGCTGGGAAGAAATCCAACAGCGTGTTGGCTGCAGGCGTAATCATTAAATACCAGTAATTAACATCAGCAAAATAACTAACGAGATAAAGGTTTAGCAAGTAAATCAATGGTAATAAGGAAACAGCAAAAACTAAGACTCTAATTACTGAACTCCAGGTCAATTCCACTTTGGTACAGATACATACATAAAATACAGTCATAAAAAGCAATCCATGACCAAAGTAATATGTAATGAATTCAGCATCTGGATAGGTATAATCAACATCAGGTGTTACCATAGCTAACAGATTTCCAGTTAGTCCAAAAAAGTACGCAACTTCAAAAAAGAATTTAATTTTAGTGAAGATATAAATTCCCATGGATAATGCTGCGATATGACAAATGTGTATTGGAAATACCTCATAAACAGAATGATCATAAAAAACAACCCTGTAAAAAGGTTTTGCTAATTCATGGATAATTAATACAGCTCCTAAGATGATTAAGATTATTTCAGTAATTGATTTATTGTTAATCAGTCTTACCAATGCAGGAAATAGAAATGAAATTGCAAAGATTGATGTAATTGAAATTAGATGATGAAAACCAAATAATGTAAATTCTGACGTCATACCTTTAATAGATTCAGGATTTTAGATTATTCTAAATAATAAATCGAAATCAATAAATAAGTATAAGAATTTAAATAATTCACATTTTTGAAACATTTAAATGTGTTATTTAATGTATTGTTTAGTAGCTATGATCTATTTTTTTTAAAAATGAAGAATGGTCTAACCTAAGTAATATTGATGGCCCATTTAACGCTTCATCGGGCGTACGGTGCAAAATGCCTTCACGAAAGCCTCTGAACACTGCAACATCCCATTGACGTATGTGTCTTAAGGCTGATGTATCTTTTACAATATGCTCATTAGGCTCACCGCTTTCAAAAGCAGTTCGATCTGCGGTCATATCAGGTATCCACTCAGTTCCTCTCCCAGCATAAGTTACAAGCAAACGTTTTGGAACATTGTCTACATGGTATCGACTGCATCCACGCTTAGTACCAAGCCAAAATGCAACATCTTTAATGTTCTCAAGCTCACTAAATGACTTGCATACGTCTTCCATATCACTAAGCCATTGTTTGAAAAATTCATTGGCTCTCAAGTCTGGAGAAAGAGTATTTTCAAGAAGCTTTGCTATATCTGATTTTGCAAAGAGTTTACGGACAGCTCCTGATACTTGAAAAGGCTTCTGCATTAACTCATTGAAGAACTCATCCCCACCAGTAAGGGCATTTCTCTCTACAATCCCGAGCTTGTATTTGGACTTATTGAAGTTTTTTAGAGACTCAAGATTGTCAGTTAAAAAAATTCCCTCTGGATTTCTCATTGACTGCCTTATCTTGATAAACTCCTAGCAACTTTCAAATGATGATGCCATATCGCTTATAAGATCAAAATACAGATCTTTTCCAGGCTCTAGTTCAGCTCCTAACGGATCAAGAACTGCAGCCTTCACGCCTGTGTCGCTAGCAATTGTTTCAGCAATACTTGGATTAAACTGAGGCTCAGAGAATAGGCAGTTAACGCCCTCGTGTTCAATGACCTCTCTAATTTCAGCAAGCTGTTTAGCGCCTGGCAATACTTCAGGATTTACTGTTAGTGCACCGATTACTTCGATTCCAAAACGTTGCTCAAAATATTGATAAGCATCATGGAATACAACATAAGTGGCATCCTTATTTATCTTGCCTCTTGTATCATTTATAAGTTGATCAAGTTCATTCAGAGCTTTGGCTGCATTTGCTTCATATTTTGATGCATTTGCAGGATCAATTTCTGACATTTCTTTTGCAGCTATTTGAACAATAGTCTTTGCGATTTCTGGATCTAGCCAAAAGTGAATGTCAAATTCACCATGGTTATGACCGTCATGATGTGCGTGCTCGTCATGTTCATCACCGTGCTCGTCATGCTCGTCACCATGTTCTTCGTGTTCGTCATGCTCGTCATGTTCATCACCGTGCTCATCATGCTCGTCATGTTCATCGCCGTGCTCATCATGGTCATCATGTTCATCGCCGTGCTCTTCGTGTTCGTCATGCTCGTCATGGTCATCATGTTCATCTCCATGATCATCATGGTCATCATGGTCATCAAATACATTTTTTTCCCTAAATTTGAGCATTTCAATATCTTCTGATTCCATCAATGTTACTTGCTTTGCATCTTTTGCAATTGACTCCAGAGGTGTCTCTAGAAATGACTCCAAGTCTTCACCGATCCAAAACACAATATCTGCTTCTTGAAGCATTGTTGCGTGGGATGGCTTCAATTGAAAAGTATGTGGTGAAGAGCTGCCATCTACTAATAAGCCAGGCGTTCCTACTCCATCCATAACATAACTAATTAATGAATGTATCGGCTTAATTGATGCTACAACTTTTGTTTCAGCTTTCGCGTAAGAAATAAACGTTAATAGAGAAATAGTAGATAAGATTAATCCAAATTTAAGTTGTAATTTCATAGATATATTGCTTTCATAATAGTTTAAGTATAGCGTTATATTATAACAAAATTATTTAGCAAGCAATTTCTCATGACTGACAATGACCTTTTAGTAAAAGTATCTGATGCCGGATTGTATAAGAATGGCAAATGGCTAGTTAAAGGTGTAAATTTAAATATTACAAAAGGAAAAATTGTTACTTTAATTGGTCCAAACGGTTCAGGTAAAACCACCACTGCTAAAATAGCTCTCGGTCTTTACAAAAACATTGAGGGCACTGTTGAAAGATTAACAAATAAAATTTCTTACGTACCACAAAAAGTTTCAATTGACTGGACATTGCCTGTAAGAGTTATTGATTTTATGGTCTTAACTCAGGACCTTCAAGATCAAGAAATAAACGATGCTCTTAACTTAACAAGCGTTGAGCACCTTAAAAATAATAATCTAAGAGAATTATCAGGTGGTGAATTTCAAAGAGTTCTTCTGGCACGAGCAATTGCAAAGAAACCAGACCTTTTGGTCCTTGATGAGCCTGTACAGGGTGTCGATTTTACAGGTGAAGTTGAATTATACGCATTGATAAAAAAAATATCCGAAACACTTCAGTGTGGGATACTGCTAATTTCACACGATCTACATGTTGTTATGTCTGCAACTGACTATGTCGTTTGTCTTAATGGGCATGTTTGTTGCTCAGGAACGCCAGTAGCTGTTGCTCAAAACAAAGAATATAAAGAACTTTTTGGAGAAAAATCATCTCAGCTTCTATCTCTCTATGAACATGAGCATGACCATGTTCATGACTCAGATGGCAACATCGTGAAAGAAGCAAAATAATATGTTTGATGACTTTTTGTTTAGGGCACTGATCGCTGGTATTGGAATTGCAATAGTTACTGGTCCTCTAGGATGCTTTGTTGTTTGGCGAAGACTTTCATTCTTTGGGGATACATTGGCGCACTCAGCATTGTTAGGTGTAATATTATCGATATCATTTGATATAAACATTTCACTATCAATATTCGCTGTTTCATCACTAGTTGCATTAATTTTATTGAGATTGCAAAATACAACAAATTTAGCAGGCGATGCACTACTAGGACTTCTCTCACACTCATCTTTGGCCATTGGGTTGGTAGTCTTAGGATTTTTAACATTCATAAGGTTTGATATCATGGGAGTTCTGTTTGGAGATATACTGTCGGTAAATGTAAATGACTTGATCATTATATGGGCAGGCGGTGCAATAATACTTTTCGTATTATGGCTAATATGGAAACCTTTATTTGCCTCAACGGTAAATTATGAGTTGGCTGAAGCTGAAGGCATGAATCCAAAACGAGTTAACGCTATATTTACAATTTTATTGGCAGCTCTCATTGCAATTTCTATCAAAATGGTAGGTCTTCTCTTAATAACTGGGATGCTGATTATTCCATGTGCAATGGCGCGTAATTTATCAAATAATCCCAAACAAATGGTTGTTTTGTCAATTATAGGAGGATTATTGTCAGTATTTGTTGGACTTTATGCATCCTTCGAAATCAATACATCATCGGGCCCTACTATTGTCACAGTTGCAATAATTTTATTTATTTTATCATTATCCAGAATTAGAAAAAAATATTAAAATAGCAAACAATGGAAAATAAACAGAAACCACTATCCAAAAATCAAAAGATCATTCTTGAATACATTCAAAAAAACAAGAAGCCTGTTAAAGCGTATTCCATTTTATCTAATGTACAAAAAAAAGGCATCAATGCTCCACCTCAAGTTTACAGAGCTTTAGATAAGTTAATTGAAATTGGTAAAATTCATAAAGTAGAAAGTCAAAATTCATTTGTTGCATGCAAAACTTCAGATTGTGAAACACCTCATGCTACTGCATTTTCAATATGTGATAGTTGTGATGAAGTCTCGGAAATAAATGATCCTAAACTCTTTAAATATTTATTAGATTTTAAGGATAATAGTGGAATCAAATTTGACGGCTACAATCTAGAATTCTTTGGTACTTGTAAATCCTGCGAAACATCTTAAGACAAAATCATCCATTAATTGAATTGTTATATAATAACAATTTTCTCTAGATAAAATATTTTTTTAACGATAATATATTTTTTTTTCAAATAGAGGCTCATATGAAATACATAATCTATATATTAATCTCATTTAATTTAATGACTTTTACAATCAGTGCTGAAGAGACGAGACAAGTTGATAAGCATGAACATGGCGTGGGTGAGTTAAATATTGCCGTTGAAGGATCGACAATTGAGTTTGAATTTATGATTCCTGGAGCCGATATTGTAGGTTTTGAATATGTAGCAAAAAGTGATGAAGATATTGCTAAAATTAATCAAGCTTTGAAAACATTTGATGATTACACAAATATATTCACTCTACCAAGCAATAGTCTTTGCGAATTAAACGGTCAGAAAGTTGCTTTAAAGGAAGAAGATGAGCACGATGACCATGATGAGCACGATGAGCACGATGACCATGATGAGCACGATGACCATGATGAGCACGATGACCATGATGAGTATGCTGAAGAAAATCATAATGAGTTTTATGCAAAATATTCATTTGAATGCGGCAATATAAACGCCATTAAAGAGGTAAATTTTCCTTATTTTGCTACTTTCACGAATTCTGGTGAGTTAGAGGTTCAGTTTATTTCAAATATGGGGTCTACTAGCTTTGAGGTAGAAGGAGATGAGCCTTTAATTAACACAGATGGAAAAATCTAATTTGAATGAAAAAACGATACAAATTAATTCTGTAAAGTTTCATTGGTCAAATAAAAGCAAATTTAAACTTCATATTCCAGAGCTGTCAGTCGACAAAGGAGAAAAAGTATTGCTTTTGGGCGAGAGCGGTTCAGGTAAAACTACCCTACTCTCACTTATCTGTGGATTTTTAAGTCCACTTTCAGGCAAAATTCAATTGAATGAAAAGCTGATTAATGACTTATCAGCAACAAAAAGAGATCAATATAGATCCGATAACATTGGTATTATATTTCAGCAATTTAATTTACTCCCATATGCAAATGTCATTGATAATATTTTGTTGCCACTTTATTTTTCAAAATTAAGGTCAGCAAACATTAGTAATCAAAGAGAAACCGCAATTAGTATTTGTCAATCTTTACGTTTGCCTGAAGACGTTGTTAATATGAAAGCAAGTGAATTAAGCGTGGGTCAACAACAAAGGGTTGCTGTTGCAAGAGCATTAATTGGAAATCCTCCATTGGTCATAGCAGATGAACCTACATCCTCTTTGGATACAGACGCTCAAAATATATTTCTGGATTTAATGTTTTCTCAAGTTGCAATCAGCAATTCAACCTTATTAATGGTTTCTCATGACAAATCTTTAAGCTCTAACTTTGATAGAGTTATAGATATGAAGAATGTCTCGGTGAAAGAAAAATAAAGATGCTATTAAAACTTACCTTCAATTCTTTGTATGCAAGATTATTAACCGTTGCTATGACAGTTTTTGCCATATCTTTATCTTTAATGTTGTACATGAGCGTTGAAAAGTTAAGAACATCTGCTTACACAAGCTTCACTGATACGATTTCTCAAACTGACCTAATAGTTGGCGCAAGAACGAGTTCTGTTCAGTTACTTCTATATTCAGTCTTTAGAATTGGAAATGCTACCAACAACATAACTTGGGAAAGTTATGAAGATGTTATAAATAAAAAAGAAGTTGCTTGGTCTGTGCCTATCTCTCTTGGAGATAGTCATAAAGGTTTTAGAGTTATGGGTACCAATAGTGAATTTTTTAAGCGATATAAATTTAGGGGTGGACAATCAATTGAATTGGAACAGGGCAAAAACCTGGATGACTTATACGATGTCATAATAGGCGCAGGTGTTGCTGAAAAACTAAATTACTCTGTGGGCACTCCACTCATTGTATCTCATGGTTTACAATCATTTTCAGATCACGACGATCAACCATTTAGAGTTTCAGGCATTCTTGCTAAAACTGGAACACCAGTCGACAATACAGTTATCGTAAGCTTGGAGGCAATTGAAGCTATTCATGTAGACTGGTCTACTGGAGCTAAAATTCCTGGGCAAATTACTCCCGTGGAAGAAATTCGTCAGATGGATCTCTCTCCTAAAAATATCACAGCAGCATTAATTGGGGTAAATTCAAAATTACAAATATTTCAATTACAACGATGGATTAATGATTATCCAGAGGAATCTTTAAGTTCAATTTTACCTGGTGTTGCTCTTCAAGAACTGTGGAGGATTGTTGGCGTGGTTGAAAATCTACTACTAGGAATCTCCGTAACCGTTATTTTTACAACACTCATTGGCATGACGGCCATTATATTTTCAAGCTTGAATGAAAGAAGACGTGAAATGGCTATCTGGAGAGCAATGGGAGCATCACCTAAAGTTGTTATAGGTCTTTTAATGCTTGAAGCATTCATTATCTCAGTAATGAGTATAATTGTAAGTACTGTTATGCTGTTCCTAACTTTATACGTATTGCAACCATGGATTGATAATACTTACGGAATATTAGTTAATATTGAAATGCTGGCTGTAAAAGATATTTATATTTTTATGTTATTTATTATAGCTGCTTCATTGGTAAGTCTGATCCCTGCAATTAGAGCCTATTGGTTTTCAATTAATGACGGTATGACGATTAAAATATGAAAACTAAACTATCAAAAAGCATTTTTCTAAGCATTAAATGTTTAGTGCTTGCATCAATAATTTTACTTTCATCCTTTTCTTACGCATCTGAACCTAAAGAAATTGATTGGGAAGACTTAATCCCATGGACTGCAATGTTTAATCCATCTGAAGTTAAATTTAACAAAAAATTAGACGACAAAGAAGTCAGAATACCAGGGTATATTCTACCCTTAGATATAATTGGACGAGAGATAAACACTTTCTTGCTTGTGCCTTATATTGGAGCATGTATACATGTCCCCGCTCCTGCTCCTAATCAGATTGTTTATGTTGAAACTAAAAAACCATGGGAAGGACTTGCTTGGTGGGAACCTGTTTACGTTACAGGCAAGATTAAAATTGAAAACCATAACATTGAAGAGCTTGCAGTTGTTGGATATGAACTTATAGCCGATGACGTTGAATATTATAGAGGAACAACTGGAACTCACGGCTTTTTTGACTGGTAATTCGCCATAAATTAGCAATTACCAAACTAAACAATCTATGTGCTTGTAAAGAGGTAAAAATTTAAATAAAAATCCTATATGCAAAATATTTCGATACCTGACATCATTGCTAATCTCAAAGGCAGAAGAGGCTATGAAGAAAAAAAAGCTAAGAAGCTTGGCTATGATTGTTTAGAAAAGTACTTTGAAGACAAACTAGCTAATGAAGCTCAGCTTCTTGCCGAAAATGAAATTAAAGAAAAAGAATTACTTGCCGAAAAAAAAGCTCTCAAAAGTGCTCCTGCAAGTAAAAAAACTTGTGGCTGCTGTTAGTATTTAGTTTCTAAATAATAGATTATTTTACAAATAAAATAAAAAAAGGGCTCAAACTAAAAGTTCAAGCCCTAATTTTATTAATCGTTAAGGATTTTAAAACGTAGTTCCAATCCTCATTCCTGCCCTGCTATATAGAACATTCATGAGAACAAAAACTAATATACTTGCAACCATCGGTACTGGATTTGCTCCACCGTCTACACCCATATAAATGATGATCTGACGTATAGCCGTGATGAAAGAACCAACAAGCATCAATCTAAAAAATACTGTCGATTGTTCCAATGGCGCAAGTAAACAAGCAACGAACCCTATTGCAAATGTGATGTATACCCATCCTAAGTTTGCAAACAAGAGTAAGTGAGCAGCATCTACTTCACCTGAACCAGTGCCAAGACGTTCTGAAAAGGCTATTGTTGATTGATCATCAATAAACATGAACCCGTAAAAGAGGAATAATACTATAAGGAAGCAAATTATTACTCTACTAATCGTATCTTCAATTTTAATCATTATATTCCTCCTAAAAATTACTTTGGTTTCTGAAAAATATAGTTACATAAATTATAAAATTTAGAACTATAAAGAAAGCTAGTATTGGATCACCTCCGCCAGGGAAAGTAACGCTACCAACAAGTAAACCGCCTAAGAACATTGTTCCGGCAACAACGCTCATTGATACCAGTACTCCACTGAGGCCAACACGGTACTGATAAACAAGAGCAATTAGGATTGCTATATTTATCATCGTGATACCAAGTACACTATGTTCTGCTTGAGGATTACTTTCTAACAAAGGGTTCTGTCTAATAAAGCCACCTGGATCAACAAAATAAAAAACAATGTTGAATACAGTAATAGCTATCGCAAGATAGCCCATATATTGAGTAACTTTGTCTGAAACTCCAAATGCACTACCAGCACTTTCATACGTGAATGAAAAGCCTGATCTTAATCTTGCTATGATAAGTAAGGCAAATAAAATTATCCATGCATAAAGACCTGTATAATTATCTCCACCACTTTGTTGCAGAGACATAGCCACCCATATTAATTGAAGTAGAACTACTGGAAGCGCATACACAAAGAATGCTCTGTCCAATCCTTTGAAGCCCATATATAAAATTCCAACATAGGCAACAAAATTAATAGCCCCAAACCAATTTAGAAAAAATTCAGTCGTTAAATTATCTTCAAAAGTTGGGTATCTATCTATCATGAAATCGTAATTGAACATCATTACAGTTCCATAAAGGAAGAATATCAAGCCAGCAAGAAACATGCAGATCTTGATAACCGTATCATCAGTTTTAAACATAAAATCCCCCGATTAATTAATTATGACTGCTGATTATTAGGAAATAACGAAATATGAAAAGTTAATTTTTAGTTTTATTATGCTAATTTTTATAACTTGTTTGAATAAATAATGTATATTGTTTTTTTATAAACTAAATTTATTAAACTAATTTATTAAATTTTTAATATATGCAATTGATTCAGTTAATAATTGATGGTGTGGCATCAGGATGCATTTACGGACTCGTGGCACTTGGTTTTGTGCTTATCTATAAAGCAACAGAAACTATAAATTTTGCCCAAGGTGATATTTTAATGCTCGGTGCCTTTGTCGCCTTCTCGTTAATAGGTGTTCTAGGCATGGATTACATCATGGGATTCGCTCTAACTGTTGTAATTATTGCTGTATTTGGATTTTTTCTAGATTCAGTCGTTGTAAGGCAAATTATCGGCCAGCCTCCGTTTGCAACTGTTATGTTGACCATAGGAATAGGTTTTATTTTAAGAGGTTTTGCATCAATTTTTTGGGGAACAGATATTTTTTCATTCAGTACTCCCTTTTCAGGAAAAATAACTGAGTTTAATGGCCTTATTATTTCATATGTTAACTTATCTATCATTATTGGGACTGTTATTTTGGTTTCAGTACTTTATCTCTTTTTTACATTATCAAGAATTGGTGTTGCCATGCGTGCGTCCTCTGAAAATCAATTAGCAGCATATTATATGGGTATCCCAGTTAAATTTATTTTTTCTTTAATTTGGTCAATATCTGCTGCAACAGCCGCCATTGCAGGCGTATTGCTTGCGCCGATAACACTTGTAGATACATCAATATCACTTATTGGACTAAAAGCTTTTGCCGCCGCAGTGCTTGGAGGATTTGGATCTATTCCTGGTGCAATTGTAGGAGGAATAATCATTGGTATAGTTGAACAATTATGTGGAACCTATGAAAATTATTTATTCGAAGGCATCAGAGAAATTTCAGCCTACTTAGTATTGATCTTAACATTAATTATTTATCCTCGTGGATTATTTTCAGATAAAGCTGAAGTTAAAAAAGTTTAATGAGATTTATTTTTAAAACAAATTATGCCCAAGATATTAATATTGCACGGCACGGTGGTGATCGTTTTTGGTATTCATTATTAATTGTATTAATGCTTACAATGCCGCTTCTTATTGATGATTTTTATTTAGGAGAGATTTCCTACGTTTGCATTTTGGCTATCGCAGGAATTGGGTTAATGATCTTATCGGGATACACTGGGCTTGCCTCTCTCGGTCATGCTGCATTCCTAGGCATAGGAGCCTATACGCATGCATTTTTGCTAACAAATGGAATTCCATTTTTTGCCTCTATCCCAATAGTTGTAATAGTTTCATTTATGGTTGGTGCACTCATAGGCATACCTATTCTTCGTTTAACAGGCATGTACCTAGCAATTGCAACGCTTGCTTTATGTTTTATTGCAGAACATGTCTTTATTAAATGGGAACATTTTACAGGAGGGAACAGAGGCATGCCTGTGCCTCAGCCTGAAATTATGGGAATGAGTTTCTATGACAGCGCTACCTTTTATTATGTTTGCCTAGCCTTTTTAATTCTCTCAATGTTTGCGGCTATAAATATATTAAGATCACCTACTGGCAGGGCTTTTGTGGCAATTAGAGACAGTGAAATTGCCGCCCAAAGCCTTGGAGTAAATTTAGGTTTATATAAAGCTTTATCGTTTGCTATATCAGGAGCATTTACTGGACTAGCCGGAGCTTTGCTCGCCCACTACATTGGATATCTAGCGCCAGACATCTTTAATATCTTCTTATCACTAACATTGCTTCTTTTGATTGTTGTAGGCGGAATGGGAAGTCTACATGGAACTGTGTTTGGAGCAATTTTTGTAGGCTACCTTCCTCAATTAATTGCAATATGCAGAGATTATCTGCCAAGTTCAATAGGTTCACAGCCAGGACTAGAGCCTATGCTTTTTGGACTTATACTTGTTCTATTTATTCTTTATGAACCCCTAGGTATTTATGGTCGTTGGGTAAAAATAAAGTTATTTTTTCAACTATTCCCTACTTACAAGAAACAAACGTTCAAGAAACAAAAAGTATTTACTAAATCGGATAGAGTTTAATGAGTTTATTTGAAGTTAAAAATATTACTGTTTCCTTTGGTGGCGTAAAGGCATTGAATGATGTCTCATTTACAGTTGATAAAGGAGAAATATTTACAATCATTGGACCAAATGGAGCTGGTAAATCTACTCTCTTTAATGTAATCAGTCGGATCTATGAACCAAGCAATGGTGAAATTTTCTTTGATGGGGAAAATATCTCAAAGATTAAACCACATAACATTTCATCACTTGGTATTGCAAGAACATTCCAGAATCTAGAACTATTTGAAAACGCTACTGTTCTTCAAAATATGTTGTTAGGACGTCATATTTATAAAAAGACCAATATATTATCTGAAATATTATTTACAAATAAAACTAGACAACAAGAACGTGAGCACAGATTAAAAATTGAAGAAGTAATAGACTTTCTAGATTTGCAACACTACCGGGATACACTAATCAATGGCCTTCCCTATGGTGTAAGAAAAAATGTAGAATTAGCACGTGCTCTCTGCACTGCTCCTAAACTACTATTGCTTGATGAGCCCTCTTCTGGCTTAACTAATGAAGAAACAAATGATTTAGGCTTCTGGATAAAAGACATTCAAAGTCTTCTCGGCATAACAATAATTATGATTGAACACGATATGAGCTTTGTAAACAAAGTTTCAGATCGAATCCTAGCATTGAACTATGGAGAGATATTGGCGTCAGGCTTGCCAAGTGAAATAAAAGAAAACGCAGATGTTAAGCAAGCGTATATGGGAGAATAAAAATCTTTAAAAATTCTTATAGATTTTTATTTACCCAAGATTTAATTTTGAGAACAAATTTTTCATCTAAGTGTGGGTTGATATATGATGATGGAAACATGTGTCGCGTAGGATCACTTTTTGAAGCTTCAACCTTATGAAGTTCTTTTAATCCTCCCCATTTTTCATAGTTTTTTCTCAACTTGCCATCATTTACCAAAATGTCATTTTCATCATAGAAGACAATCAGAGGCATTGTTATTGATTGATAATCAACTTCATCAGTAGCCATAATAACTTTAGAAGCTTCAAAGAAAACTGAGGTATCCAAAGTAGTAAAAAAATGTTTTTCCCAATTCTGATTAACTGGTAATTGAAATTCTTCTACAGGATCATTTTCTATTTTGTTTAGAAATAGCGCTGCAAAAGCCATTAAAGGAGTCATTCTTGACAGTCCACTGTTACCAGGCGCAAATAGTACTAATCCATGAATTTTTTTTTGCAAATTAACATCAGCGCTAACAAGAGTAGACAGAGCTCCTCCCAGTGAGTGTCCTATAAGAATAACTTTATTACCAATCCTACTTCCAATTTCAACTGCTTCCGCTGTATCTCGCAGTAAATTTTCTGCAGTCAATTTATCCAAACCTTCATATGAAGCTCCATGACCAGATAACCTGGTAAAAAATACATTAGCATTTAATGAGTCAGCAATTTTCTTCACAGACTCTTCATGAATATATGATGTTGTAGAAAATCCATGAATAAAGATTATTGAGTATTCTGTAGCACTCTTAATTAATTTATCCTGCCAAATTATTTCCTTAGTTGCCTTAGGAGCTATATTTTGGATACTCGATTCTTTCTCAAAAATATAATTTTCGATATTTCCACTTACCTCAATATCGTCAAAGGTTACAATTAATTTATCTCCACCAAAGAAAAGTATCGATGCATATAAAGCAATACCAACTATAATAAAAGCAAGGCTTGCGAAAATATATATCGTAACTCGTATCATAATTGAATTTGATCATATTTATAAAATCTTAAATTATAATATTAATATTTGGGTATATTTAATGAAGATAGAATCTATCTGTCAAAAAAAGTATTATTTTTTTATTCTATAAATTGAATCTCTTTAACATAAAGCTCAACTTCATGATCCCTTCCAAAGGCAACTATGCCAATAGATGTTATTTTTTTTGGATTAATATTTTTTGCTAAAAGAAAACCTGATTTCTCAAAATCTCTTATAGGTAGAACAAATTCGTTAAAGTTCTCATTAACTGTGAATTCTGAGGCATAATATTGCCAAGGAAGGATTGTGCCTGTTGTCCTTAAGAAAATATAATATTTTTGACTATTTCCTTTAGCCACAAGTTTTACCGAGTTAGCATTTTCTAGGTTGATGTCTTTAAGATCTCTTCTGATTTGTATAAAGCCACCATTATTCTCAGTGGAAACATTCCCCTTTAAAACAGCGATTACATCTTCTTCAATAATATTATATTCGACATTGCCAGTTGAAACGCCACCCATGACGTCATCGGCTATATATCTCCACTGCTCATTATTGCTAAAATTATCTTTGAACATGTCCTGGGCAATACTCGTTTTTCCAATTATAGCAGAAATAAATACGGCAAATGTTATTGATAAAATACTATTATTTTTCATACACTTATAAATACTTAAATATCTAAACTCTTAAATTGTTCTTACTATATAGAATACCCAAATTGGTATGATTAAAATCCAATAGCCATACATCCACATTATTCCAACCACGCCACCCCAATCAGATTGTTCATAAGTAAATTTTCTCTCATGAAATGAATTATTAAGCTCCATTTTCATTTTCTCTGTATTGAATTGCATTGATTGATTTTGAATGTCTTTATTTCCCTTAATCCTATTTAAAATTGATTTAAGGTGAAATACTTGCCATGGCAGATACAAAATACCAAAAATAATATTTAAGATTACAAGTATATTATGATCACTGGAAATATTGCTACTTAATAAAATAATACTGCAAATACTGTTGAATAAAAAAATAATAAACCAGCCCAATTCCTCATAAAAATAAAATCTCTCATATTTAATTAAGATAGCGCCCCAACAAAAAAATTGTGAAATTGTTACTTGTAATACCATTAGCCAAGATAAAGCTGTAACAAACATATACTCTTCATCATTAATAATTCTCAATACATGACTGAACATAAAGATATAAGTGACTTCAACAATTGTTACTAAAAATCTAGTTATAAATACTGATGATAAAATTGAGTCAAATAAGACTGCTTTTGAAGCATAATTAACAGGAAACATGCAGCGGTAGGCAGAAATCAGTAGTAGGAATTGCGCGGGTACTAAAATCCATAAATTATCTGTTGCATCAAGGTATGTGAAAGTTCCCCAAAGTAGAATTAAATTCGATATGACCCCCACTCTCAAAAAATTGAGTAAATTTTTGTACATATCTTTTAATTTCCTATTTTGTATTTACCGGGATGTACCGCTGAAAGAATTAATAAACCAGCAATAATTCCTGTATTTTTTACAAAATTTTGCAACTCGTGCCGTTGCTCAAGACCTGACTCCATGTTCCAGAAATCATGCATGTAGTAATTGATAATAATAGTTAAAATTGCAAGACTAAAAGCGGAAAACTTTGAAAATTTTCCTACTAATATTGCAATAGCACACGCAGCTTGGATGGCAATCGTCATTACTAGCGCTATCTCCGTATATGGCACTTCATGATTGAACATATTTTCCAGTGTCAGATTATAATTAAATATTTTGAAGACAGCTCCAAACACAAGAAAGTAGATACCTATAATTATCCTACCAATTAATAAATTTATATTACTCAAAACTAATCATTCCAATTCATATATTTTTTACAATTTACAGGAGTTTCGGATAAATAGCTAAATCCTTCTTGCCAAATATATTCAGCGTTTAAACAGCATTCTAACATTTCTTTATTTAAACTGTGTTGCTGATAACATATGTTCTCAAGAGGCATTCTTTTTTGATGATTAAATATTTCTAGTCCGAAAATTATTATGGATGAAATGATTAGAAATAGTATTCCAAAGATAAGTGTTAATTTTTTAAATTTATTGATTGCCTTATCAAAGTAAAAAAAATAACCAAATGGAATAATTAAAAAAATAATTATTATCAAGAAAAGCATATAATCTGGAATGAGGTATTGTATGTTTACTTCATTTTCAAAATAATAATCGATAAAAGGTATATAAGTCAGAAAGGCAAGATAAACTAACCATGATAATAGCAATATTGATTTAATATTAATAAGTGTTTTGCTAGCTTTTCGAGTAATAGCAAAATATGGAAGTATATAAAAGAGTAGAATTTTAGAAATTAAATAAACATAAAACATTACTTTTTAACTAATTTCCATATTCCACTGTTGTCATCATCTATAATAACAAATATTTCACCAGAATCATTTTGCTCAACATCGCGTAATCGTCCCATACCTTCTATTAAAACGGTTTCGTTAGATGCTTTGCCGTCATTATACTCTAAACTAATTAACCGTTGGGCTTTTAAGCTAGTTAAGATGACTTTATCCTTTAACTCGGGAAAAAGATTACCTTTATAAAAAGTCATATCACTCACCGCAATTGATGGGATCCATCTATAAATTGGCTTAAGTAAACCCTCTTTCCACGCACTGCCATCACCTATGATGGAGCCATCGTAGTCAGTTCCACCCCATGCTACATCCATCCAGCCATAATTTGTGCCTTTTACAACTTCACCAAAAAAGTCTCCTCCTTTTGGTCCATGGTTTGTTATATAAATTGAATTATCATTTGAATTTAATGCCATTCCTTGAGGATTCCTCAATCCAATTTGAAAGACTTCTGGAAGCCAGTATGGCTCAGATGAGTATGGATTGTCTGAAGGTGCCGAACCATCTCGATTTATTCTAATAATCTTGCCTATGTGATTTGTTGGATCTTGAGTGAAGCTGCCTTGCGCTCTCTCGCCTACACTTGCATACAAGAGATCTTCTTTGATCATTAATCGAGAACCCCAATGTATATTATCCCAAAGCGGAGGCTGTGACTGAAAAATATTTTGCAAACTAACCAATTCATTGCCTTGAATAAATCCTCTTGCAATAGACGTACTAGTTTTGTCATTACCCATGTCTTCTGTATAACTAACAAATATTTCCTCATTACTGTACAGAATGTCAAGCA
This sequence comes from uncultured Pelagibacteraceae bacterium, assembly GCA_902518415.1. GTDB lineage: Bacteria > Pseudomonadota > Alphaproteobacteria > Pelagibacterales > AG-422-B15 > CACNXQ01. Next base: position 8,004 of record CABYGA010000008.1, on the reverse strand, counting down.
TGCCTGCTTGCCAATGAGGTTGCACGACTTTAAGTTCGTGATCAAAATTGATTACTTCTTTTGTATTCAAATTAATTTTTAAAATTTCACCAGTTTTTTGAGTAAGGAACAATTCATTGTCATTGATGAAACTCATACCCCATGGCTTAGTCAAATTGTCGATTACTTTTTCAAGTTTGTAGTCGGATGCATATGAAATTGATATAAATAAACTGTATATAAAAATAGTTATTAATATTTTCATAATGACTAATTGATTTTATTGACTGCAAATTCTTCAAGTTGATCTTTGCTAACATAAGATAATGCATTTGAATGACAACTCTCTAAATACACACGCGGTGCGACTCCAGCATCATAAGCCTCTTTCCATCTGAGAGCACATAAGCACCATCGATCACCTTCTTTTAAACCAGGAAAATTAAATTCAGGTCTTGGCGTAGATAAATCATTTCCCATTGCTTTGCTAAATATAAGAAAATCCTCTGTGATTTCAGCGCAGATAACGTGACTTCCAAAGTCGTGTTCATCGGTATTGCAAAAGCCATCACGAAAATATCCAGTCACTGGATCATGACAGCAAGCTTCTATTTTATCCCCAAATATATTGATAACTTCTTCTTTGCTCACTTTATTAAATTAGGTCAAAAGGTATATATTTCCAACTATAAACAGCGGTATTTGAAGCCCAAAATTAGTTAATATAGCTCTATCCGCCGTCATATATCCAACAGCGGTCCAACCAATAGCTCCTGTACCGTGAACAAATATATTCAATGGGTAAATATTGAGATTTGTCAGTAAAATTCCCACAAGTATAAAGCAAGTGCTGCCCCATTTAATATAATTAACCATAATTTACTCCTATTTATTTTTCTAAAGTATTATAACATTACTCTCATAATTTTATTTATTTACAATACTCTAACCATAGGAAGATCATGATTAAAACGAAAATTACAGAAATGTTTGGAATTGAACACCCAATAATTCAAGGTGGAATGCACTACGTTGGTTTCGCTGAAATGGCAGCTGCAGTTTCTAATGCAGGTGCACTTGGTATTATCACCGGTTTAACACAAGAGTCGCCAAAAGCTCTAGCTAATGAAATTGCAAGATGTCATGATATGACTGACAAACCTTTCGGTGTGAACTTAACTTTCTTACCTGGATTTGCTAATCCTGATTACCCTGGATACATTGAGTCAATTGTTAAAGGTGGAGTTAAAATTGTAGAAACAGCTGGAAGGAGTCCAGAAAAATTTATGCCACTATTAAAAGATGCTGGCATAAAAGTAATTCACAAATGTACTTCTGTAAGACATTCATTAAAAGCTGAAAAAATTGGTTGCGATGCAGCAAGTGTTGATGGTTTCGAATGTGGTGGTCATCCAGGTGAGGATGATATCCCTAATATGATATTATTACCTAGAGCTTATGAAGAATTAACAATTCCTTTTGTAGCATCAGGTGGCATGGGTAACGGACAGCAATTAGTAGCGGCGCTCGCAATGGGTGCTGAAGGCATAAATATGGGAACACGATTTATTGCGACAAAGGAAGCTCCTGTTCATCAAAATGTCAAAGATGCCCTCGTCAATGCGAGCGAACTTGATACAGAACTGATTATGAGACCTCTCAAAAATACTGAAAGGGTTTTAAAAAATGACGCTGTGACTCGCATACTCGATAAGGAAAAAGCACAAGGGGACAATCTTCAGATTCAAGATATTTTTGGCGAGGTTGCCGGCGTTTATCCAAAAATTATGCAAGAAGGAACAATGGAAGCTGGTGCTTGGAGCTGTGGAATGGTCGCTGGATTGATACACGATATCCCAACTTGTAAAGAGCTTGTGGATAGGATTATTTCAGATGCTGAAAGCATAATTCATGATCGACTGTCGAAAGTAAAAATTGCTTAAATATTAGTACCAAAAATAAATATTTTATTACTACCAAGATACAGTAGTAATTCTTTGCGAATGACTATTGATAAGGAAAAAATTATAGCTTCAATCGAAAGATCTCTAAAGTTTTATGAGTATGAACTAACGATTCCGTTGACTAATTTTATTTTCAGAACGCCTTTACATTGGAACGTAATGCTCATCATTGCACTTGCAACATTTAAAGATGAATATATCACATCGTTTCAAGATCTCTGCAAGTCAATCCCTTCTAAAGTAGGGTCAAAATCTTCAATACAATCAATTATTGAAAATGGTATTCAAGAGGGTTTTATCACCAAGGCTCCTTTAATAAAAGATATGCGTATTAAATCACTAACTCTTACAGATAAAGCAAAGAAAGATTTTGAAGCATGGTTAAAAGCAGATGCTAAGACTTATACCCCTTTAGCATTATCGGCACCTTTTTAAATTTATCGAATTACTTTTCTTCTAGTTCCTGGTTCAGGTGGTTTTTCAGCTCCTCCTGCAAAACACTGGGCTATAGACATCCATTCATTTGCAACATCGCCCACTAGTTTTAAGTTAACATCTTTTATATTTCTTACTTGGGTAACAACCTGACAGAATTCTTCAGCTAGTCCTTCTATAATATTTTCATTTGCTGGATCATTGAATTCCCAAATCTCTCCAGATGGTGAGGTCAATTTCAAATAGGGAGTGACTTTTGGTAATGGCTTTTGATGAACTGTATAGCACCATTTAAATGTATTGTTTCCAATGATTACAATATTCTTAATTCTATCTTCATTAACTCTGTCAACGCCAAGTGAATCATAAAGTTCTTGTGCATGTGCCCATGTTTCCATATGTCTTGCGCTAATCGAGGACCGAGCACTCATATCAGGCCCCATCCATTTTACTCTCTTTTTTGGATCTGCAACAGCAAACCTTGTTGTCATATCCTCATAGTAATTCTTCCATGTATCCAGTAATTCTTTTCCTTGTTTGCCTTGAGTAATAGTTTCTTCAAACTGGTTCATGGTTGATCCTTTGCCAAACATTTCAAGTGCTGCGTTTGCAAAATTTTTCCACTCTTCACCGTCTATTAATGACAAATCTGCAGCATGGTTCCATACATGAAGGTGACCGATTACATTATTGATCGTCCATCCTTTGAATTGAGTTTTCTCATTGAAATCATTGTCTGATAGATCTGACAGCAAATCATATACTGCATTACTTTCTTCACAGAAATCATAGGCTTGCGGTAAAGATGTTTGAGTATCAGTCATTTTGACCACTTAGGCTTTCTCTTTTCAATAAATGAGGATATTCCCTCTTTACCCTCATCGCTCAACATTCTCTCAGCAAATCCCTTTGCAGCAAATTCTATCATCTCTTTTCGTGTTAAGTGTCGCGTAGCTAAAACAATTTCTTTTGTTACTGCATTGGCTCCCGGTGCACATTTGAGAACACCTTTCTTTATATCAGTCTCTATAACCTTTAAATCATCAGCATCTTTTGCAACAAAATCTGCTAAACCCATTTCATGTGCTTCTTTTCCAGTAAACCTTGCTGCTGTCAGCATAATTCTTCTGGCCTTTGCAAGTCCAATTCTTTGAGAAACAAATGGTGCAATTTGCGCAGGAGGAATACCAAGCGTAGTTTCAGTCAGAGCAAATTTACAATCTTCTGTGACAACGACAATGTCACCTGCGCATAACATTCCAAGTCCTCCAGCCATGGCAGCTCCTTCAGCCAGCATAATTACTGGTTTGGGATATGAGTTAATCATATCAAAAAATAATCCTGTCATTTCACTCGCATGGTGAACATCTTTCAAGCCTTGCTCACCTCCCTGGAAACCTGTTTTAAACATCTTTAAATCGCCACCAGCACAAAATATACCCCCTTCGCCTCTGAGAGTTACGCCTCTAACACTCAAATCATCTCTGACAGCGTCAAAAATATTCTTTATGTCGGTGGTCAGTTCTTCTGTAAGAGCATTTCGCTTTTCAGGTTGATTAAATGAAATGGTTAACCATTCATCTTCTAATTGTACGTTACAAGATTTGGTGTTTGGTAAATTACTCATGATAAATTTATATCAGTTTTTCTAAAGTATCATAATTATAAATATTCTTGGTTCTTCTCATAGCTATATTTGTATTTTTTAGTAAGTAGTCTCTGACATTTTTTAAAAGAGGGCTAGTCAAGTGATTAACGTAGCCTTGAAGTGCTGAAGAACTTTTTATGTAATTTACTCTTTTTCTTCGTAGGTCATTATATTTCTCTTGCGCCAAGTCATAACTTGGTAATTTCAGAAGTAGTTTTCCAAGAACAAAAGCATCCTCAAAGGCCATTGCCCCGCCCTGCCCTAAAAAAGGCATCATTGGATGAGCAGAGTCTCCTAAGAGAGTTATATTCCCTTTTGAAAAATTGTTTAATTTATTTCGATCATATAAACCCCATCGAAATACTTTTTCTGAAGATTTAAACAATGAATGTATAAAATCTCCATAATTAGATAAATCACTTATTAATTGATCATGAGTACCCTCTTCTCTCCATGACTCATTATTTTTAGCATTATTCTTGATGACTCCTATAAAACTTGTTTCAAGAGAATTGTTTATAGGATAGCAAACAATATGACTTCGTGGTCCAAGGTAGATGTTTATTCTTTTGCTATCTGACGTGCCTATACCTCTCCATGCAGTATATCCAGTAAATCTCGGTGAATCATTTTTGATGTAATTTGATCTTACAAAGGATTTAATTCCATCACAGCCAGCAATAAAATCAACATGAGCTTCATTTCCTTTCTGAAAAAGAAGTTCTTTCTCGTTTTTAATCTTAACCAGCTCATGTGAAAATTCTATTTTTCCACCTAGTGATAAGTACTTATCAAGCAGATGTTTAATCAATATTTTTCTATTTGTAGTAATAAGCTTGCCGAATTCACTTACATTGACTTCTCTGATTACTTTACCCACATTATCTCTCCACACAATATCAATAGGAAGACAAGATTCTTTTTCAACTTTTTCTAAAATTTCGAGTTCATCTAATAAGCGAATAATATTTGGAGAAAGAGAAATCCCAGCACCATAGTTACTAGGACCCTCTGACTTTTCATAAATAGTACAATTTTTTGAACCCTTTGCTAATATGCATCCTAAAGTAAGGCCAGATATTCCAGCGCCAATGATTCCAATCTTATTTGTCATTCTATCTCTATAAATAAAATTAGTTTTTCCTTTGATTTAATCAAACATTTATCAGAAATAATTCGATTACTTATACCATGAGAAAATGAATTTAGTTTTTGATCAGATAAATTGTATTCAAGGCCTGATGTTGTAATTCTGTTATCATCAATCGAAGAGATCATGGATAAGCTTCTGTTTTTCTTTTCTAAAATTTCTTTACTTTCTCTAACAAAAAATATCTGAAAGAAATTGGTAACTATTTCAATGTTGAGAGCATCTGAATATTGTTGTGCGATCAAAATATTGGCCAAATTGTGATCGTCTCGTTCCCCTGTTGCACCAATTATAAAAATATTCTTAATATTTTTAGCAATGCAGTAGTCCAGTGACTTCTCTAGATCAGTTCTGTTTTGATCATCCTCATTTACTATAGTGCTTTTAGGGCTGACTTTATTAATTTCAATTGTATCTAAGTCACCAATAATGATATCTGGCTCAACATCTAATTCTTTGAAGAAACTTAAATTTGAGTCAACGCAAATTCTTAGATTATTTTGCTCAATTAGTTGCTTTGCATAATTTGAAACAGGTTTTTCACCGTTTGCGACTAAAACAGCTGATGTACTCAAAGCTATAGCACTTAGTAATTGATTGGACCTGAGATTACGTTGAACCTCTCATCTTGAACCTGGAAAAAATATGAAATATTACTTCCTTGTCTTTTGTTTTCATTAAATGTCACAGATCCAAGTTTTAATGGATCTTCAAAATCTTCTAATGTTTCCAACGCAGCGATAAAGGATTCAACAGTTAAGTCTTGGCCAGCTCTTTTGATGCCTTCGACGACCATGTCAGCAAATATATATCCATATATTGCACCGGTATTTGGCTCCGTGCCATATAATGAATTAAACTTATCCCACCATGCTCTCTCATCGCTATTAGCCGTATCATAATATGGAAAGACAAGGGAATTTAAACAGTATAAGCCATTCATTACACCATTAGGCTGTTCTGCAACGACTGTGTAGTAGCTTGCTGATGTAGCTACAAAATCTACATCCGTCCAATTAATTTCTTTAGACTTCATGAAAGGTAATATGGTCGTTCTCACTATTGTGCCCATAGCAACCAAATCACATCCCGCATTTGATAGTTTTTTTATTTGAGCGGTGAAATCAGTATCGGTCGGCTTAGCTGAGGCACTTTCAACGATTGTCATTCCCATTGCTTTTACTTGATCGTATGCAGCATCAACGATCTCTTGTCCAAAATCTGTATCCTCATAAAGTATGCATACCGCTTCACGATTATTATTTTCAACCAAATACTTAATACCTGTTCTAATTTGATCGTAATAAGTAGAACCAGATGTAAATTTTAATCGATCAAAAGGATCAAACATTGATCGTGCGGCCGTAAGTGGAAATAAGTTGGGAACATTCATCGCTAGTTGATCAGTCATCACAGCATTATTCATGGGAGTACCCAAAGATCCCATCATAAATGCAATTTTATCTTTTCTAAGCAGTTTATTGGCAGCCTGTACCGCTCTTGGTACAGTATATTGATGGTCTTCAACAATAAACTTTACTTTTCTTCCATAAGCACCACCGTTTTCATTAAATTCACTAAAACGCATGTTGGCACCATCGACACTTTGTTTGCCAATCATTGATGCTGGGCCGCTTATGTCGGTGTGCATACCAATGAGTATCTGATTAGAATTAATGCCTTGATCAGCTAATAATTCATTAGATAAAAAAATAAATAAAAAGACCGATGATAGAGTCTTTAGAATTTTAGTATTCATATTTCATACTGTCAGCACGAACAAACCTACCGCCTTCTACAACGAATAAATATGCATCACTTGAACCCAAATGTTTGTCTGGGCCCCAAGATAATACTGAGTCACCAAAAGGCATCTCATAATTGTCAATTGACTCTAATCCACCAGTAAAAGTATCTACATTCAAATCTCTACCAGCTATGTCAATTGCCTTTGCGGTGATATCTGCATACATATACCCGTATGCTGATCCAATATTAGGACTATTCCCATAAATACTCTCATATTTATTTATCCAATTACAAACCCACTCATCACAATTTTCCCGGCTTGGTGTATCAAATTGAGCAAATGTATAAAAACCATCGGTAACTCCGTCAGGCTGGCTTGCTATTACTGGGTGAAAACTTGCTACCTGACCAAAAAATAGAGCATCCCATCCCATTTGCCGAGCTTTAGTATAAGCTAATATCGTATCTTTTACGATAGTACCCACCGCAACGGCCTCACAATCAGCATTTTTTAGTTTTGTGATCTGCGCAGTCAAATCAGTATCGGTTGGTTTGTTTGTAGTTTTTTCATGCAGAGACATATTCATTTCTTCCAACTGGTCCACTACGCCATCGTATGTTTCTTGTCCAAAATCGTTATCTTGATAAAGAACGCAAATATTGTTCATGTTCTTAACCTCTACAGCCCACTTAACTCCAGATCTTATTTGATCGTAATAAGTGGATAGAGCTCCGAATTTTAATTTGTGAAATGGTTCTGCCATTGATCTTGCAGAGGATAAAGGAAATAAGTTTGGAATATTTTTTTGTTCTTGCAGTTGAAATACTGCATTGTTCATGGGTGTGCCTAAGCTTGCTAACATTAAAAATATTTTATCTTTATTGATTAACTTGTTTGCTGCCTGAACTGCTCTTGGGACTTGGTATTGATGATCTTCAGCTACAAGCTTTAAAGTTCTTCCATTAATTCCACCAGCTTCATTGATTTCATCAATTCTCATTTTAGCGCCTTCTACAGAATACTTTCCAAATGATGAGACAGGTCCACTAATATCCGTATGCATACCAAGCATTATCTC
>CABYGA010000007.1 GCA_902518415.1 uncultured Pelagibacteraceae bacterium | reverse complement strand
AATTGAAATTTGTAATCACCTCGAAATCGGTCAGTCTGATTCAATTATGATTGGTGATAGTGCTACAGATTTAAATGCAGGTCATAATGCAAATATGCCAGTTGTTTTAGTTGAATATGGATATACAGATAATAAAAATATTTACAAAGAGGCTGATATGGTGATAAATAATTTCTCTCAATTAAAAGATCTGATCAATTAGGAGTTAAAAATGACAATAAGTTTTAAAGATAAAGTAGCAATAGTAACAGGTGCTGGAGGCGGATTAGGAAGATGCCATGCACTTCAATTTGCTGAAAGAGGTGCAAAAGTTATTGTTAATGATTTAGGTGGTGCTGTAGATGGATCAGGTGGATCAAGTGAAGCGGCTGATAAGGTTGTTGAAGAAATAAAAGCTATGGGTGGTGATGCCATCTCAAATGGATCAAGTGTAACTGATAAAGCTGGTGTAAAAAAACTAGTAGATGACGCAATGGCAGCTTACGGAAGAATTGATATCCTTGTAAATAATGCTGGTGTCTTAAGAGATAAATCTTTTGCAAAAGTAACCTTAGATGATTTTGAATTTGTGGTTGATGTACATATGATGGGGTCTGTCTATTGCACTAAAGCTGTATGGCCTATTATGGTTGAACAGAAATATGGCCGAATAGTTATGACATCTTCTTCGTCAGGAATATTTGGTAATTTTGGACAGTCTAATTACGGATCAGCTAAAATGGGAGTAGTTGGCTTAATGAATACTCTTAGAATTGAAGGACAAAAGAATAATATCAAAGTAAATTCACTCGTACCTGTCGCAGCTACAAGAATGACAGAAAATCTTGGAATGCCTGATGCAGTATTTGACAGCCTTAAGCCTGAGTCTGTATCTCCCGCGGTAATTTTCATGGCCTCTGAAGATGCACCTGATGGTGTAATGATTTCTGCTGGAGCAGGTGTTTTTGCGATGGCTGAAATAGTTCATTCTGAAGGAATAGCTCTTAAAGGAGATGATCTAAATGCTGATATGCTAGCTGAAAAATGGTCAGAGGCTTCAAATATGACAAACAGTAAAGCTCTTAGAAGTGGAGCGGAACATACAGCTCATATATTTAAAAAGCTATCAGAATAGGAAATTAGTCATCTAAGAAAGATTAATTCCGTCGTCTTCGTTTATTGACTGAATATTAGATTGAGTCAAATCAATGTATCTTTTCATGTGGAAATCAACATTACCGAAAAGAATTCCAATCATTGTTGCTCTTTTAAAAAAGTGACTGATCATATACTCGTCAACAACTCCCATGCCTCCATGTAATTGAATAGCATTTTCACCAACAAATTTAATAGCTTTTCCAATACGAGCTTTTGCAGCTGATGTTGCCTTTCTTCTTTCGTCTGGATTGCTATGGTCTGCTGTAATTGCCATATAGAGAATTGACTTTGCTTGCTCATATTCAATCATCATATCGACAAGGCGATGCTGTATCGCTTGATTTGCACTAATTGGCTGACCAAATTGTTTTCTATTTTTACAATAATCGTTAGTTGAGTCTTTAAGCACTTGTAAGATGCCAACAGCCTCTGAGCATATTGCAATTGTAGATAAATCTACTTGTTCTTCGATTGCTTCATAAGAGTTGCCCAACTCGCCTAAAATATTTTCTTTTGACACACTTAAATTCTCAATAACAACTTCAGATGCCCTGTACTCATCTATTGTTGGGTAATTCTGTAGCGTGATACCATCAGATTTTATATCAACTAAAAATAGTGTAATTCCTGATTTTGATCTTTGATCTCCATCAGTTCTTGCAGAAATAATTAAGTGAGTTGCCACGCCAGCACCGAAGACTACAGACTTAAATCCGTTAATAGTATAGTTATCTCCATCAATAGTTGCAGAACATTTGACATCAAATAAATCAAACCTACTTTGAGGCTCTGCGTAGGCAAAAACATAACGTCTGTCACCTGATATAATTTCTGGGATAATTGAACTTTTTTGATCTAATGATCCAAGTTTAGAAATGAGGCCTCCAGCTAGAATTATTGCAGGCATGTAAGGCTCTACAACAAGTCCTTTTCCAAATTGCTCCATTACAATCATTATGTCAGTAGCTTCACCACCTAGTCCACCATGATCCTCTTCAAAAGGAACCCCTAAAAGACCAAGTTCAGCAAACTTCTTCCAGTTATCTTCATTCCATCCCTCCTCAGTTTTAACTATTGAGCATCTTGTGTCCCAGTCATAGTCATCTCTTACAAATGAAGTAACCATATTTTCAAGAAGAGTTTGTTCTTCCGTGTAATCAAAGTTCATGAGGATAGTCCTATATATTGACGGCTAAAATGTCAAAAATTTTATAAACCAAGAACCATCTTAGCGATAATATTTCTCTGAATTTCATTAGAGCCACCATAAATAGATGCTTTTCTAAAATTAAAGTATGATCCTGATAAATTAGTTGCATAATCTGGTCCTACATATTCATTGCTTAATGTAGTACCCAGGTGCGGATTAGCATAATATCCGACTGCTTCCATCGCAAGTTCAGTGACCATTTGTTGAATATCAGTACCCTTAATCTTCAGAAGCGAAGATTCTGGGCCAGGACCTTTTCCAGCTGAGTCTTTCGCTAGAGTTCTAAGCTCAGTATATTCCAGGGAATTTAATTCAAGTTCAGCAGTTGCTATTTTGGATTTAAACGCTGGATCTTGTATTAACGGTTCACCATAGGACATCTCTGCGCTAGCAATTTGCTTTATCCTTTCTAAAGCCTTTTTAGACCTTGCAACACCTGCAATGCCAGATCTTTCATGAGCTAGTAAAAATTTAGCATAAGTCCAACCCATGTTTTCTTGACCAATTAGATTCTCAGCAGGCACCCTTACATTATCAAACCACGTTTCGTTAACTTCGTGAGATCCGTCCATAAGCTTGATTGGGCGAACGGTAATTCCTGGAGTTTTCATATCGATCAAAAGAAATGAGATTCCTTGCTGAGGTTTTTCTGCATCTGGATTTGTTCTTACTAAGCAAAAAATCCAATCTGCGTGCTGTGCAAGAGTAGTCCAAGTTTTTTGACCATTAACGACATAATGATCACCTTCTTTAACTGCACTTGTTTTAAGAGATGCTAAATCAGAACCTGACCCTGGTTCTGAATATCCCTGACACCAAAATACATCACCACTAAGAATTCCTGGAAGATGCTTTGCTTTTTGTTTGTCATTACCAAATGTATAAATTACTGGGCCTACCATATTAACGCCAAAAGGCATTATGTATTGACATTCAGCTCGGGCACATTCTTGCTCAAATATATATTTTTGCGTTGGAGAAAATTCTGCTCCACCATATTTTTTAGGCCATCCAGGTGCTGACCAGCCATTGTGATTACCTAAAATTTTATGCCAAGACATTAGGTCATCACGAGACAATTCTTTTCCAGTTTTTCTTTTTGTGCCAATTGAATCTTTCAGTTCTTTTGGGTAATTGTTTGCAATAAATTCTCTTACTTCAGATTGAAATTTTAAATCTTCATTTGAAAATGCTGTATCCATGGAATCACCTAGTATTTAATTATTAAAAATTATATAATGCCTTCAAATACTGATTTCAACTCTATTTTTTAGGCATTATTGGCAAAAATTATATGTTTATTGATGATATCGTAGATTAAGAAAGCTCCCATTCCATATATTAGACTTGATATAAAAGTATTTTGCACAAAAGGAAGTCCCATAAGGTAACAATTCATGAGACCTGAAATACTAGACTCATACATTCCTGATCCATACCAAACTCCAAAGTTTGTTATCAAGAAAAATACAAGCACACCAAAACTTATTCCTAAAAGAGAATTGATAATGGACACTCTTGATTCAATAAATGTTCCAATCAAAACACATACTGCTAATGAGAAATAAATAATAGGAATGCTGGAATGTAAGCCCAGATATAAATCACTTAGAAACATAGCAGCTAAAGGAATTAAATAGGCTATCAATCTTCTACTTATGATCGCTCCAGAAAATACAGCCATACCAAGAATTGGGGTGAAGTTTGGTGGATGAGGAAGCAATCTGGCTGTGGCGAGTAATATGATAATGCCAATAATGACATAGTAATTATTTTTATTTAATTTCATCATACTTAAAGATACTCAACAATTTATTAATATCAATGCATTTATGAGAAAACCTATTCTAGAATTCATAGGAATAATCTAAAAAAATACTTCTTCTTTCCAATGGATACATATTTTGTATTCCGTATGAGGAGTCTCCATGAGAAGAACTAGCTGTTGCAAAAGTGTAATAACTTGTATTAAAAATGTTATCTATGCCAAATGACCAATAACCATAATCATTCTTTGCATCTAAACTTAAATCAAACAGATAATAACTTGGTATGGTCGGTTCTATATTTTCCTGATCGTTAGAAACAAACATCTCGTCAACAAATGACATTTCAAGTTTAAAATTAATATCATTAGGCATTTTATAATCTAAACCTAAGTTATACGCATACTCTGCAACTAAAGGTACCTTCAATCCAGCAATATTATAGGTTCCATCACTAAGATTTCTACTGCTGTCCATTCTTTCAGATGCAGTTGTGCTATCAGCAGCATATGTACCCTGAAAAGCTCCTCTTGAGAGTGAGCCTGAAGTAAAGTGAGCATCAATATATGAGAAAGAACCATCTATTGAGGTTTTTTCATCTAAATAATAATTAAAATCTAAGTCAAAACCTTTCCTTTTTATTGGATCAAGATTAGTATTGTTCGCGTATGGAACATATCTAATTTCATTTAAAGTGTTCATTTCAAAAATACTTGACGTAAAACTAAGATTTTCAATCATGTGTCTTATTCCGAACTCAAGTTCATCTGATGTTTGATCCTTTAGATAAAAATGAGATCCTGTGCCAGAGCACGCTGAATAAGCAGATGCACATGTGCTATTTCGCGCATCAAGATCAGGCGTTCGAAATGCTTCTGCATATTTAAAGAATAAAGTATTTTGACTATCCAAAATATATTCAACTCCAATATTTGCCGCAGTATTATTCATTTTTGTTTGATAAGGGTCTCTTGCTGTGCTGGATGCAAATTTACTTACCGATGTATCAAAAGATTCATTTACTTTGTATTTTGCATTTTCTGATCGAAAACCAAGTGATAAAATTGATTTTCCATTAATTAAATTAACTGAGTTTTGAGAGTATATCGCACTACCCTCTTGAGAAGCATAAACAAACCCACCAAAAGGGTCTAAAATGCTCTGACTTGATTTTTTTGTATAATCAGTATCTTGAAGATCTATACCAACACTTAAAGAGGCTAAATTCTCTCCAATAAATGTTTTATGATCAGCCCTAAAAGATAAATAATCTGTTTCTAATTCATAAAAATTGAAAGTGTCCGATGAGGTTGGATAACCTAGAATTGAAGTTCCACCGGCAGTAAAGGCTCTCTGCTCTTTATCTCTGCTAGCTAAACTTACATGCAAATTAGTCATTTTATTGATTTGTAAATCAGCACCAGTGGTAATTGCAACGGTCTCAAAGTTAGCATAGTCTGGATCCCTTACTAAGCATTGTCCAGATAAGCTCCAATGAGTTCCTTTTTGAAATGCTGTCTTACTATCAGACAAAAGATTGCATGTTACCGTGTCTCCGTCAGAGAACCCATTAAGATTTCCCTTATATCTTGCTCCAGGCAAAAGTTGTGAATATGAACTATCATTTATATCTAGATAATAAGCATTATTGTTTTCTCTGACATTATATCTAATTAAATAACTTTCACTTTCAAAGTCAGAACGTTGACGATATGTGTCACTTTCATTAATCGATGCTGATAATAATACGCCAGAATTTTCATTAATAATTATAGGCATAGAAAAATCAGATGAATAAGAGTTATGTGATGCAATACCAACATTAAGTTGAGATGTGGTATCTGTAACATTCTTTGTTACAATATTGATCGCCCCACCAACTGCTCCATTTCCATAAAGTGTAGAAGCAGACCCACCTCGAATAACTTCAATTCTTTTAATTGAGTCCTTTGGCACAATTGAAAAGTTTACGCCTGCCATATCAATATCGTTTAGTCGTCGTCCGTTTAAAAGAATTACTGAATTATTTTTAGCAGACTCCCCGAAGCCTCTTAGATCAAGAGTTGATCCTGTAGAATTTACATTTGAAAATAAATTTCTTAGTTGAATACCAGAATGACTAGAAATTATTTCTGGAATACTTGAATTTTTAGAATTTTTGATTTCGTCTTCTCCTATTATAGTTATATTTGAACCCGCTAAACCAGTTGATAATCTTGAATAGTCAGTTTCAGAGGGAGTAATCCAGATTGTTTGTTCATCGGCAAATGAATGTGATAAAGTTAAGGAATAAAAAATTAGTATTAAAGAAAATTTAATCATGTGAAGTCATCCTTTCAATCAAAATTTGTAACGATAATAATGAATCGTAGCGGTTTAATTTAAGCCACCACTACTCTAAAGTTGTAAGTCCAAATAATTATCCCGATTACCTGAGGATGACTGCGTCTTTGTTGGTAGGTCTCCTGACTTCTCCGTCTAAACTTGAACACGCCTTCCCAATAAAATCAGTGGCATATGTATTCAAACTCGTGAGTTACAGTTGCGGGTACAGCTAAGGATTTAAACCTTATTCCCTGTTATTCACTTTTTATGAACCAACGTTATAAATATGTTATATTCTCGTCAAAGAAACAAGACTAAAATGAAAATATTTGAATTACAAACTGAGCTAAGTTTTGACTTTAATGAAAAACATGAAGTTGCAAATATTTCTCCTTATGGATTCAGAGAATATGATGCAAGGTGGCTCTACCCAGACCAAATAAATAAAAAAGGCCTTGAGGTTTTTGGTTATGGCTTAGGACAATATATATCTGACGTAAAGGGTAGCGGGCCTTCAATCGTTGTTGGTCATGATTATAGATCATACAGTGAAGAGGTAAAATATCATGTTATTAAAGGTTTATTGTCATCAGGTTTAAAAGTGATGGATGTCGGACTTTCAGTATCACCAATGGTTTATTTTGCCCAACACCATTTAAATACTGACAGCTTGGCTATGATAACTGCCAGTCATAATGAAAATGGCTGGACTGGAATTAAATGTGGCATTGAAAAATCGCTTACCTTTGGGCCTGGTGAAGTTAGCTCAATTAAAAGAATTGTTGATAATAATCAAAACCCCAAGATAGAAAATAATGGTATATATCAATTTATTCCTGGGGTGAGAAATGAATACCTCAAATACCTTGCTTCAGATGTAAAAATTAAAAAAGGAATTAAAGTTGTAGTTGCATGTGGTAATGGAACTGCTGGAGCATTCGCTCCGGAATTACTGAGTCAATTGGGCTGTGAAGTAATTGAGTTACACTGTGATTTAGATTTTAAATTTCCACACTATAATCCAAACCCTGAAGACTTAGTAATGCTCAAGGACTTATCAGAAAATGTCATTAAATATAACGCTGATATAGGATTTGCTTTTGACGGTGATGGTGACAGGCTTGGTGTAGTCGATGATAAGGGGGAAGAAATATTTTCCGATAAAATAGGCTTATTACTGTCTGAGTTCTTATCTAATGATTATCCAAAATCAAAATTTGTAATCGATGTGAAGTCCACTGGACTTTATTTTGAAAGTTCCATTCTAAAGGAAAATAATTGTGTAATCGATATGTGGAAAACAGGGCATTCTCACATCAAAAGGAGGGTAAAAGAAATTGGCGCATTGTGTGGTTTCGAAAAAAGTGGTCATTTTTTTGTTAACGAGCCATTGGGGCTAGGTTTTGATGATGGATTGAAATCCGCATGTTTAATGCTTCAATATTTAAGTAATGGCATAACTAAAAAACTATCAGATAAGAAGTTAGAAATTAAAAAGACTTTTCAGTCACCAACGATGGCTCCTTTCTGTGAAGATGGTGAAAAGTATCAAGTTGTAGACTCAATAATAAAAAAAATCACAAATACAAAAGAAAAAGGTGAAAAAGTTGGAAGTCAAAATATTGAAAAAATAATAACAATAAATGGTATTCGGTTTGAACTTTCAAATGGTTCCTGGGGTCTGGTTAGGGCCTCTTCTAACAAACCATCTTTGGTGATTGTTATTGAAAGCTATGATTCTGATAATGAAGTTGAGTTAATCTTTAATTATATAAATGAACTTCTTGACCAGACAGGTAAGGTTGGTGAATATGATCAGACATTAACTGGTTAATGATATCCATTCCAGATAGAATCTTATAGACATAAACAAAATAAATATTCCAAAAAGAAGGTTTAACTTACTTTTAGATAAATAGTGAGCAAACTTAACTCCAATCGGAGCACCAATTATCGTAATAGGTGTAATTAATATGAGTCCTACAAGGCTTACATAGCCAAAGGATAATGGCAAATCAACATTGTTTTGTAAGCCGGCAATCATAAATCCAATTGTTCCAGGTACAGCAACTATTGTCCCAATTCCAGCTGCTGTTCCAATCGCTTTGTGAATTTCAAAATCATATAGTTTAAGTATAGGGATACTTATTGACCCGCCACCTACTCCAATAATCACTGAAAGAAATCCAATTACTGATCCAAGTCCATGACCAGTGAAATTTTTAGGAAAAGTATTAGATAGCCTCCATTTATCTTGCCAGAAAAAAAACTGCGCTGCGACAAATAATAATATTATTGAATAAATCAAAATAAGTGTACTTCCTTCTAGATAAGACACTGCAATAGAGCCGCAAGTAACGCCAACAATTATAGAAACAAAGATAAATTTTAAGAAATCTATATTTACAGAATTTTTCCTAGCATGGCTTACTGCAGAAATAATTGATATTGGGACAATATTTGCAAGTGATGTTCCAACTGCTAAGTGCATTCTTATACTTTCATCTACTTCAGCTAGAGTAAAAATATAATATAGAGCTGGCACTACGACGACACCTCCTCCAATACCAAAAAGACCTGCTATAAAACCGGCAAAAATGCCTGTACTGATCAATAAGGAAATAGAAAAGAGCAAGTCGCCTGACGCGACATTGCTAAAAATTGTACTAAACACTTAACTAATATTAGTTTTTACCAGACGGTAACTCATTGAAAGGCAGTTTTTTATCTGACCTTTCATCTTGTGGTAACCCTAGGACCCGCTCCGCAATAATATTTCTTAAAACTTCGTCAGTACCACCAGCAATTCTCATAGCAGCAGAGAAAAAATAACCGTTTTGGAATAAGTTTTTAAGAATTGGATTTTGATCTTGGTGGACCATGCCTGACATGTCCATCAAGTCCAGTGCATAAGATGATACATCTTGCATTTTCGATGCTGTGACTAGTTTACTTATTGAGAGCTCTGGTCCTGGCGTTTGGCCTTTTGACAGCGCCGTCATGCTTCTGTATTTCGTATATTGCAAACCGCGCGATTGGATATACCAGTCTGCCATTTTTTGTCTTACTTCACTATTTTTTACAGCAAGGCCATCTTCAACTTCAATTTCTTTAGAGGCTTCAAAAATTTGATCAAAGTCCAAGCCTGGAGGATCCCCTACCGCTAATCTTTCATTCATTAGAGTAGTAAGTGATACTTTCCACCCGTCACCCTCCGCACCAATTCTTTGACTGTCAGGTATACGAACATCATTAAAGAAAACTTCATTGAAGTTAGCTGAACCAGAAATTTGTTTAATAGGCTTAGCTTCAATTCCTGGTGTTTTCATATCAACATAAAAATAAGTAAGTCCCTTATGTTTTAAGGCAGTAGGATCAGATCGTGCTACAATCATTCCATAATCGGCAAAATGAGCTCCTGAAGTCCAAACCTTTTGACCATTTAATACCCATTCATCACCATCTTTTTCTGCCTTCATTCTTATACCAGCCAAATCTGATCCTGCTGAGGGTTCAGAAAATAATTGGCACCAAATTTCTTCACCTGTAATCATTTTTGGAAGGAATCTTTTTTTGTCCTCATCCTTACCCCAGGCCATCATTGTTGGTCCGAGCATACCTATTCCAATTTCAAAATATCCTGAATGAACAAAATAGTCGTGTTCTTCTTGAGCGTATATAACCTGCTCTATAGGTGTTCCTCCATAACCTCCGAATTCCTTTGGCCATAGAATAGCAGCAAATCCAGCATCAGCTTTTTTTCTTTGCCATTCTTTAGCATTGTCTAGCGCTACCTTTGCGGCATCTTCACCTTTTACAGTTTCTGGTGCTCCAGCGCTTGAAATAGAAGATCCTGAGTCGCCCTTTGGCTTTGTGGCTAGAGTAGATCTTTTTTCTGCATTTGCTTCTAAAAAAGATCTTACCTTTTTTCTAAATTCAGCTTCTTGAGGTGTGTCGTTAAAATCCATTTTTAAACTATATTCCTTTTTTCAAGATTTGAAATTAAATTTTCTTTCCACTGGCGGATACTACCAATATTTAAAGAAAGTAGTTTCGATCTTCGATAAAACAAGTGGCAGTCATATTCCCAAGTAAAACCAACACCTCCATGTATTTGAATATTTTCCTGAGACGCGTAATTGTAAGCTTCTGAGGCGCTCACCCTTGCGCCGGCAGCTGCAATTGGCAATTCATTTGAATCTGTGCTTAGTGCCCAGGCACCATAGTAAGCATTGGATCTTGCCAATTCAATTTTGACATACATGTCCGCCATCTTATGCTTTAAAGCTTGAAACGCACCTATCTGCTTACCAAAAGCGAATCGCTCAAGTGAATATTTTTTTGCTTCATCAAGTGAGACTTGTGCCCCACCCACTTGTTCGAAAGAAAATAAAACAGCTGCTCTATTAAAAATATTATCAATCATCTCCCATCCACTTCCTTCGTCACCAAGTCTTTCACATGCAACATTTTTTAAATCTACTGTACAAGCTGGTCTTGTGGGATCGATGGTGTCTAAGTTTGAAATATTTACGCCTGAGTCATTTTTATCAATAATAAAAAGAGAGAGAGAATTATAATTTGAGTTACTGTCAGAATTTGCTGCAACAATGATATAGTCTGCTGACTCTCCATCAGAAACAGGATTTTTAGATCCATTTAATTTACCTGAAGCATGTTGTGTCTTAATATTATTGGGTTTTGGTTTCCCATTAGTTTCTGATAAAGCAAATGTCCCGACTTTTGCACCAGATGCAATGTGTGGTAAATATTTTTTCTTTTGTTCATCCGTACCATACGATTTTAAAAATTCAGCAAAGATATATATCGAAGAAGAAAATGGTGTAGGCGCAAGAGCTCTGCCTAGCTCTTCAGCTATTACACATAATTCTAACATACCTAAACCAAGTCCTCCATATTCTTCAGGAATTGCAGTGCCAGTCCAACCTAATTCAGAAATTTGAGACCAAAGATCAGCATCATAATTTTTCTGATTATCTTCTAGAATACTTCTTACAGACTTACGGTCACATTTATCTTGTAAAAACTTTCTAGCTTGATCGCGCAAAAGCTTTTGATCATCTGAAAAGTCAAAATTCATAGTACTTATTCTTTAGGAGCATTGTCTTCTTCAATGTCAGATGTAACTTCAGATAACTCTTCGACATTGGTAGCTTCATTTTCATTAGTATCTTCTAGCTGATCACTCACTGTAAAATTTTCTTCTTCAGAGGATGGATTTTCTTCAATTAGATCCACTATAGATTGATCAGTTGTTTCCTCATGCGCTATTTCAATACTTTCTACAATTGGAGCTTCAGCTTCTGATGTATCTAATACATCCTGAGTGTCATTAAGATCTGGAGATTCATTTATATCTGTAGAACTCATAGGGGAGACTTCTAAATCACTCACCGTGTCTTCCACTGGTTTAGCTCTTGTTTCAACTCTAGGGGATCTTGCAGTAAATTTACGAGTTGCAGACTTTTCCATTTCTGATTTGGACAATCCGCCTTGATACATCTGCCTGAACGTATCATTATCCACTTCCTCTAATTCCTCTTCTTCTTCATAATCTGGAATTTGTCTCAACTTAGAAACGATACTTTCTTTTAACTCTTCGGCTGTTATCTTAGACTCACTGATTTCTCTGAGTGCTATTACAGGCTTTTTGTCATTTTCAGGGTCAACAGCGGGAGTAGCTCCTCTACCCAATTGAACTGCTCTTTCTTTAGCAAGAATAACCAAATCATACTGATTATTAATAAGTTTTATGCAATCCTCAACGGTAATACGAGCCATATAATTATTTGAAATTGAAGTTGCTTTTTATTGTAATATATAAATAAATCAAGCTTTATATGATTAAAAAAGAAACACGTGTAGATAGTCCATGCGTCAAAATATGTAAGTATAATGAGGCTTTTATGGACGGCAAGGTCTGTATTGGGTGCTTTAGAGAGCAGTTTGAAATCACTAATTGGCTAAGAATGTCCGATGAAGAAAAAGCCTTAGCACTAAAAGACGGTAATGAAAGACGAGAGGAATTTAAGAAATTTGATGCTTGACATTAGTTGGACTTGTAAAGCAACATGGAAGACTTCAAGCTATAATACTTTGTGGTGTCTTCTTGGATGCAGTATTGGAGACTTTGGCACAATATTTTATTTTCAAATGATAGATCATTCCTTTTCAATTTATCTTGTGATGCTAATTGCCATATTCAACGGACTAATAACAAGTATATTGTTAGAGACTTTTATTTTAATGAAAAGTTTTCCATTTTCTGAAGCTTTGAATATCGCTTTTAAAATGAGCTTCATTAGCATGGTTGCAATGGAGATTTCAATGAATTTAACAGATCTTATTTTTGCAGGTGGCGTGTTAACCATTACTATCATTCCTTTCATGCTCTTAGCAGGATTTGTCACCCCTCTACCCTATAATTATTATAGGCTTAAAAAATACAATGAATCATGTCACTGAATAAATGATAGAAAAAGAATTTAAAGTAGAGTCTGGGAAAGTAATTACATATAGAAAAGAAAATCCTGGTGCAGATAAATTTTACTTTTCTCATGCAAATGGATTTAGTGGTAAAGTCTACAATAAACTATTATCAAACATTAGTGATAGTTACGAAGTAATAACTTATGATATGCGGGGTCATGGCAATACCACTCTAAAAGCTGATCCAAGCAAATTGAAATCTTGGTACACTTTTAAAAACGATCTAATAGAACTTATCAAAATGGAAAATAAACCTGTTGTGCTTTCAGGCCACTCAATGGGTGGAACCGCAAGTTTGCTTGTGGCTTTATCTAATCCTGATCTTGTTAGTAAGTTGATACTTGTTGATCCAGTAATGTTGCCTTTGAGATACATTTTAACGTATAAGTTTTTACAATTTACTGGCCTTTCTCATTTAGTAAATCCACTAGCAAAAAATGCATCTATAAGAAGAAATGGATGGTCAAGTAAGGATGATGCTTTTCAATATTTCTCAAAAAAAAAATTATTTAAACATATTGATGAGCAAATTATCAGAGATTATGTCGAATATTGCACCTATACTGACCCAAGCAATGAGCTCAAACTTAAATGCGAACCGAGTTGGGAGTCAGCTTGCTTCAAGTTGACATCACATGAAGTTTGGTTTGATCTAAAAAGAATAAACATACCTTTGAAAATAATTCTCACTCCTAATAGCGTGGTCTGCAATAAGCTGAGTCAGAAGAGAATTAAGAAATATAATCCTCAAACGGAAATATGCTTTATTAAAGACACAAGTCACATGCTTCCTTTGGAGAAAACAACTGAAGTATCAAGAGAAATCAATAATTTTCTGTAAATTAACTATTTCTATTATCTGAATGCCAAATCAGTTAAAATAATAGAATGGATAATTTTTTAGACTTGGTTTCATCAGTTTGGTCTCAAGGAGTGTTTGGAATAGATTTCAATAATGTACTAATCGGTATTCTAATTCTTATACTTTTTGTCTTATTCAGATCTTTATTTTCAAAGATTGTTGTTGGTAGATTGAAAGCTATTGTAAAAAAATCTTCAACTCAAATTGATGATGAAGTTTTAGAGGCCTTTGATGGTCCACTGAGATTTTTTCCAATCGTAATCGGGGTATACATCAGCACTCAATATTTAAATTTAAACAGTACACTTGAAATAATTGCCGCAAATTTAAATACATCACTCATAACAATTCAAATATTCTGGTTCCTTTATAAAATAATTGATCCTTTTTCTTTTTTTATTCATAAATTTGGTGAACTGTTAACGTATGATTTAATTGATTGGGGTGTAAGGATACTTAAATTCTTTATCTTTATAATTGGAGGTGCGGCAGTACTTGAAATATGGGGTATAAAGGTTGGGCCTATATTGGCTGGTCTTGGATTATTAAGTGTTGCTGTGGCTTTAGGTGCTCAAGATTTATTTAAAAACTTGATTTCAGGCATACTGATACTTCTTGAAAAAAGATTTCAAAACGGTGATTGGATAAAAGTTGAAAATATAGTTGAAGGCACTGTAGAAAAGATTGGATTTCGCTCAACGCTCGTAAGAAGATTTGACTCCTCGCCGGTAATGGTCCCAAACTTTAATTTTGCCGAAAATGCTGTAACGAACTTTAGTAATATGAAAAGTCGCCGAATTTATTGGACCATTGGTTTAGAATATCGAACAACACATGATCAGTTAAGAAAAATAAGAGACGAGATTGAAAAATATTTAAAAAATAATGGAAACTTTGTTAAATCAACTGAACAACCATTGTTTGTTAGAATAGAAAAATTCTCTGACAGCTCTATTGATTTATTGGTTTATTGTTTTGCTACCACTACAAATTGGGGAGAATGGTTGGAGATAAAAGAAAACTTAGCTTTCGAGATTAAAGGTATTGTTGAGAAAAATGATGCTGGCTTTGCTTTTCCTTCTCAATCTATATATATAGAAAAAGGATCAGACTAAAAAGACTCCTTTTGAAAAAGCTCTTTTTGATTGAGGGTATCTTTTGCATAGTAGTTTTTAATCATTCGCATTGAATTAGACTCTTTGTTTTTAATAATATCTTTTAGAAAATCTAAATGAACTGCTTCACTATCACCATATAAATTTAATTTTCCACGTCTGTTTAAACCCTCCGAGGAAATTTTTACTATTTGTTCTGCTAAATCCCATCCTTCTATATTATTAATAGTTGAGTTGAGACCATTCTTTAAAACGCCTGCTCTAAAATTCATTAAATCAGTGTAATCGAGCTGACTTGTGATACTCAAAGCCTCCTCAAGAGCAGTCTCATCATAAAGTATACCTGTCCAAAAAGCAGGCAATGCACATAATGTATTGTACCCACCTGCGTCAGCTCCTCTCATTTCAATAAATGTTTTTAATCTTACTTCAGTGAATATGGTAGAAATATGATCAGCCCAATCTTTAATTGTAATTTGATCTTTGGAAAATTCGTTATGCTTACCCTCAATTAAGTCTGCGAATGAATAATCTGTGCATCTTATATAATTACCATCTCTTATAAGGGCATAAACAGGAATATCTAAAGCAAAGTCTACATACTTTTCAAAACTCATGTTTGGCTCAGTAAGAAATTTAGGTATGCCCGTCCGATTTGCATCTGTTCTTGTCCAAACATGTCCCCTATAACTTTCAAATCCTGATGGTTGGTTATTTTTAAATGGTGAGTTAGCAAATAAGCCTGTCACTAGTGGTTGAAGTACAGATGAAACATTGATTTTTTTTCCCATATCTTCTTCTGAAGTAAAATCAAAATTAGCTTGTACTGTTGCCGATTGATACATCATCTCTAAACCCAATCCACCGAGCGACCTCATATAGGGAGTCATGATTTCTGCATATCTTTTTTTGGGAACCATTGGTATTTCTTCAAGAGTGCCTATGGGTAAGAAGCCAATTCCTAAAAATCCAATATTATATTTTTTTTCTAATTTTTTAGTTAAATCCAGATGACTGTTAATTTCACTACATGTTTCATGAACTGATTTAAGTGGAGCGCCAGACAACTCAAATTGACCTCCAGGTTCAAGAGTTATACTTGCATTATTCTTTGTGAGAGCAATTGTATTTTTACCTTCTTTCACTTCTTTCCAGCCTCCTTTCACAAAGTCTTGAAAGATAGTTTGTATACTCAGATCGCCATCATAGGGGATCAAAGATAAATCATTTTGCTTAAAGATAAATTTCTCATGTTCAGTGCCAATCCTAAGAGTGTCATCTTTCTTTATTCCTTCACTGAAGTAATTTATTAAATCTTTTTTATTAATCATTATATATGCTGTTCATTACTAGCGAGGAAGCGACAACCCCAGCTGTTTCAGATTTAAGAATATTGCTACCAAGAGTTACAGGCACAGAATTCTTTATGCTTCCTAAATCTGTCATTTCGTTTGGAGAAAAGTCACCTTCTGGACCGATTATAATTCCTATAGTTTC
This sequence comes from uncultured Pelagibacteraceae bacterium, assembly GCA_902518415.1. Classification (GTDB taxonomy): domain Bacteria; phylum Pseudomonadota; class Alphaproteobacteria; order Pelagibacterales; family AG-422-B15; genus CACNXQ01. The sequence goes on along the minus strand of CABYGA010000007.1, from coordinate 30,180 downwards.
ATTAAGCGATAAATTAATTTTATTAATTACGCTAGTTTTTTTTTCAAGTGAGCAGAAAATAAGTTTATCATAACTCATAGTTTTAATCATTTCGTTAAAAGGAATTAAATTATTAAATGAAGGCAAATTTACCCTGCTAGACTGCTCCGATGCCTCTATAGAGATTAGTTTTAATCTCTCAAGATTAATTTTTTTATTATTTGTTCTCTCCATTAATACTGGCTGGAAAGAAGTTATTCCAATCTCTGTGCATTTCTGCACCATAAACTCCATGGGAGTTCTCTTTATTGGTGAGAAAAATAGAGTTATTTTATGTCTATCGATCTCATTTTTTTTACATTCCTTTAATTTCAGCTTACATACTTTTTTTGAATTACTTACAACTTCAGCTGTACATTCAGATTTTTCATTGAAAAGAGAAATATGATCACCAATTTTACACCTAAGAACATTATTTAAATAGTGAGATTTATCATCACCTAGAGAAATAGTCTCTCCTGCCTTTAAGTTTGAAGCTATAAAAATTCTATTTTTTATCTTATTCATTTATATATATTAAATTCATAATATTAGTTTTGAGGAAATACAAGTTGCAGAAATATATTCATTTACTAAGACTCCATCAGCCCAATGGATTTATATTACTAATGTTACCATGTTTTTGGGGAATATTTGCAGCTTTTAACTCGTTTAAAGATATACATAACAACATTAACACCATTATCTTATTTGCCATTGGCTCAGTCGTAATGAGATCTGCAGGTTGTGTTATAAATGATTTATTTGATAAAGATCTTGATAAGCATGTAAGCAGAACATCAAAAAGGCCCATAGCAAGTGGAGCCATCAGCTCAATTGAAGCAATCACAATATTTTGTCTTTTGTGTCTAGGCGGACTTGCAATATTGCTTTCTTTAAACAAGACGGCAATTACTTTCGGATTTATTTCATTTTTTCTTTTTATATTATACCCTCTAATGAAAAGGATTACATATTGGCCACAGTTATTTCTTGGTCTAACTTTTAATATCGGTGTTATTATTGGATTTGTATCCATAAATGGGAATATTTCTTTATCTATTTTCTTCTTATATCTTGCAGGAATTTTTTGGACTTTAGGTTATGACACGATATATGCGCACCAGGACCGGGAGGATGACTTAAGAATTGGAATAAAATCAACCGCTATTTTGTTTGGAGATAATTCCAAATTATGGATTTCTGCTTTCTATTCTTTAATGATTATTTGTCTATTAATCTTTGGCCAATTATCTGATTTTGAATACTTATATTATACTGCAGTTTTTCTCGTAGGAATTCATTTGTTATTTCAATTATTCAAACTAGATATTTATAATAGCGATGTGTGTCTAGAAATTTTCAAAAGTAATCGGTATACTGGTGCATTGATTATGTTCTCTTTACTACTAACACTAATTTAATATATGGATTTTGAAATTACAGCTCAAAAAATTATTGAAAAGACTCTCAAAAGTGGAGCTACTGAGTGCGATGTTGTACTTGCAAAGGCAAGTGGTAAATCAATCAGTTGCAGAAAACAGAAAATAGAAGATCTTGAAGAGTCAAATGATAGCACTATTGGAATAAGAGCACTGGTTAATCAGAAACAAGCTTTTGTCTCTTCATCTGAGGTAGATGATGATAATATAGAAACACTTGTAAATAAGTGTGTATCCATGGCAAAATTAGCGCCTATTGATGACACGGCTGTCTTGGGCGACAGTTCATTGTTTGAGAGCGAAATATGTAATTTAGAACTACATCAAAATGAGGAGACTAGCACTGAAGCTCTAATAGACTCTGTCAAGGAGTGTGAAGAAGCTGCTCTTTCAGTACCTGGTATAAGCAATTCGGAAGGGGCTGGAGCATCTTATTCACAGGGGGAATTCTACTTAGCAACTAGTAATGGATTCCAGGGAGGATACAAATCATCAACAAATTCTATATCTTGTTCTGTTCTAGCTGGTGAAGGACAAAGTATGGAAAGGGATTACGATTACTCTGTATCTAGACATTTTTCAGATTTGCGCTCAGCAAAAGAAATTGGATCATCAGCAGCAAACAAAACATTAAAACGATTAAATCCAAAAAAAATAAAATCAACAAAACTTCCAGTAATATTTGATAAAAGAATTAGTAATGGCTTAATTGGATATCTTGCTGGAGCAATATCGGGTCCATCTATTGCAAGAGAAACAAGTTTTCTAAAGGATAGTCTTGGAAAACAAATATTCAAAAAAGACGTAACTATAATAGATGATCCTGGAATTTTAAAAGGATTGGGCTCTAAACCATTTGATGGAGAAGGAATTCAGGTGAGTAAAAAAGAAATTGTATCCAATGGAAAACTCAATACTTGGATTTTAAATACCTCAACAGCAAAGAAGCTTAATTTTAAAACAACAGGAAATGCATCACGGTCTGTTGGAGCGCCTCCAGGTGTATCAACATCAAATTTTTTTATGACGAATGGAATACTGTCTTATGATGATATGATCAAATCTATTAAATATGGTTTTTATGCAAATGAACTAATTGGAATGGGTGTTAACTTAGTTACTGGTGATTATAGTATGGGTGCTAGTGGTATGTTGATTGAAAATGGTGAGATAACTCATGCTGTTAGTGAAGTAACTATAGCTTCAAATCTCACAGAAATGTTTTTAAATTTATCCGCAGCTAATGATCTTGAGTTCAGGTACCGAACTAACGCTCCTACAGTTCTAATTGAGAATATGATACTAGCAGGAAAATAAGCTTTTTAGCCATAAACTAATATTTAGATTTAAATTTTCTGTAATAGTATTATGAATACATTCTCATGACTGGATCGCAGATATTAGCAAGGTTGTTTAGAGATAGTATAAGACCTTACGCATCAAGATTAGCTAGTTCATTATTCTTTATGATAATAATAGCCCTTTCAACAGGTGCGACTGCATGGCTGCTTGACCCTGCAATTGACAAAATTTTTCTTGATAAAGATGAATCAATGTTGTTGTTAATACCAATTGCGATAATTCTTACACTGCTCATTAAAAGTGTTGCAACTTATATCCAAATTGTACTTTTAAACGGTGTATCCCAAAATATTATCGCAGACACACAAATAAAATTATTCAAAAAAATAATTAACGCTGATCTATCTTGGCTTCATAAGATACACTCAGCAAAAATAATTTCTAATTTTCTATATGACGTTACTTTACTTCAAGATGCAGTTAGTAGCAGTCTTGCTAATGGAGTTAAGGATTTACTGACACTCATTTGCCTTCTTGGTGTTATGTATTACCAAGACTGGCAACTAGCAACTATAGCAATCATAGCTTTCCCTTTAGTTGGAGTATTGACGAGAAGATTGGGCAAAAGAGTAAAAAAAGCCTCGACAGAAACACAAGAGGAAACAGGAGTACTCGCGTCAATACTGTCTGAAAACTTAGATGGAACAAGAATTGTTAAAGCTTATCAACAAGAAGAAAAAGAGATTGAAAAACTTAGTAATTCAGTTTGGAGAAGGGTTCAAAAAATTCTTAAAGGGGCAAATGCTCGTGGGGCCGCGTCACCATTTGCTGAGTTTCTTGCAGGATTTGGTATAGCAGGAACATTATACTATGCAGGTTTGAGGGGACTTCAAGGGGAACTGCCATTAAACGAATTTGTATCATTTCTTGGAGCAATGATGTTGGCATTTCAACCTCTGAAAAGACTTGCTTCAATAAATACAACTCTTCAAGAAGGTTTTGCGGCGGCTATAAGAGTATTCGGTCTGTTAGATCAAGAAAGCTTAATTAACGAAAAAAAAGATGCAAGAGATCTATCTTTAAATAAAACTAATATTGATTTGCATGAGGTAACTCTCTCTTATGAAGGACAGACAAATTCAGCACTAAAGAAAATCAATCTCAATATTCCTCATGGAAAAACTACTGCTTTAGTAGGACCAAGTGGATCAGGTAAATCATCAATTTTAAATCTTATACCAAGATTTTATGATCCCGACTCAGGTGAACTAAAAATTGACGGACAAAATATAAAAGATTTAACAATTTCTTCAGTCAGGTCAGTGATTGCTTTAGTTAGTCAAGAACCAATTCTATTTGATATGTCCATTAAAGAAAATATTCTTTACAGCAGACCTAACTCTACTGAAGAAGAAATTATTAGTGCTGCAAAATCTGCTGCTGCTGACTCATTTATTGTTCAGTTGCCAAATGGATACGATACAGTAATTGGAGAGAACGGGTATAGTCTGTCAGGTGGCCAAAAACAAAGGGTTTCAATTGCAAGAGCTTTTTTAAAAAATGCACCAATACTATTATTGGATGAGGCAACTTCAAGTTTAGATACAGAATCAGAAAGCCTTGTTCAGGATGCAATAAAGAATCTAATGAAAGATAGGACAACTTTGGTAATAGCCCATAGGCTAAGTACTATTATAAATGCTGATCAAATTATAGTTCTAGATGATGGAAAGATAGTTGAAAGTGGCACTCATGAAGAGTTACTATCAAAGAATGGCGTCTATAAGAAATTATACGAACGCGAATTTTAATTTAATGATAAAGTATCTTGCAAGTAAAGTGGTTGCACAAAATATAATATCTTATTTAGGATCTCTTTATATTTTATTTGTGCATAAGTCCTCAAAAATTAAATTTAAAGATCGAAAAAATATTAACGCTCTATTTAAAAAAGATGAATCTTTTATTTACTCTTTTTGGCACGACCAACTTTTAATGTGTCCCCTTACATGGCAAAATAGAAAACCTATAAGAGTACTTATATCAAAGCATCGTGATGGAGATATAATATCTAAAGTTATTTCGCATTTAGGTTTTAGTGCAATTCGAGGATCAACTCATAAATCTAATAAAACAAAAAATAAAGGTGGGCTTTTATCAGCTAGAAAAATGATAAAATCACTGCAAGGAGATGTCTGTATTGGCATTTCTCCAGACGGGCCTAAGGGGCCAAGACATAAAGTAAGTGACGGTATAATTAGTATTGCAAAGCTTAGCAATGCAATGATTGTACCTGTTGGCATTGGATTTAAAAATAAATGGAAATTAAATACGTGGGATCAATTTATTATTCCAAAGCCTTTTAATGAAATAACTGTAATTTGGGGAACGCCGATTAAAGTTGGTAAAAAAAATACTAACGTTAAGTCAAATAAAGAAACTCTTGAGAAGCTGATGAATGATCTCACAAAAAGAGCTAATAAAGGATATAATTAAAAAAATGATATTTTTTCTCTACCGTATATTTTCAAATTTAGCTCTTATCTTTATTCCTTTTGTTATCTTTTTACGAAAAAGAAAAGGTAAGGAGTTGCCAGATAGAATTAGCGAAAGGTATGGGAAAAATACACATGATCGAAAAAAAGGCAAGCTGATCTGGATCCATGCTGCCAGCATTGGTGAGTGTCAATCAATACTACCAATAGTAGATAAATTGAACAAAGATCAATCTATTGATCAAATATTAATAACATCTGGAACTGTAACATCGGCACAAGTAATAAATAAAAGAATTAAAGACAAAGTTGTACATCAATTTATCCCTTTCGATGTGCCAGTATTTGCAAATAGATTTCTAAATTATTGGAAGCCATCTCTTGCAGTTTTTGTAGAATCTGAAATTTGGCCTAACTTTATTCATAACCTAAATAACAAAAACATACCTCAAATTATAATTAACGGAAGAATGACAATTAAAAGTTTTAAAAGATGGTCCTTATTTAGTTCATCATCTAAAGATTTGTTTTCTAAGTTTAGTTCTTGCAGTACGCAAAATACAGATAGTACTTTGTTTTATGAAAAACTTGGAATTAAAAAAACTAATTATACTGGCAATTTAAAGTTTGCTCTTACTCCTGATCTTACTGATGCTAAAAAGTATGACGAGCTCAAAGTTTTGACTGGAAATAGAAAAATATTTCTTGCAGCCAGTACCCACCCTGGAGAAGAAGAAATTATTAGTAGAGTAACTCTAAAATTAAAAAAAACTTGTAAAGAGCTTCTTACAATTGTTGTTCCTAGACATCCAAAAAGAAATAACATTATCAATAAGAATTTCATTAAAAATACTGCAATTAGATCAATGAGGAATAAAATTAAAAGAAATACACATATTTACTTAGCTGATACAATTGGTGAATTAAATATTTTTTATAAGTTAGCTGATATTATTTTTATTGGTGGCAGTTTAGTGATGCAAGGTGGGCAAAATCCAATTGAAGCAGCGTACCAAGGAAAAAAAGTATACCATGGCAAACACGTTGAAAATTTTTCTGACGTATATATGACTTTGGGTCAAATGAAATTATCACAAGTTGTAAATAATGAGAGACAGCTGGAACATTTTATTCATGAAGAGTATAAATCATTAGATAATGAAGTTAGGAAAGTTGATATCAGCAGATTAAAAAAGGAGGGTGAAGAAACTGTAAAAAAAGTATTGAAAGAAATATATCAATACCTCTGATTAATTATGGAAAAATTTTTTCTGAAGATATGGTACCAAGATGTATATTGCGCAAATCTCGTCTCACTATTTTTAATTCCATTGTCATGCATATACATATGCCTTTTTTACATAAGATCATTATTTTATAAAAATAAGAAGTTTAGTATCCCCATCATATGCATTGGCAATATAAATATTGGGGGTACAGGTAAAACTTCAACATTACTAACATTAATTGAAGAAATAAAAAAGAAAGACAAGAAAGTATCAGTGTTGTTGAGAGGCTATGGATCTACAAATAAATCTATTTTCTATAAGGTTTCAAAATCAGACACGTTTAACAAGGTTGGAGATGAAGCCCTACTATATGCAAATTTCGCCCCAACTTACATCACCACAAATAGAGCATTTGCAATTGAGAAAATAATAAATGAAAAGCAAACAGACATCATATTGTTGGATGATGGATTTCAAGATCGATCATTCCATAAAGATAAAACTTTACTAACAGTTAATGGTAAGAGAGGTTTTGGAAATAAATTGTGCTTACCTGCAGGACCACTGAGGGAGCTTATAAGACCCGCTCTAAAATTTGCGCAATTTGTAGTCATTATTGGAGATGATCTACATCATATTACAAAAAAATATAATTATGATAACTTAGAATTCTACAATGCTAACATTAAAGCTTTAGATGTTTTTGATAAGAAAAATTATTTAGCATTTAGCGGTATTGGAAATAATGATGGCTTTTTTGATACCCTTAAAAACAAAGGGTACGACGTTATAAAAAAGAAAAGTTTTCCCGATCATTATCAGTTCACTAGAAAAGATTTAGAAAGCTTATTAGATAAGGCAAAAAAAGAAAATTTATCACTTATCACAACAGAAAAGGACTATGTTCGCATTCCTGAAGATTATAGGAAGAACATTGATTGTTTCAAGATTAAGCTTGAAATACCAAATATTGAAAAACTAATAAGAAATTTAATTAATTAAAACAATGAAATCATTATTCAAGATCTTGGTAAAATACCCACTGGAGTTTTTATTTTTTATTATCTTCTTTACTGTCTTTAAAATTCTACCTCTGAGAATGTCGCGTGTTCTTGGAATATTAATTACTACTTCTGTTGGACCATTTCTTCCAATACATAGTATCTTAATAAAAAATTTATCTATTGCATTTCATGACAAAGATAAAAAGTGGATTAATGATACGGCCAATAGAGTTTGGAAGAATCTTGGCTATACGATCTCAGAATATGCCCATATGAACAGTATACTCAAGAGTAAGATAGAGGTTATTAATAATGTATTTTCAGATGATGTATTTAATGAAAATGAAAATAGCGTAATTGTTTCAGGTCATAGTTCAAATTGGGAAATACCTGGAATGGCTCTTCGAAGTAAGATGAATAGGGTCTCAGCGATAGTAAGAGAACCAAATAATCCTCTAATAAATTTTGTTGTAAAACAACTAAGACGCAAATATAGCGTTCAATGTTATAGTAAAAACAGATCTGGAACGAGACAGCTATTAAATCAATTCAACAAAGGAAGTTCTATTGCCCTCTTAGCAGATCAACAATTGTCTTCAGGAACAAAGGTTAAATTTTTTAATAAGGAAATGAATATATCAACACTCCCTGCACAAATTGCTTTGAAAGCAAAATGTAAAATATTCTTAGCCTGGCCAATACGAACAATTGATAATAATTTTAAATTTGATGTAGTTGAATGCATTGATACAAAAGATAAAGAAAGTAATGAAGAAAATATTTATAAAATTTCAGCTCAAATATCCTCATTTTATCAAGAAATGATTACTAAGTACCCTGAACAATACTTTTGGTTTCACAATAGATGGAAAATATAAGTCTATTCTTTTTTTTAAAAAAATTAATCTAAAAGCAATTGTGGATCTACATAGGTATTAAACACCATTACTCCCCAGTGAAGGTGAGGGCCGGTTGATCTTCCTGTAGAACCTACTTCACCGATAATATCATCCTTTGATACCATTTGACTCACAGTTACTTTCACATCAGATAAATGGGCATAAATTGATTTTACCCCATGCCCATGATCAAGAATTATAGTTCCACCTGTGTAATAAAGATCATCTTCGGCATGTATAACAAGTCCTTCATTGCAGGCATAAATTGGGGTTCCAGTTTCAGCCGCAATATCTAAACCACGATGAGGACTTTTAGCTTCTCCATTTAATATTCTTTGACTACCAAAAACACCACTTATAATGCCCTCTGTTGGTTGAATAAAACTATCTTTAAAATAAGTTAGATCTGAATTTATTTTTTTCTTTTCTTTTATCAAATCGTTTTCATAAATTATTTTTTTGATTATTTCATCATCAAGTGGCGTAACCATTTGTTCTGGTAAACCGTCAATCCTTTGTATGTCGTAGTTTTGTATAATTATATTTATTTGATGAATTTTTATTAATGATCCATTTTTTAAATATGTCACACTTATCGGTTCCACATGGTCCCTACCGACTGCAAATACAAAGTGACCTTTTTCACTCACTTTTAAAGAATTATTATCTACTAAAATTTCATCTGCATCTAATGACTGGCCAATAACAAGGCTTCCTTGAGGTATTTCTTTTGGCAAATCGGCTGCTATAGCTGGCTGAAAAACAAAAAAAAAGATAATTATTAATTTAATCTTTATTTTCATGTATCTCTTTATATCTCGTTAGTGCAACTTCTGGATTTGCATAAATTTCCTGTAAATCAACATTCCAATACTTCAGATTATCAAGTGATATCTTCTCTTTTGTGATTGAACATTCTACATAATCCCCAGATTTTATTATTTGAAACTGGCCATGATGCAATCTTATTTCTGCCTTCGTAGTAAAACTATTTGTCATTAATTTCTCTAAGTTTAGCTTTTAAAGTAGCAAAATTAGTTTCTATGATCAACTCACTTTCATCTTTTAAATCTTTTTTTGATTTGATTATTTTATTTGAACTTCTTGTAACTGAGTATCCTCTTTTTAAAACTGATTTATAACTCAAGCTTTCAAGGAGCATACTTTTATTATCTAATTCTTTTTGAAGTCTCTCTACCAAAATATTTTTAGCTTTCAATAGAGACTCCTCTAAAGAAATAAGCTTTACTTTACCACTCTTTAATTGCTCACCGAGAACACGAAAATTAAGTGATTGAGAAATATTTTGAAAATAAGAAGTAAGATTATTTAGAAAAAGTTTTAGTGAAATAGGCAATCTATCTTTTATTGAAATGAAATTATCTTTAAGATTATCAAGGTATAAATTTATTGAATGATTTAAACGATTATGTTTTTCATTGATGTCCCTCAAAAGTTCTTCTTTATCTGGGGTAGAAATTTCTGCTGCAGCCGTAGGCGTTGGCGCTCTTAAGTCAGAAACAAAATCAATTAGTGTGGTATCTGTTTCATGACCAATTGCAGATACAATAGGAATATTACTTTTGAAGACAGACCTGATTACAATTTCTTCATTGAAAGGCCAAAGGTCTTCTATACTGCCCCCGCCACGTGCTATGATAATAAGGTCTGGTGTATTTACTTCGTCTTTACTCGATAAATTATTAAATCCATCTACTGCATCAGAAATTAACTGAGCGGCATCTTGGCCCTGAACCGGAACGGGCCATAGTATGACATTACATGGAAACCTCTCATCTAATCTATGAAGTATATCTTTTATAACTGCACCAGTTGGAGATGTGACTATGCCAATCGTTTCAGGATACTTTGGTAGGCTTTTCTTATTTTGCTCCTCAAATAAACCCTCTGCCGCAAGCTTTTTCTTACGTTGCTCTAAAAGAGCCATTAAAGCTCCCTCTCCTGCAGGAGCTATTGTATCAACTATAATTGAATAATCTGATCTTCCTGGATATCGATTAGAATATCCCGTTGTGAGCTTACCTGAACAAATAACTTCTAATCCATCTTCAGGTACAAAACTAATTCTTGCTGCTGTACTTCGCCATATTATTGCTTTTATAACGGCTTTATCGTCTTTTAAATTTAAGTATATATGGCCTGATGCTGGCCTACTTAAACCCGAGACTTCCCCTCTAACTTTTACGTAGCCAAAACTATTTTCAAGAGTTCCCTTGATAGAGTCTGAAATTTCCGAAACTGAGTACTCTTGGATATTTTGTCTAACCATTTAATTTAATTCCTTATATGCTAATATATCAATTAATTTAAATTTTACTTTATGAAAATTCTTGTACTTGGAAATGGAGCTAGGGAGCATTCTCTATGCTATGCAATATCAAGAAGTCTTTTGACTACATCACTATTTTGTATTCCTGGGAATTATGGCATAAGTCTACTAGCTGAATGTAAAGACTTAGACCTTAACGACTTTAATTCTATTCATTCATATTGTGTCGAAAAATCTATTGATTTAATCGTAGTTGGGCCTGAGGTTCCATTAGTTGCAGGAATAGTGGATTATTTTGTATCAAAAGGTATTAAAATATTTGGTCCAAATAAATACGCATCCCAACTTGAAGGATCAAAGAGCTTTATGAAAGATCTTTGCAATAATTACTCCATTCCAACAGCTGCCTATTCTACTTTTGATAACTACGAGGAGGCAGTAAAATACCTAAAAAAACAAAGTTTGCCAATTGTAGTAAAAGCAAATGGATTAGCTGCTGGCAAAGGAGTGACTGTCGCAGATAGTTTTGAAATGGCTGAAAAAGCACTAAAAGAAATTTTTGAAAATAAATTTGGAACAAATATGACCGCAGTCATTGAGGAATTTATGGAAGGTGAAGAAGCAAGTTACTTTGTATGCACTGATGGTACTGAGTTTATTTCTCTAGAAAGTGCGCAGGACCATAAACGCATAGGAGAAAATGATACTGGCCCTAACACAGGTGGGATGGGAGCCTACTCACCTGCTCCTATCTTTACAGACGAAATTAAAAAACAAGTTGATGATGAGATTATATATCCCACACTAAATGCCATGAGAGAGTTAGGTCACCCATATCAAGGTATTCTGTATGCAGGACTGATGATTAAAAATGGGAAGGCAAAACTTGTTGAATATAATATTAGATTTGGAGATCCTGAATGCCAAGTTTTAATGTTAAGAATGAAAAGTGATATAGTTCAACTTATGCTAAGCTGTATTGATAAGGATTTACAAAATTATGAATTAAAGTGGGAAGATGATCATTGTGCAACAGTTGTAATAGCATCGAATGGATACCCAGGATCATTTAAGAAAGAAACAGTGATTAATGGAATAGATAATTTAGAAAATACTGAAACTTTTCAAGTATTTCACGCTGCAACAGCTATTAAAGATAAAAAAATTATTGCTACTGGTGGAAGAGTCCTCTCTGTAACGTCAAAAAATGCATCGCTTAGTAAAGCTTTAAGTAAAATTTATGACTCAATTCACTTGATAGACTGGCCCGAGGGGTACTATAGAAAAGATATTGGAAAGAAAGCTTTAACATGACTGATAGAAATGAAATTTTTTCAGGCACAAAGCAAGTTGATGATAAACTCAAAATTAATAAAGAATCTTTAAATGATTATCTAAAAAAACTAATTGGTACCAATATTCAGATAAGTCAGATAACACAATTTAAGGGTGGACAGTCAAATCCAACTTATCTAGTTGAAACAAATATTAATAATTTAGTACTTAGAAGAAAGCCGCCAGGTAAACTTCTTAAATCAGCTCATGCAGTGGATAGAGAATGTAGGGTAATGACAGCTCTTCATGATACCGATGTTCCTGTTCCCAAGACATTTGGCTATTGTAATGATGAAACAGTAATTGGAACACCTTTTTTTGTTATGGACCATGTCGTTGGTAACATTTATTGGGAACTTCTTTTACCAGGATGTGATCCAAATCAAAGAAGGGAAATTTACTTATCTATGAATGATACTATTGCAAAGTTACATAACGTTAATTTTAATAAAGTTAATTTAGCTGATTATGGTAAACACGAAAACTACATGGGCAGACAAATTCATAGATGGACAAAACAGTACAAAGATTCTGAAACACAGATGATACCTGAGATTAATGAATTGATAGAATGGTTACCTAAAAATATACCTTCTGATCAAGAGACCTCGATCGTTCATGGGGATTTCAGATTGGACAATATGATATTTGACCCTATAACTCATGAAGTAAAAGCAATATTAGACTGGGAATTGTCTACTTTAGGAAACCCAATAGCAGATTTTACTTATCATATGATGTCATGGAGATTGCCAGCGGGCGCAAAAGGATTAGGAATGATGGGATCGGACCTTAAGTCACTTAATATTCCATCAGAAAGTGAGTATGCTGAACTTTATTACAAAAAAACAGGAAGAGAAAAAATTGATAATTGGGATTTCTATATGGCATATAATATATTTAGACTTGCAGGAATAGCGCAAGGCATAGTGGGTCGAGTAAGGGATGGAACTGCTTCAAGCTCAGAAGCTAAAAATTATGAAGCTTTTGTTCCAATATTAGGTAAGCTCGGTTGGAGTATTGTAGAAGGAATTAAATAATTTGAGTAGAGATATACTAGATATAGAATTTGTGAGAAAACAATTTCCTGTTTTTCAAAATCCAAAAACTGCTGATTTTGCATTCTTTGAGAATGCAGGGGGCACATATGTTCCTAAGCATGTAATTGAAAAACTTAATGATTTTATGATTACTAAGAAAGTTCAACCTTATGGTGACTTTGGTCCATCAATTGAAGCAGGAAATGAAATGGATAACAGCTTAGAGAAAATTGCAGAACTATTAAATATTTCAAAAAATGAATTTATTATAGGTCCATCAACGACTATGAATATGTTTTTGCTGTCTAATGCAATCAAAGATTGGCTTAAAACTGATGATGAAATAATTGTAACCAATCAAGACCATGAAGCAAATATTGGGTCGTGGAGGAAACTTGCAGAAAAAGGAATTAATATTAAGGAATGGAAGTTTAATCCAAAAAGTGCTGAACTTGAAGTTGAAGATTTAAAAAATTTAATAACAAAAAGAACTAAATTTATTTGTGTCTGCCACACATCAAATGTTGTAGCTTCAATAAATAACCTAAAAGAAATAATCTCAATAGCTCATAGTCATGACATAAAAGTAGTTGGTGATGGAGTAGCGTACATGGCACATGATATTATTGATCTAAAAAAATTAGACATAGATTTCTACGGATTCAGTCTATACAAAACTTATGGTCCACATTTAGCCCTCTTATATGGGAAAAAAGAACTTCTTGATCAAACTAAAAACTTGAATCATGAATTTCTAGCATCAGAGATACCATACACAATGAACCCAGGCGGCCCAAACCATGAGGAATTGGCATGCTTATCGGGAGTCACTGACTACTATGAAACACTTTACAGTCATCATTTTACAGAACAAGGATTGAACCTTCATGAAAAAGGAAAAAAAGTTTTTGAGCTAGTTTATAACCACGAAGAAACACTAATCAAAACACTTATCGAATTTTTAAAGCTCAAAAAAAATGTAAGATTAATTGGCAAAACTGCTCACTCTAGAAGTGAACGAATGCCTACTGTCTCATTTACTGTGAAAGACAAAAGTTCACTAGAAATTGCAAAAGCTGCAGGTAAAAATCAAATTGGAATTCGCAATGGTGAGTTTTATGCATGGAGGTGTTTGAAGGGATTAGGAATTGAACCAAATGATGGTGTGGTTAGAGTTTCAATGGTTCATTATAATAATATTGAGGAAGTAAATCGACTAATAGATTTTTTAGAAACTATTCTTTAGTTTCGATTTTTTTTGTTCTTTCAATCTTTTGTCTGACTGACTCTTTCATCGAGATATCCTCAAGCTCATGGTATTCATCCCAGTATACATCAAACTCTTTAGACTTTATGTAACGTCCATACTTGTCTTTTTGGAATGTCTTCTTTTTTTTTATCAATGTTAGAGATATTTTTTTAATTCATTTCTAGCAATTGAGAGTCTATGAACTTCATCTGGCCCATCTGCTAAACGTAGCGTTCTCATGCCGGCATAAGCTTGGGCTAATCTTGGATCAGTAGTGACTCCTGCGCCTCCAAAAGCTTGAATCGCATCATCTATTATCTTAAGTGCCATGTTCGGTGCTGCAACCTTAATCATAGCTATCTCATTTTTAGCAACTTTATTGCCTACCTCATCCATCATTGATGCTGCTTTTAGGGTCAAAAGTCTTGTCATCTCAATATTAATTCGAGCATCAGCAATTCTCTCTTGCCACACAGAATGCCTAACTACCTCTTTTCCAAAAGCTTTACGGCTCATCAATCGTTTGCACATGGCCTCCAGCGCAACTTCCGCAAGTCCAATTGTTCTCATGCAATGATGTATTCGTCCTGGACCAAGTCTGCCTTGAGCGATTTCAAATCCTCTACCCTCTCCTAACAACATATTTTCAGGTGGTACCTTTACGTCCTTGAACTCTACCTCCGCATGCCCGTGTGGAGCATCGTCAAATCCAAAAACTGGCAAATGTCTTTTTATTTTAATACCTGGTGTATCCTTATCCACTAAAATCATGGACTGTTGTTTATGAATATTTTCATTCTCAGGATCAGTTTTGCCCATAAAAATGTAAAACTGACATCTTGGATCCATTGCTCCAGACGTCCACCATTTTGTACCGTTTAAGACATATTGATTACCCTCTTTTTTTATCTCACTTTCAATATTGGTTGCATCTGAAGATGCAACGGCTGGTTCTGTCATTGCAAATGCAGATCGAATTTCGCCATTAAGAAGTGGTTTAAGATATTTATCTTTCTGTTCATCAGTTCCGTATCTGACTAGAACCTCCATATTACCTGTATCAGGCGCAGAGCAGTTAAATACTTCTGCAGACCACATAGCTCTTCCCATTATTTCACACATGGGAGCATATTCAGCATTTGAAAGTCCATGTCCTAAATCGCTGTCTGGTAAAAACAAATTCCAGAGATCATCTTTTTTTGCTTCTTTTTTTAAATCTTCAACTATAGGGACAACCTGCCAACGATCATTTCCAAAGTCTTCAATTTGCTTATGATATGTATCATTATTTGGATATACGTTTTTTTCCATAAATGTGTTTAGTCGATCTGTAGTTTGCTGTGCCTTAGCTGAAATTGTCATGGTCTTTTACCCTTAAAAAAATCGTTTATTAAATTCTCACATTGAATTTTTGATATACTATCATAAATCTCTGGCACATGATTGCAATTTTTTGTTTGAAAAAAATTAAATCCACCGTTGATAGAACCAAAATTCATATCGTCCGCTCCATAATATAGTCTTTTTAACTTAGATTTCGATATTGCTGCGGCACACATTATACAAGGCTCTAAGGTGACATAAATACTACAATCAATTAAACGCTCAGATTTTAAGGAAGCGCATGCTTGCCTTATGGCGTTAATTTCAGCATGAGCAGTGGGATCGTTATCTGCTATTACTTTATTATATGCTTGGGAGATTATGTTATTATCTTGATTTACAATCACACAGCCGACCGGCACCTCTCCCAAATCTAGTGCTTTGTAAGCATTTATTATTGCCTGTTCCATAAATGTATTTTGTGTCATAAATATTTAATTGTAACTTAAATATTGTTCAAAAAACTAAACAATAATAATGGAAAGAATAAATAAAGTTCTCGCAAGATCAACTGATTTTTCTCGAAGAGAGATTGATAAATTCATTATGGAAGGTCGTATCAAAGTAGATGGGAAATTACTGACTACACAAGGTATAAAAGTTTCTTCAAGTAATAAAATTAGCATTGATGAAACTATAATTAAAATTAAGAAAATTACTGAACTAAATTCACTTTATATTTTTCATAAGCCTAGAGGATGCTTAGTTACTAAGTCTGATGATAAAAATAGAAAAACGGTTTACGATTTTTTAGGACCTAAACAAAAAAATTTATTATCAATTGGAAGATTAGATTATAACACTGAGGGTTTATTGCTATTTACAGATAACGGAGAATTTAAACGAAAAATGGAATTACCCAAAAATAATTTTGAAAGAGTATACAAAGTAAGAGTACAAGGATTTATCGATAAAAATTTCGTAGATAGATTATCAAAAGGACTGAGAATAAAGCATATTAAGTATAAGCCCATAAAAGTAAACCTCATTAGCAAGACTAAGACTTACTCTTGGATTAAAATGTCATTACTCGAGGGCAAGAACAGAGAAATAAGAAATATCTTCGAGTCATTAAATATAACTGTTACTCGGCTCATCCGGATATCTTATGGGGCTTATAAATTAGGATCGTTAGAAAGAAGTAAATTAAAAAAAGTCAAAATATATGAGAATTATTAGCGGGTCAAAAAAAGGACATTCTATTTTTAGTCACAAAGATAAAGATGTTCGACCATTATCTGATAAAAATAGAGAAACGATATTTAATATTCTTACGCATGGTAAAGAAATAATTAATACTGGATTTCAAATTGAAAAATCAAATGTTCTAGATTTATTTGCAGGAACAGGTTCATTTAGTTTTGAAGCTTTATCAAGAGGCGCCAACAGTGCAACAATGGTTGAAAATAATGATCAAATAATCAATCTAATTTATAAGAGTGCAAATAAATTAGGTTTGACTGATCAAATATCTGTTCTGAACGAAAATGCATGCTCATTTGAATCTATTTCTGATAAGCCAAAGTTTAACTTGGTGTATATAGATCCCCCCTATAATAAAAACTTAGTTGTTAGGTCTATAAAAAATATCCTAAAGAAAAATCTTATAAACAAAAACTCTATACTGGTTATTGAAGAGGAAAGAAAATCAAAAGATATATTAATCCCAGAGCTAAAAATAGAAAGAGTTAAAGAATTGGGGATATCAAAATTTTCTTTCTATAAACTAACTTAAATTATTTTTTTGAAGTTCGATGGCTTCCTGAACAAAAGGGTCTACATCAAGAAGCTTTGCTAAGTAAATAACTGTTAATATTTCGATACAAAAATAAAAACCCAGCTTCTCAACATCATTTTCCTTAAATATTGAAAGTCTTGTTTTAAGACCTTGCTTTATAAGTGTCTCGTTCATTGCACTCATATGGTTAGAAAGTGTCATATTTATTAAATTCACTTTATCACTCTCCATACTCATGATTTCAAAGAATACATTCTTTGGCCCGTCTAGAAATAATTGAAGAATACTATGCTGGTCTTTTGTCATCTCAGAAACAACTGGCATAAATCCTTTTCCTTTTTTGCCTAGCGATTCAGCAAAAAGTTGCTTTTTCCAATTGCCTACTTCTAGTAATTCATGACCATAAATAAGATATGCTGCGATATTTTTATTATTTTTCATATACTGACTTAACTGATCAGCCAAATCTTCAGCTAAACCTTTTTCTTCCATAGCTGCTCTGCCGCCCTCAAGAAAATTTTTGCACAAATCAGAATTAAAATAAAACCCAGGAATAAGAGATGTATTGCTGAATATAGAAAATCTTCCTCCTATATCTGGATCATGCTCAATAAATTTCATCGAGTGCTTTAACGAAAAGTCGTGAAGTTGAGATTGCTTATCTTCGGTTAAAGAAAAAAAGTGATTTGAGATATTTATTTTATTTTTGCATTTGTCTATCAAGTACTCAAAAATAGATAATGTTTCAGAAGTTTTGCCAGATTTAGAGATGAAAATGAACCCTGTTTTTTCTAAATTCAAAGTTACGACTAAATTATCAATAATTTCGGAATGTAAATGATCAATATAAATTACTCGTATTTCATTTAAAAAGGAATTAATAGCTTTTGAGCCTTGCGTTGATCCTCCAAAGCCAATTACGACAATATTTTCAAATTTTTGAGGAATAATTTCGCGAGATATAAGAAATTTTTTTTCAAGTTTCTCAAAATCTAAGAATGGATAATTCATCTTTATACTGGAGTTTCCTCTTCAATTAAAACTTCATCAATTTGTCTTTCAAACTCTCTTAGTCTCTTATAAACACTTGCGAGCTCAATTATTGTAGGCCATGCTTTTAGAAGATACTGCATTGATCCCTCTACTCGGCCAAATGCCCTGATTATCTGCTGCATAACACCAAGAGTAACAACACCTGCAACGATTGCGGGCGCTAAAAATACATATGCTGATAAAACGTTTGCCTGCAAAAATGCAACACGGCCAATGTCAAAGTAAAGGTATCTTATGTAGCTTAAAAAATGTATCTGCCTTACATCATCAAACAATTCCTCAAGAGTTTTTGGCCTTACAGTCTCATCATCCTCAGCAATTACTAACATTTTTCTATATGCAGCTTCCTGTTTTTGAAGATCGTATTCAATTCCAACTAGTCTTAAAATTAAACCAAGAATAATTAAAAATAACGTACCACCAATTGACCACACCAACGCCCCTACAACTAAACCATATTCCCATTCGCCAAAGAAAAATATTGGAATTCCAATGCTGAGGCCAAATAAAATTGGCATAAATTCAACCAGTATCATTAATGCTTCAATCAAACTCGTTCCAAGAGACTCCATGATTCTTGAGAATTTAATTGTGTCTTCTTGAACTCTCTGTGAGGCCCCTTCAATTTTGCGGGCTTTGTCATAAACGGAATGATACCATTCTACCATTGCGGTTCTCCACCTGAATAGAAAATGATTAGTAAAATAACTTACAAGAACTGCAACAGCCACATACATGCCAGCTAACGTTATAAATGATAAAAGACTTGCCCAATATTCCTCTATAGTAATTACGTTAGGAGCTGACAACGCCTCTTGTATCATGTCATAAAATTCACCAAACCATTCATTAATTTTTACGTCAATTTGTACCTGAATCCATAATGACGATAAAATAATTGCTGAACCAATATATGCCCAGTAAAACCATTTTGGATCTCTAAAAAACTTAAACATTTATAGAATATTTAATTTGAATATGAGTTGAGTAAATCATCCACTCTGTTCAATAGATCATTTAAATCTTGGTCATCATTGTAAACTGTAGGATCGTCATAAACTTCTTCTTCAATAATCTCAGGCTTCAACTGCTCTTCTTCTGGAAGCGATGTTATATCATCTATATTTGATAACTCATCTAGCAACTTTTCTTCAGTAAAATTGGTTTCTTGAGACTCATTATTTTGGGTTTGATCATCTTGAGCCATCTCTTCTGTATCATTTGTATTTTCGACATCAGTAGCCTGATCAGCTAAGTCGTCATTTACCAAAACATCTAGGGATTCAGTATCGTCATTTGTGTTTACTTCATTTGATACTTCTTCTTTTTCATCATTAACAAAATTACTGTCAATGAAATCTTCTAAAGATGAACTCTCAGTCTTTTCACTAGTTGTTGCACTATTATCACTTGTTAGTATTTCTTCAATATCTTCTACCACTTCTTCATTTGGTAGCTCTTCACTTGCAGAGTCGTCATTTACAACTGGGGGTGATAACTCAAAGTCAGGGGGTATTTCTAATGCTTTTTGCTTAAGTGAAGTATAATCTCTTACTGTATTATTAGAGCAAGAAATAAATATAAAAAAAACTATCAATAGAAAGTAATGACTGGTTATTTTATATTTCATTTTTTTTCTTTCTATTTGAAAACAATTCTAAAATTATTATTAGGATACATCCAAGAGTTATATTTATATCAGCAATATTAAATACATACCAATGGAAATTATTATAATGCACATCAATAAAATCTAATACTGCTGCATACTGATAACGATCAAAAAGATTGCCTAATGCACCTCCGATTATTAAACTAAATCCATAGTAATAAACTTTGCTATTAATGGTTAAGGCGTAAATGAACACCACAACAATAATTACAGCCATTAAAATCATATAAATATTATTTACAGTCCTTATGTCATTTTGAAATAAACCAAATGCGAAGCCTTTATTCCAAATTAAATATAAATTTACGTATTCATTAATTGAGGTTAAATACTGGGAACTTAAATTTTCAACATCTATATTGTAAAGTTGTATAATTATATTTTTACTTATTTGATCTAGAGCGAAAAAAAATAATATTAGTAAAAAAAATTTAGAAAGCCTATATACCATTTATTGATTTATAACTTGCTCACAACGTAAACAAATATCTTTTTCTAACCTAGGATAATATTTCCAGCATCTCTCACACTTATTGCCATCAACTTTCTTAACTACAATACCTATGTCTTTATCTGACTCAGATATGTATGAGCCTTTTGGTGGCGACTCATTTAATATTGTTAATTCACTTATTATTGAAATATTTTCAAGTGTATCACTATCAATTTGATTAATTTTTTTTGTTGAAAAGAGTGTTACAGATGCTTCAAGACTTGAACCAATAACTTTTTCTTTTCTCTTTACCTCAATTGCACCATTTATTGCTTTACGCAGCTGTTTATACAAATCCCATTTTTTCGTAAGCTCTAAATTGATAACATCAATTTCTACGACTGGAAAATCAACTTCATGAACACTTGATTCTTTTCCGAGCCTGCTTTGCCAAGCCTCCTCAGATGTAAAACATAAAATAGGTGCGAGTAAGGTAAGCAAATTATAGAATAGCTTATCTAATACTGTTCGAGTAGACATTCTAATATGACTATTCTTAGATTCGCAGTAAAGAATATCCTTTTTAATATCAAAATAAAATGAGGATAAATCATTAGTACAAAAATTAAATATTGCAGAAAAAACTTTTTGATATTCAAATATTTTATAATTTTCTATTACTTCTTTTTTTAGCTCCTCTAACTGAGATAATATATATTGATCAAGCTCACTGAGTTCTGCATATGAAATTTTTTCATTATCATTAAATTCAGATAAGTTTCCAAGAATGAAACGTAATGTATTCCTCAGCCTTCTGTAGCTATCAACATTGCTCTTAATGATTTCAGGCCCTATCTTTAAATCCTCTGAATAATCGCTGCTTGCAACCCATAGTCTTAAAATATCTGCTCCAGATTTATTTATAATTTCATCAGGTGAAACTATATTAGCTGAAGACTTACTCATTTTTAGTCCATCCTCGTGAAGAACAAAACCATGCGTCAAGACCGACTCGTAAGGGGCAATCCCTCTAGTACCACATGACTCCAAAAGTGAGGAGTGGAACCATCCTCTATGTTGATCAGTGCCTTCTAAATAAAGAGAGGCAGGCCATATTTGATCTTCCTTTTCATCTAAAACAAAAGAATGGGTACAGCCAGAATCAAACCAAACATCAAGAATATCATCAACTTTTTTATAGTCATTTGGATCGTACTTATCTCCCAACAATTCTTCTTTAGAGTATTTAAACCAAGCGTCTGATCCTTCTTCTCTATACAGATCGATTATTTTTTGATTAATTTCTTTATCCATTAAAGGTTGTCCAGTCTCTATGTGGTAAAATATAGATAGAGGAACACCCCAAGCTCTTTGCCTCGAAACAACCCAATCAGGTCTATCTTCAATCATCGAATATATTCTGTTCTTACCTTGTTTAGGGAACCAATTAACTTTATCTATTTCATTAAGTGCCGTTGACCTTAATCCATTCTTTTCCATACTAATAAACCACTGAGGAGTATTTCTAAATATGACAGGAGCTTTAGATCTCCATGAATGAGGATAGCTGTGCCTTAGTGATCCTTTTCCTGCAAGATTATTATGATTTTTAAGCTCAACAATCACTGCTACATTCGCGTCTGCATCAGAGCCATCATCATTAAATACTTTTTTGCCTTTAAAAAGGGGAACATGGTCAAAATATTGACCATTCTCATCCACTGTTTCTGGAACTTCGACATTATTTGCAATGCCTAAATTATAATCATCTGCTCCGTGACCTGGAGCTATATGAACAAATCCACTTCCTTGATCTAAAGTTACAAAATCAGCATCAAATAATTTAACTTCAAAATCATACCCTGAATCTCTGAAAGGATGCCCACAAATTATTTGATCTAAGTCTTTGATTGCCCTAATTTTTGTGAGCTCTTTTACTTTGCACAGAGTTATTACATTGTCTATCAATTGATCAGCAATAATAATTTGCTCTCCTTCTTTTAATAGACTGTTTTCTTCTAACCCATTAACAGAATAAATTGAATAACTTATATCTTTACTGAAAGCTATGGCCCGATTTGCTGGTATAGTCCATGGAGTTGTAGTCCAAATAATAACCGACGTATTTACATCATTATTTTCCAGTGAAGAAATAACTGGAAATTTTACAAAAATTGTTATCGATTTATGTTCTTTATATTCTATCTCCGCTTCAGCTAATGCGGTCTTTTCAACTGTTGACCACATAACTGGTTTAGACCCACGATATAAACTCTCATTTTCCAAAAATTTGAAAAACTCCTTCACAATTGTAGACTCAGCTTCGTAAGACATTGTAGTGTAGGGATTGAACCAATCTCCAGTTACTCCAAGCCTAATAAATTCCGATCTCTGAATATCAATCCACTTTTTAGCAAATTCCCTACATTCTTTTCTAAACTGAATGATATCTACTTCGTCTTTATCTTTTCCTTTTTCTCGATATTGTTCTTCAATCTTCCACTCTATCGGGAGGCCATGACAATCCCAGCCAGGAATATATGAGCTATTGTGGCCAAGCATTTGCTGTGACCGAACAACAAAGTCTTTTAAAACTTTATTTAAAGCATGACCCATATGAAGATGGCCATTTGCGTATGGTGGGCCATCATGAAGTACAAATTTCTTTCGGTCCTTCGAATTGTTTCTTAATTTATGGTAAAGATTATTTTTATCCCAATCCTCTAATATGCTTGGCTCTTGTTCAGGCAGACCCGCACGCATAGCAAAAGAAGTTTTAGGCAAAAACAAAGTTTCACTAAAATCTATTTTATCATCTTTAGCGGTCATTTTATTAATTTAAGATTTTCTTAGCTTTGAATATATCTATTTTCAATTGAGTTTTTAATGAATCTATTCCAGAAAACTTTTTTTCTTTCCTAATGAAGTCAATAAATTCTACTTTTAATGAAGAATTATAAATATTCAAATTAAAATTAAACAAGTGAACCTCTAATAAGGGCTTATTTTTATCAAAAGTCGGTCTGACTCCAAAATTGGCAATTCCCTTGTAATTCTTTCCCTTTGCACTCTTATTCATTACTTTTGCACGAACAGCATAAACGCCATGGTTAGGCTGAATATATTCATTAATTTTAAGGTTTGCTGTTGGAACTCCTATTGTTCGCCCCCTTTGATCACCTTTCATTACTCTAGAGACAATTGTAAACGGCGCCCCAAGAAATTTGTTGGCAAGTTTCACCTCCCCTTTTTGAATTAAAGCTCTTATGTTTGATGAAGAGTAAATTTTCATTTTTGTTTTTTTATGAAGGATTTTATTGGTTTTCACTAAATTTATGGGTGTCACATTAAATGAATGTTCTTTTCCAAAATTTGATAGAAACCGATAGTCACCAGATCTTTTATTGCCAAACCTAAAATTTTTACCAACAAAAATATCCTTCATAGCTATGCCTGAAAAAAGAATTTTTTTACAAAATAATCTAGGCGTCATTGTTGCAATGCTCTTATTGAACTTTAAGACGATCGCATAATCAATTTTATGGGATTTTAAAATTTCTAGACGCGTATCAACTTGTGTTAATAAAAAACCTTTATTCTCCTTTTCAAAATACCTCCTGGGATGAGGATCAAAAAGCAATACTCCAACTTTTGCATCCTTTTTTTTACTAAGTTTCTTGGCTAACGATATTATTGATTGGTGACCTTTATGAACACCATCAAGGTTACCTATTATTAGGATAGAGTCTTTCGTAAAATTATACGTCTTTTTAAGATCTTTAAATATTTTCACTTTAATTCACTTTAGAAAATCAGAAACTATAATTTCATTTGTATCTCTTGAAAGAATATTTTTCACAAGATTGCTAATATCTTCATTGTTTTTTTTACCTGATATTTGATCTTTATGTATACCATTCATAATAAATACAAAATCTAAATTAAAGTTTTGTGCACCAAGACAGTCGGTTTTGATGCTGTCGCCGATTGCAAGGATATCTGACTTATTTTCAATATTACTCATATTTTTCAAATCTTGAAAAGCTTGGTCATAAATTTCAACGTATGGTTTTCCATAGTATACTACTTTACCACCAAGTTTTTCATAATATTTGCTTAAAGCTCCAGCGCAAAAAATAGAGTTTACTCCTCGATAAACAATTTCATCAGGATTTACACATACGATAGGTTTTTCGCTCTCAATGAAGTCATTAAATAAATCATTATAATCTTTAGGAGTTTCAAAACTGTCATCGTAAAGTCCTGTTGTTAAAATGAAATCTGCTTCATTAAAATTATCTACCTTACTAATATTTATATTTTCTAATAAATCATTGTCCTTAGCTGGGCCTAGATGAAAATAACTTTCACCATGTATTTTTTTGTTAATAAATTTTGTTCCTATGTCTCCAGAAGTATAAATATGTTTATAAAGATCAGAATTAAGTCCAAGTTTATTTGTCAAACCCTCCTGGACAACATAGTTAGGACGCGGAGCATTTGAAATTAAATAGACATCAATTCCATGCTCCTTCATGCGCTCAAGATAAGCAAGAGCGCTATTATAAATTTCAACACCATTATGGATTACTCCCCAGAGATCGCATAAAATTGCTTTATAGGATAGTGAATAACTCTCAACACTATCAATTTTATTAATATTCATATTTTATATTGAAATTATTTTATTAACTTATAATCTTTTTTTAAATCAGTTATTAACTAAATGACATCACTTTTTAATTTAAAAGATAAAAATGCAATAATCACTGGATCCTCACGTGGCATAGGTAGGGCTATAGCATATCGAATGGCTGAACATGGCGCAAAAGTGATAATTACAAGTCGTAAAATTGATGCATGTGAGAACGTAGCAGAAGAAATTAATAGTACGTTTGGTAAGGATACAGCTACAGCAATATCTTGCAATATTTCTGACAAAGAACAATTAAAAAACTTGTATGCTAAATCAAAGGAGTTTTGTGGAAGTATAGCAACTTTAGTATGCAACGCGGCTGTAAATCCATATTTTGGACCATCCAATAACATACCAGATGAGGCATTTGAAAAAATCATGAAATCAAATGTACAAAGTAATTTTTGGCTATGTAATGAAATACTGCCTGATATGGTAAAAATAAGAAATGGTTCTATTATTATAATTTCATCAATAGCAGGTCTGCATGGAAGCAGCATGTTAGGCGCTTATGCTATTAGTAAGGCCGCTGACTCTCAGTTAGCAAGAAATATTTCTGTGGAGTATGGCAGAAATAATATAAGAGCAAATTGTATATCTCCCGGACTAATCAAGACTGATTTTGCACGTGCACTTTGGGAGAACGAAGACATTTTGAGAGCAACAACAGCAAAATCGGCGCTCAAAAGAATTGGCATGCCTGATGAAATCGCTGGAGCCGCCGTCTACCTTGCGTCTGAAGCAGGCTCGTTTATGACTGGACAAAATATAGTTATAGACGGTGGAGAGTCTGAACAGTAGTCAAAGCGTTGTAAAATAAGCATTTTTTGTCATCTTTTATAATTATTCGTTTTTGAAGCCCCTCTTGACACATACGCACTGGATCACTATATGCCTAGGTAATTAAGCAAAAGATATTAAATATTTAGGAGATTAAAAATGGATTTTCGACCTTTACATGATCGTGTTCTCGTAAGGAGATTAGACACTGAAGAAAAAACTGCTGGAGGGATTATCATTCCTGATACAGCTCAAGAAAAACCTCAAGAAGGACAAATTGTTGCTGTTGGGTCAGGAACAAAATCTGAAGATGGAAAAGTTACACCATTAGATTTAAAAGCGGGAGATATTGTCCTATTTGGAAAATGGTCTGGCACTGAAGTCAAAGTTGACGGGGAAGAGCTATGTATCATGAAAGAGTCTGACATTATGGGTGTCATTGAAAAAAAATCGAAATCAAAATCAAAAAAGAAAAAATAAATCTTAAATCAAGGAGAATAAAAAATGGCGGGTAAAGATATACATTTTGGTACAGAAGCAAGAAATAAAATGCTTAAAGGTGTTAACGTTTTAGCTGACGCAGTTGCGGTAACATTAGGTCCTAAAGGAAGAAACGTTGTCATGGATAAATCTTTTGGCGCACCTAAAAGTACAAAAGATGGAGTTTCAGTTGCAAAAGAAATCGAACTAAAAGATAAATTCGAGAATATGGGAGCCCAAATGGTTCGTGAAGCTGCAAGTAAAACAAATGATGTTGCAGGCGATGGAACTACAACAGCTACTGTACTTACAAGGGCAATAGTTACTGAGGGCTTAAAATTTGTTGCAGCGGGAATGAATCCAATGGACTTAAGAAGAGGAGTAGATTCTGCAATAGATGCTGCAAGCGATGCCATTAGTAGTTCATCAAAAAAGGTTAAAACTAGTGCTGAAGTAGCTCAAGTTGGTTCTATTTCTGCAAACGGTGAGGCTGAAGTTGGAGCTATGATTGCGAAGGCAATGGATAAAGTTGGAAACGAAGGCGTTATAACAGTTGAAGAAGCTAAAGGTCTCGAAACTGAACTTGATGTTGTTGAAGGAATGCAATTTGATAGAGGCTACCTATCTCCATATTTTGTAACGAATGCAGAGAAAATGACGGCTGATCTAGAAAATGCTTACATTCTTCTTCATGAAAAAAAATTAACAAATCTACAGCCAATGCTTCCTCTATTAGAAGCTGTAGTTCAAGCGGGACGACCACTCGTAATTATCGCTGAAGATGTTGAAGGTGAAGCGCTTGCTACATTGGTGGTTAATAAGTTAAGAGGTGGATTGAAAATTGCTGCTGTAAAAGCACCAGGGTTTGGTGATAGAAGAAAAGCAATGATGGAAGACATTTCTATTTTAACTGGAGGTCAGGTCATATCTGAAGACTTAGGTATTAAATTAGAAAATGTAACCATTAATGATTTAGGGACAGCAAAAAGAATTAGCATTGATAAAGAAAATACTACAATCGTTAATGGTGCTGGAACTAAAGCTGATATTCAAGGTAGATGCTCTCAGATTAGGAAACAGATTGAGGAAACAACATCTGACTACGACAGAGAGAAGTTACAAGAACGTCTTGCTAAATTAGCTGGTGGAGTAGCTGTAATCAAAGTTGGTGGAGCTACCGAAGTTGAGGTTAAAGAAAGAAAAGACAGAGTTGATGATGCTCTTAATGCTACTAGAGCTGCAGTTGAAGAAGGTATCGTTGCTGGGGGTGGATTATCACTTCTAAAAGCAGCTGGTGCACTTGATAAAGTAAAAACATCTAACGCTGATCAAAAAGCTGGGGTGGATATTGTTCGTAGGGCATTAGAAACACCAATTAGAACAATTGCAAACAACGCGGGTGTTGATGGATCTGTAATTGTTGGCAAGCTCAAAGAGGGCAAGTCTTCTACTGAGGGTTATGATGCTCAGTCTGATAAATTTGTCGATATGTTTAAAGCGGGAATCATTGACCCAACTAAAGTTGTAAGAACAAGTTTACAAAACGCTGCATCTATTGCCGGTGTTTTAATTACAACTGAAGCGATGGTTGCTGATGCTCCTGAAGATAAGCCTGCTGCAGCACCTGCAATGCCTGATATGGGCGGCATGGGCGGCATGGGCGGCATGATGTAATAATCTTTCAAAATAAACTCTAAAAAAACCCGGCCTCGCCGGGTTTTTTTTATTCAAACTTATTGATAAAATTTTTATAATTATTTTCTATTTCTTTATTCCACTCCGCAACTTTTGAAGAAAAGATATTTGCTGATGATTTCAGGATTATGCCATCATCAAGAACTCTTAAATTGTTAGCCCTTAGTGTTTCACCTGTTGATGTTATATCAGTGATGATTTCTGAAAAACCATTGAAAGGCGCACTTTCAGTAGAGCCATCACTTTCAACAGTTCTATAATCAACAACTCCACATTTAGAAAAGAAATTATTTGTTAAATTCTTATATTTAGTTGCTACACGCAACCTTTTTGAATATTTATCTCTGTGATTATTGCTCACTTCTTCCAAATCAGCCATCGTCATTACATCAATCCAGATATCCGGTACAGCAACAACCAGATCCGCTTTTCCAAAATCTAACTCCAGATCCTTTGTTATTTTTGAATTAAAATTGAAAATTTTTTCTTGTATCAGGTCATCACCGGTTAAGCCTACATGGATTGATCCCTCATCAAGTCTATTGGTAATTTCTTTAGCGCTTAAAAAATATAGAACTGTATCTTTTAGTCCCCTTATTGTACCAATATAATCTCTATCATTTACAAGATTTTCAAAAGCAATATTTTTATCTAGAAAAAGTTTCTCCATGTCTTTTCTTAACCTGCCTTTGCTAGGTAGTCCTATCCTTAATTTATTTTCGAATTTCATGATTATATAATTTTACTTAAGTTATTATTATTTGTTGCAAACCCTATAGCTGACAGGTTGTTTCTGGACCCTAAAATATTAAGTAATTTATCGTATCTTCCACCAGTTATTAACTTTAAATTACCTGATTGATCATAGATTTCGAACATGACTCCATCATAAAATTCAATTGAATGTCCAAAGTCATTGTTGAAATTAAATTTAGATATATCCATTTCAGATGAGACGGCGATCTTGAATTCTTCAATGCCATCAATCTCTTTTTTAAAAAAATCAAGCTTTTGATAACTTACAAACTCTTTTAAAATATTCGGAAAAGTATCAAGAGAAGCGTTTAAACCTAAAAAATTCTTAATCAGATTTACAATTTGTTTTCCATTGCTTTCAGAGACGATGTTCTCACTTTTCTCCTGAAATCGGTTGACGATTTCTTCAACTGTCCTTGAGCCTGAACCAGAATTACTATTGGATTTAATTAGATCAACCAAATTTGCACTTGAATTGGCATTCAAACCAAGTTTCTCATTGATAATTTCACCTTTTTTCAATTCGTCATAACCGACACCTTGCCCTAATCGATTTAATAAACTATCAAAATATGTTCTTCTAAAAAAATGCCTGACAATTCTTTGTTTCCACCTGATCGGTAAATCTAAATAACTTATAAAACTATTAAAGAGGTTCAGACTGCCTATTTTAATTTGGTATTCATTAATATTTAATTTTTCTAAAATTTTGACTGCCGTTTTAAGCGTATAAATATCTTTTTCATAAATAGTTTTTAGCTTTTTTTCTGTAAAAATAATTTCAACCCCTGATTGGTTTAATTCAATTGATGCATCATTTATTCCATTGGTTGACCTAAATACTGGTCCACTATAGCATAAATTAGCTTCATTTTTTTTATTATTACTTTTAATAAAACTTTGACACGTAGGGATCGTCATATCTGGTCTCAGACATTTTTCCTTGCCTGAACCGTCTATAAAAGAATACATCTGACTTCTGATTTCCTCTCCCGATGTTTCATAAAAAATGTCAGAGTCATGAACTAAAGGAAGCTCTACATATTGAAATCCTAACTCAATAAAATAATCTTTTAATCTTATATTTAATTCCTGTAGCGACATAGCTCAAAAATTTAGTATTTCCTTTAGAGTGCTTACTAAATTCTCTCTAATTACTTCTTTTTGACC
This sequence comes from uncultured Pelagibacteraceae bacterium, assembly GCA_902518415.1. Taxonomy (GTDB): domain Bacteria; phylum Pseudomonadota; class Alphaproteobacteria; order Pelagibacterales; family AG-422-B15; genus CACNXQ01. The sequence continues at coordinate 21 of CABYGA010000007.1, read as the reverse complement.
TGCTTTAGTTTCTTTCCATTC
>CABYGA010000006.1 GCA_902518415.1 uncultured Pelagibacteraceae bacterium | reverse complement strand
GTTCCAATTGTAAATGGACTTTCTGATCTATCTCATCCATGCCAATGTATGGCGGGCCTTATGACTATTATTGAAGAAAAAGGCTCTCTAGAAAATTTAAATGTTCTTTGGTTCGGCCCTATAACTAATGTTGCTCATTCATGGATTGAGTCCCATTTCAAAAATTTAGGTTTTAAATTAAGTATTTTTTCTTCTAATAGATTGAGCGATCAGTATCTATCAAAAATTAGTAGATACAAAGAAAATACAAATCTACATTCTATCATCTATAATAAAATTGATGATGAAATCTTATCCAAAGCAGATGTAATCATGACAGACACGTGGCAATCCATGGGTGAAGAAACTGACGATAAGATGATTAATGAGTTAAATGATTTTAAAGTAACAAAATCTATAATGGATAGGGCAAAAAAAGACTGTATCTTTATGCATTGCTTGCCTGCGAATAGAGATCAAGAAGTCGAGGAGTCAGTAATTGATGGAGTAAACTCAAGAGTTTGGGAAGAAGCAGTTAATAGACTTCATATTCAAAAGCAAATCTTAAGAAAACTACTATAGTTATTTTTTCCAAAAAGTAGGGTGAAGTATCACTAGTACGGTGAGTATCTCAAGTCTTCCTAACAGCATAGAAAAAATTAATACCCATTTAGCAAATGTACTAATTTCGTAAAAGGAATTCTCGGGACCAATCATTTCGCCAAGACCAGGCCCGACATTTGCAAGTGATGTTGCTGCAGCCGACAAACTAGTTACAAAATCTAGCTCTGTTGTAGAAAGCAATAATGTAATAACAATAAAACTCAAAATAAAAATAAAGAAAAAACTCATTACAGATGAAGTTACATCTTCTTCAATTTTTTTATGATTATAGTGAGGAACAAAAACTCCGTGAGGATGAAGTAATTTTTGAAGTTGCATTTTTAGTGTTTGAAATAAGATTTGAAATCTAAAAACTTTAATTCCACAAGTTGTTGAGCCCGCACAACCCCCTATAAACATGCCAAAAAATAAAAGATAAATTGGAAAAGGCCCCCATAAATTATAATTATCAGATGTATAACCAGTCCCAGTAATTATAGAAATAACATTAAATGCCCCACTTCTTATTGCTTCTTCAGTATTTTTTATTTCCATAAACCATAAGTATAAAATTACCAACAGGGAGCTAACAAAGATTATAGCAAGAAACGTTATTATCTGAGTATCTGAAATTATTCTTTTTAATCCATCTTTGAATGCTTCAAGATAAATTAATATTGGAAGACTACTCAGTATCATAAAAATTATTGCGACATATTCCAACGACTTACTATTAAAACTAGCAAATGAATTATTTTGAGTTGAAAATCCACCAGTTGCAATTGTCGTCATTGAGTGAACTAATGCATCAAATAAATTCATTCCTCCTAACCAATATGCAGCCAAGCAAATTAATGTGAGTATCAAATAAATCAAGATAACTGCGGAGGCTATCTGTGTTGTTCTGGGTAGCATCTTTTCTGTTGTGTCCGAGCTTTCTGCTCTGAATACCTGCATTCCTCCAACCCGAAGAACTGGCAAAATACTTACAGCCATGACAATAATTCCTATACCACCCATCCACTGCAATAAGCCTCGCCATATTAATATTCCCTCAGTTAATGCTTCTACATTTTGAATAACACTTGATCCCGTTGTAGTAATCCCTGACATTGACTCAAATATTGAATTGGTTATACCAAAGTCATTTTCTGAAAAATAAAAAGGAAAAGCTCCAAATATACTAATCGATAACCAAGAGAGCGATGTAATTAAAAATGCATCTTGCATTAAAATTTTGTTATTTTCCTCATTACGAGTAGAAATTAGAAATGTAAATCCAAATCCAAATGTTATTATTGCGCTAGTAATAAAAGATTTCCATGAATTATTACCTACGCCGAGATCAATAATCATAGGAATAAGCATCACAAGACTAAGTGCAATTAAAAGATACCCTAATACATTCAGTATTATCTTAAAATTTATCATTAAATTAATTTTATTAATTTTTTTTAAGAATAGATCCTTGATTGATCATACTATAAAACTCTCTTCTTGTAGAGGAGTCAGTTCTAAATTTACCTAAGAGTTGGCTGGTAACCATTGAAATGCCCGGAGTGCCTATGCCTCTTGTTGTCATACACTGATGTTGCGCCTCAATAACCACTGCAACACCTTTTGGCTTAAGAACGTCTTGAATGCATTTTGCTATTTGAGCGGTAAGCTTCTCCTGAATTTGCATTCTTTTCATATAAATACGTGTAATCCTTGCAAGTTTACTGATTCCTACAACTCTTTTATTAGGTAAATATGCTACATGTGCTGAGCCAATAAAAGGTGCAATATGATGCTCGCAGTGTGACTCGATTCTGATATCTCGAAGCATAATAATTTCATCATAACCCTCGAGTTCATCAAAAGTCTTCTTTAACACTTCTTTAGGGTCATCATTGTAACCTGCAAACCAGTCTTCATAAGCCTTAACAACTCTCTTAGGGGTTTCTAATAAACCAGGTCTATTAGCGTCTTCTCCTACAAAAGATAATAAAGTTTTAACAGCAGCCTCTGCTTCTTGACGATTTGGCTTTGTATTTTTCTTTTTTTTCATGATTTTGAAGTCAGATTACTATATGAAAATCTATAAAATATATAGTTTAATTATTTGCTAAAAAAACAAATAAATTATCTAAATAGTCTAAAATAGGTGAAATTTGTTAATTTTTCAGTGATTTAAAGAATAATATGGTAATGTCCAGAGGTATGTCTTCCATAAGTGAAATCAGTAAAGATGCAAAAGCATGGCCTTTTATCGAGGCAAAAAAAATAATAAAAAAAGCTCAAGCCAATAATAAACAAAAAATTAGATTACAAACTGGATACGGTCCAAGTGGATTACCACATATTGGAACATTTGGTGAGGTAGCCAGAACAACAATGATTTTAAATGCCATAAAGTCATTATCAGAAATTGAAGTGGAACTTATTGCTTTCTCGGATGATATGGATGGACTTCGAAAAGTTCCTGACAATGTTCCTAATAAAAAAATATTAGAGGAACATCTTCATAAACCACTCACTTCAATTCCAGATCCATTTGAGACAAGTAAGAGTTTTGGAGATCACAATAATGAAATGTTGCAGCAGTTTTTAGATAACTTTGGTTTTAAGTACACATTTCAAAGTGCTACTGAACTTTATACTTCAGGGTATTTTGATGAACAATTAATCAATGTATTAAAAAATTATGAATTGATAAAAAATATTATTCTTCCAACACTAGGTGAGGAACGAAAAAAAACATATAGTCCATTTCTTCCAATATGCCCAGAGTCTGGACATGTTCTTGAAGTTGAAATTATTTCAATTAATCCTGACAAAAATACAATTACATATGTGAATAAAAATAAAGAAGTTGAGCAATCTATCTTAAAAGGGAAATGCAAACTTCAATGGAAAGTTGATTGGGCAATGCGGTGGGGCGCTCTTGATATTGATTATGAGATGTATGGAAAAGATTTAATACCTACATTTCAGCTTTCTGCAAAAGTAAGCCGAGCACTTGGTTATGCACCTCCAGAAAATTATTTTTATGAACTATTTCTGGATCAAAATGGAGAAAAAATATCGAAATCTAAAGGCAATGGTCTCACTATAGAGGAATGGTTGTCATATGCACCTAAAGAAACATTAAGCTATTTCATGTATCAAAACCCAAGAAGAGCAAAGAAACTCTTTCATGACATCATTCCAAAGTCATCTGATGAGTTCTTAGGCCACTTAAACAAATTTAATACGCAATCTAATCAAGAGCAGATTGAAAACCCAATTTGGCACATTATGGATGGCGAAAACTCAATAGGAAATGTAAATGTAACATATAACCTTATATTAAATCTTGTTGCCGCGAGTGGAAAAAACGATCCTGCAATTATTTTAGATTTTGTTAAGAAATACGATGAAAATATAAATAGTTCTAATAAACAATTCATCAACGACTTAATAAAAGGGGCAATTAATTTTGAAAGAGACATTACATCAGAGAAAATAAATTTTAAGACCCCATCTTCTGAAGAAAGAAAAATATTTGAGGATCTAATAAATAGATTGCGTAGTCAGGCAGAAAGTGCAGATGCAGAAACCATTCAAACTGAGATATATCAAATAGGAAAAGATCATAATTTTGAAAACCTCAGGGATTGGTTTAAACTTATTTATCAAGTACTTTTTGGAAAAGAAGACGGACCCAGATTTGGAACTTTTATTGCGATATATGGAATAAAACAGACAATTAAGTTAATCGAAGAGAAGTTAAAATAAAATTTAAATGAGAAGGATATTTTTTAATATACTTAAGAACCTTAACCCTGAAGTTGCTCACAACCTAACAATAAATGCACTTAAACTTCCAAATCCATTTATTGAAAGCAGTAATGATATCTCTATTTTAAGCAATGATATTAACAGACTCAAGTTTAAGAACCCTATAGGAATGGCTGCAGGATTTGATAAAAATGCTGAAGTTATAAATTCATTATTCAATTTAGGGTTTGGTTTCACCGAATGTGGAACTGTCACACCAAGACCCCAATTTGGAAATGCTAAACCAAGAGTATTCCGTCTTGCATCAGATAAAGCGATTATAAATAGACTGGGTTTTAATAATAATGGTATTGAAAAATTTTTGATGAATATGAGTAAATCAAATAAAAATGGAATCCTTGGAGCAAATATTGGGCCCAACAAAGACACAGAAAACTTCATTGATGATTATATTAACTTATATACACAAGTAGTCGATTATTCAGATTACGTTACAGTAAATGTCTCTTCACCAAACACCAAAAATTTAAGAGAGATACAGGAATATGATACATTGAATACACTGCTTAGTGAGTTGTCTCAATTAAGAGAAAACATGAAGACTCAAAAAATGATAATCCTAAAAATTGATCCTGATAGTACAAAACAGCATTACAACATGATACTTAATTTAGTTCAGAAATATAAAATCGACGGGTTAATAGCTACTAATACTTCTATTTCTCGTCCTCAAGACTTAATTGACGAGTACAAAGATGAAGAAGGAGGCATTTCAGGACAGCCACTTAAAGAATTATCGAATAAAGTACTAAGTTTTCTCTCAAAAGAAACAAATAGAGAATTGCTACTTATTGGTGTTGGAGGTATTTCTAACGCAGAAGATGTTTATACTAAAATTAAGTTGGGCGCATCATTAGTCCAATTGTATACAGCCCTTACTTTTAACGGACCACAGATAATAAATAAAATTAAAAAGGATTTAACATTACTTTTGCAAAATGATGGGTATAAAAATATTTCAGATGCAGTAGGGATTATTCATTCATGAACAAAATAATGAATATTCCATTTCATCAAAGAAAAAGACAAATTAATAAAAAATATAATCGAGAGTCAATAATAACTTCCTCAAGAAAGATTCTTACAGAAAAAGGTATCGATAATGCGAGTGTAAGAGAAATCGTATCAATCGCTAACCTTGGTTCTGGTACGTTTTATAACTACTTTGATGACAAAAATGCAGTTTTTTTGATAATTATTGAAAGGCTCGTAAGTGAATTCAGTGATTACTTTATGAAAAAAATAAATGAAGCTCAAACTTTTGATCAGATTGTTGAGATAGCCTTTAGTAGTTGGTTTGATTGGATTTTAGATGAAGAAGAAAATTACTTATTCATAAAAAACAACAGAAAATACATACTGGACTTAAAGTGGCTTTCCGCTAATTCAAAGGAGTATGCCAGATTTAATAATAATTTATACGAATTTGTGATTGATATTTCAAAAAAAACTCAATTTCCTAAAAACGATATTTCTTTTATGATTACATCCGTCATGGCAGTATGTATAAATCTTGGCGATGAAATGTTGACACGAAGTGATGTATCCCCCAAAGATGCTTCAAACTTTGCGACCAAACTTTTTTTGAAGGGTTTATAATTTATGGCAAAAAGTATTTTTATTACCGGGGCGGCCTCTGGTATTGGTAAAGCAACTGCAATATCATTTGCTGAAAAAGGCTGGAATGTTGGATTGTTTGATATCAATGAGGAAGGCCTTAAAGACGTAGCTAATCTTATTGGCCATAATAAATGTATGTATCAAAAACTAGATGTGACCAGTATTCATGAGTGGAAAGAAGCTGAAAAAAGCTTTTCAGAATATACATCTGGAACATGTAATATTTTTTTCAATAATGCAGGTATAGCTAATTTTGCTGGAGCTTTTGAAGATGTAAATGTTGATGAAATTCATAAAATTATAGATGTTAATCTTAAAGGCGTTGCCAATGGATGCATTTCAATGCTCGGGTTGCTGAAGAATACAGAGAATAGCCTTCTCTTGAATACAAGTTCTGTAGCAGGTTTAGTGCCTACACCCGGTATCGCAATCTATGGGGCAACAAAGCACGCTGTAACTTCATTAACAGAGTCTTTGAGAATTGAATACGAAAGACATGGTGTAAGAGTCTCTGAAATTAATCCATGGTTTACTGAGACGCCAATACTTGAGGCTAGAAATGTATCGTCTGATATGCAAAGTCAATGGGAAAGAGATTTTGTTGAAAAGAGAACAAAAGTTCACCCAGTATCAAAAGTCGTAGATAAAGTGTGGTTGGCTTATAAAAGCAAGAAAATACATCATCCTGTAGGATTGGAAGCAAATCTTGCTTCATTCCTTATGAGATTTATTCCATCTTTTATACGAATAATGAGCAAAAAACTTTTCAAAGATACTTTTATTTAAACTGACCTTTTTGCTTTATCGGCGTCATTTGATGATTTAATCATATTTCTAAGCATTTCCCACTCCTGATCAGTCACATCTTTTAGCATTTCATAGAAATTTCCTGCATGGTTTAGCCATTGAGCACCATCTATCGCAACGATTTCACCTGTTAAATACTCACAACCATCCGCCATTAAAAAAGTTGCAAGATTTGCAAGTTCGCTTAATTCACCAGTTCTCTTCATTGGAACTGAATTCATTAAGTCCGCTCCTTTACCCCCAGGTGCCAATCGGTCCCAAGCTCCTTTTGTAGGAAATGGCCCAGGAGCAATTCCATTTAGCCTTATTCCTCTATTACCCCATTCAGCAGCTAGTGATCTTGTCATTGTCGCTAAACCAGATTTTGACATCGCTGAAGGAACAGTATAAGGCCCACTACTGTCAACCCAGGTAGTCAGAATAGAAATAATGCTTCCTTTTAGGTTTTCTTTTAACCATCTTTTGCCAATGGCATTAGTCATATAAAAAGTTCCATTAAAAACTATATTAGAGATAGCAGTAAAAGCCCTTGGAGATAAATCTTCTGTTCTAGAAATAAAATTACCCGCTGCATTGTTTAGAAGACCTGTAAGTGGTCCTTCACTCCAGATTTCATTTACCATATCTTCGATTGCTTCTGGGACTTTAATATCACATGAAATAGCTTTAACAGAACCACCGTGTAGATCCATTAATTCTTTTGCAGTTTCATCTAAAACTGATTTTCTTCGACCGCAAATATAAATATCTGCCCCAAGCTCTAAGTATCTTGTAGCCATTGCTTTTCCAAGGCCAGATCCCCCACCTGAAACTAAAATTCTTTTATTTTTTAATAAATCTTTTTGAAACATATTTACTCCTTTATCCAAATTGAGTTAAGAATGGTAGATACTTTATAAAAAAGAAAGCCAATTCTTGAATTCTATTAGTTAAGATAAGAATACCAAATATTACTAAAAGTACACCAGTAAAAATTTCTATAACTCTAATATAATTTCTTATTTTTGATAAAAATCTCATGAAGCCATTAATAGCATATGCTGCGAGTAGAAATGGAATGCCAAGACCTGCTGAGTAAAGCATTAAAAGAATAATCCCATAAGTAACTGTTTCTGAGCTTGCCGCAATTGATAGGACACTGCCTAATATTGGACCTATACACGGCGTCCATCCGAAGGCAAAAGAAAGTCCAATTACGTAAGATCCAACTATTCCAGGTCTATAGCTTTCAATTTGGTACCTTGTATCTCTATTTAGGAATGGAAGTTGGATAATTTGCATAAAATGAATACCAAAAATAATAATAATAATTCCACCAACAACCCTTAAAATATCCAGGTATTCATAAATTAAGCCACTTAATAAAGTTGCTGAGGCGCCCAATAAAATGAACACAGTAGAAAATCCAAAAACAAAACTTAACGCAAAATAAAATACACTCCTTTCTTTTGAAGCGTCCTCACCTGAGGCAATTTTATCTAAACTTGTACCCGCTAAAAAACATAAATAACCAGGAACAATAGGTAATACACAAGGTGACAAAAAACTGAGTAGTCCTGCTAGGACAACGTAAAAATATGATATTTCTGCCATTAAACTTTTCTAAATCTTTTAAATACTTCTGCACCGCTCCAGCCTATAAGTATAGCGATTACAAGAGAAATCAATCCATAAACTAAAGGATAGTTTTTTGAAAAGGAATAGATCGCTTCTTCAATACCTACTCTTGTTACAATAAAATTATAAGAATATTCATTCGAAATTTTATTATCTATAATCAAATATAAATTAACCCTATATTGGCCGACAGGTACAGTATTTGGTATCTCAATATAAGATCTAAATAAATTTCCATCAATTATATCAATCTCTCCATTAACTTGTCTGTATAAATCTTTACTCTCTTTTGTTCTTATTAGTGCAGCATAAAAAGAGTCTTTTTCTTTTTCATTTTTAATATTTCCCCAGTCAATATTTAACGCACTCCAGTCTATAAGTTGGGCATCTTTTTTATTTAATAGGCCAATATTATTTTCATCTAAAAATTCAGTGGTTATTTCACTTGTACTAGAAAGATAATAAAATCCAGGCACGTCGTTAAAACCAACACTTTTTGAATTCAGCCAGAAACCAAAAAAAGATTCCTTTTTTCTTATGACCACATCCTCTGTTGGACCGACTACTTCAATGAGAATATCGCTTTTATTGTCTCTTGCTTGTGAGGGATCTGAATAAAATGCCCCAAATACAAGAAGGTTTTTTCCTGAAAAATTGGCATCAATATATATTTCCTCTTCATCAGATCCTATTACAAGTGCTGAGGCTGACGAGATAAAAAACAATATTAATAATTCAATAAATAAAAATATTTTCAAATTCATATTAGAACAAAGCCCTGATGACAGAAATATTAAAAATTTCGTTTGGTTCTACTAGTAAATCGAGTGCTATTTTAGTTGCAACACCCAATACAATAATTGCAAGAAGTGCTCTAATTTCCTCACCTCTTAATTTATTAGCAGCCAGTACACCTAATTGTGCACCAATAACAGAAGCGATTATCAGAAAGAAAGCTAAAACTGCATCAACAGCAAATGTAGTCGTTGCATGCAGTAATGTTACAAGTGCAGTTACAAATATAATTTGAAATAATGAGGTTCCGATTACCTTGGATGTAGGCATTCCAAGAAAATAAATCATAGCAGGGATTAATATGAATGTTCCACCAATGCCCATTGTTGCAGATAAAATGCCAATTACAAATCCGATGATGATAGGAGGTATTGCGCTTATATATAGTTTAGATTTATAGAATTTCATTTTGAAGGGCAATTTATGTGCCCAGTTATGATAATGAATTTTTCTCTTTACTGTTTTTCTTCTTATTCTATCCCTAATGACTTGAGAACTTTCTGCGAGCATAATTAGACCAATTGAAGTAAGAAGAGCAAAATATAAAATTGATATGACGGTATCAATTTGACCAAGGACGACTAATCTACTAAAAATCCATACTCCTAAAATAGATCCAAAGAATGAGCCAATCAGTAATACACCACCCATTTTGAAGTCAACTAAGCCTTGCCGCCAGTAGCCTATTGTTCCCGAGATTGAAGAAGCTACAATTTGGTTAGCAGATGTGGCAACAGCTACATTTGTTGGAATACCTATAAAAATGAGGATTGGAGTCATTAAAAAACCTCCACCCAAACCAAACATCCCTGACAAAAAACCGACTACGCCACCTAAAGATAGCAATAAAAATATATTTACTGAGAGCTCTGCAATTGGCAGATAAATACTCATACCTTCACACTTTTCAGACTTTCCCCTATGATATGGATAGCAAAATTAGAAATTTGCAATTTATTAGACAATGGTTATATATTTAAATTAAATTACAATAATTATTCATAAACCTATGTCATACAAAAGTCCAATAGAAGATTTCAAATATAACCTAGCAATGCTAAATTATGACGAGATCATTGCGGGCATAGATAAATTCAAGGATTATGACTCTGATACTCTAATGAGTGTAGTGAGTGAGATTGGACGCCTTAATGAATTGGAGGTTGTTGATAGCAATAAAATAGGTGACCGCGAGGGTCTTAAATATCTTCCAGACGGCCCTGAAGGTCCTGAAGTCCACACTCCTGAAGCATTTAAAAAAATATATGAAGTGGTTAAAGATTCTGGATACGTAGGTGCTACGATGCCAACTCAATATGGTGGCGGTGGGGCTCCGTTTACAACAGCGATCCTTGCAGGAGAAGTTGGAATTGCATCTAACATGGCGTTCTACATGGGTCCTGGACTTAGTCATGGAGCTATGAAAACAATATTAAAAAAGGCCACAAAAGAATTGAAAGATAAGTATCTGCCAAATATGACTTCTGGTGAGTGGATGGGGACTATGTGCCTTACTGAGCCACAGTGTGGAACTGATTTAGGTTTGATTAAATCAACAGCAAAACCAGTTGATGACCATTATGAATTAAATGGTCAAAAAATATGGATTTCATTTGGTGAACATGATCTTACGGAAAATATAATACACCTTGTTTTAGCTCGAACACCTGATGCGCCAGCGGGTATAAAAGGTATAAGTTTATTCCTAGTTCCAAAGAGACTAGATGACAATTCAAGAAACCCTATTTTTTGTGGTGGTTTAGAACATAAGCTTGGAATCAACTCATCGCCTACCTGCGTCATGAATCTAGATAATGCTAGAGGATGGCTTGTGGGCGAAGAAAACAAAGGCATGGAAGCAATGTTTCTAATGATGAATGATGCAAGACTTAAGGTTGGCTTACAAGCAATAGCTATGTCTGAAATTTCTTATCAAAATGCATTAGAGTTTGCAAAAGAACGGAAGCAAATGAGATCAGTAGTAAAAGAAAAACAGGATCCTGATAGCAAAGCAGATAGTATCATTGTTCACCCTGACGTTAGACGAATGCTGATGAATGTTAAATCAACTACAGAAGCAATGAGAGCACTCTGTATATATACAGCTATGAAGATTGATCTTGCAGAAGATCATCCTGATGAGCAAGTGAGGCAGGATGCTGACGACTTTGCTGCTTTAATGACGCCAATAATAAAAGCCTATTGTACTGAAAAAGGTTTCATGAATTGCTCTGAAAGTCTTCAAGTTCTTGGAGGAAGTGGCTTTACACAGGAATATCCTTTGGAGCAATACTTAAGAGACGTCAGGATTACGATGATTTATGAAGGAACAAATGGTATTCAAGCATTAGATTTAGTGGGAAGAAAACTTACAATGCATAAAGGAAGAATGTTACAAAACTTCCAAAAAGAAGTTCAAAGTTTTTTAAATGAAAATAAAGATAATACAGAAATTGAAACTTTCATAAAGCCGCTTGAAAATGCTTTAAAAGAAGTAACAACTTCAACAATGTGGTTAATGCAAAATGGAATGCAGGACCCTGAAAATGCACTATCTTCTGCAACAGATTATCTTAATTTAATGGCTTTATCATCTATGACTTATATGTGGGCAAGAATGGCTAAGTTCTCTGTGGGTAAAAATGAGCCAATTCATAAAAACAAAATTAAAACTGGTACTTATTTTGTCGATAAAATTATGCCTGAATTAATGATGTATTCAAAAAAAGTTCAGGCAGGTAAATCATCTATGATGGATATGGAAGTAGCAGAATTTTAATTAAGATTTGTACCCTAATTGTCTAGCCGCTAAATCATACATAATCTCTTCTGAACCACCACCAATTGCATTAACTCTTACTTCTCTGTAGATTCTCTCAACTTTTCCAGGACCACTATTTGCTCTCAGGTACCCTGCCCCACCAAGTATTTGCATTGCTTCTCGTGCACACAATTCCATAGACCTACTTGCGTGAACTTTTAGCATAGCTAAATCGGCAATAGGACTCTCTCCATTCATGACTCTCCAAGATAACAATTCAGTCCATGCTCGAGATGTTCTTACAACTCTATTCATTTCAACAAGTTTATGCTTAATAACTTGATTATCGATGAGTGGCTTACCAAAAGTTTTTCTCTCCCTAGCCCATGCAACAGCTTCATCAATACAAATTTGTGAATAAGCATTCATTCCAGCAGCCATACCTAGTCGTTCCTGACTAAAATTACCCATCACACCAATCCAACCACTATTTTCGCCTCCAATTAAATTCTCAACAGGAACTTTGCAATCATCAAAATAAAGCACAGCCGTATCAGAACTTAACCATCCCATTTTCTTTAGTGGAGTTTGAGTAAAGCCAGGAGTATCTTTTTCAATTACAAGTACAGAAATTCCTGAGGCACCTTCACCACCAGTCCTTACTCCGACAACAAAAGTGTCAGCTCTCATGCCACTTGTAATGAACATTTTTGAACCGTTAACTACAAAATGGTCATCTTTCCTTACAGCTTTCGTTTTTAAGCTGGCTACATCTGAGCCTCCTGAAGGTTCTGTCATTGCGAGGGCTGCTATTTTTTCACCTCTTACAACCGGCGGAATAAATTTTTCTTTTTGTTCTTCAGTTCCAAGAGACTGAATTAAAGGAATTGCAATATTATGTGAAAGTAGACTAGCAGAAACACCACCGCAACCCTGAGCAAATTCTTCTGCAGTTACAATGCCATGGAATATATCAATACCTTCTGTGGTACCACCGTATTTTTCATCATAACCCATACCCATTAGACCAACCTCGGCGGCTTTTTTGTATAATTCACGTGGGAATTCTCCTGCTTCTTCCCATTCCTCCACAAACGGGGCTATTTCTTTGGATACAAACTTTCTAACTTCATCTCTCCAAGCGTGATGAGAGTCATTATAAAATAAAGGTTCTTTTCCTTCTGCTATTCCAACTTTTGGTATCATGTTATTTCACTTACTCCATTCTTAATCACAATTTTATCTCTCTCTTTTACTTTAGATTGATAGTAAACTTTACTACCATCCTTCCACATTTCAGTAACAATTGTTTCACCAGGATATACAGGGGATGAAAAACGGCAATCAAATTTTTTTAACCTTTTTGCATCACCCTCACATACACTTTCTACAACTGAGCGGCACGCTATACCATACGTACACATGCCATGCAGAATAGGTTTTTCAAATCCGGCAGTCTTTGCAAAATTAGGGTCGGAGTGTAGCGGATTAAAGTCGCCTGATAGTCTAAATATTAAAGCTTGATCTGGCTTTGTTTTAATTTCATGAATGATATCTGGATCACCTTCCGGCTTGAATACTTCACTTTTTGGAGATTCAGGACCTCCAAACCCTCCATCACCTCTTGCAAATGTTGTACTTATAAGTTTACAGATTTCAGTATTATCTTTTTTTAGGTTTATTGTCGTTTCTACATCTATAATAGCACCTTTGCCGGCGCCTTTATCATAGCAACCAATTACCTTAGCATTAGAAATAAAATCTCCAGATACTGGCAGAGGATTTGAAAAAGACAGTTTTTGCTCACCATGCACTACTAATATGAAATTTATGTTAGTTTTTAAAAGTAGAGGCGAATGGTATTGAAAGTTTGTAGCCATTGAAGGTAAAGCAACTTGTGCATTTTCATAAACATATTTTAGTTCTGCCATATTCATTGGGTCATTACCCAGTCCAACTCCAAGGCTATAGAGAATTGAGTCCTTATCAGTGTAAGAAATTTCAACATTCTCAGATGTCATAGACATTATTTCATCGTAATTAATAGGCATTTTTTATGTATTTTAGTACGTTTTAAATATATATATAGTTTATATAGTTCAAATATTTAATGCGAGTAAAAAATATGTCTAAACCATTCGATGTCGAGATAAACAATTCAATAGCTCATATAAGGTTTAACAGGCCTGAGAAAAGAAACTCAATGAATGAGGATTTTTGGAATTTATTTCCCAAAGAAGTTGAAGAATTAGATAGTAGTGGTGAAGTTAGAGCCTTGGTTGTTTCGTCAACAGGCCCTCACTTTTCATCTGGCATAGATTTGAATATGTTTAAGGATGATGTAGTTGAAAACAAGAGTGAAAATGAGCTTGGAAGAAGCAGAGGCTACTTCTTACAACAATTACATTATTTGCAAAACGCAGCTACGTGTTTAGAAACAGCTCGTTTTCCAGTAATAGCCGCTGTTCAAGGAGGTTGCATTGGTGGAGGAATAGATTTAATAACTGCAGCTGATATAAGATTATGTACAAAAGATGCTTTCTTTTTAATAGAAGAAATTAATGTTGGACTTGCTGCAGATATTGGCACTATTCAAAGACTCCCAAAAATCATCCCTGCTGGCATTGCAAGAGAATGGACAATGATGGGAGAGAAAGTTTCTGCAGATAGAGCGAAAGAGGTTGGACTTGTAAGTTCACTGCATGAAAATCATGAAGAAATGTTGGAAAGTGCATTTAAAATTGCTGAAAGACTTGCTTCTAAAACGCCTTTGGCCATGTGGGTTACTAAAGAAGTTCTAAATTACTCAAGAGATCATTCAGTGAAAGAAGGTTTAGAAAATGTAGCTTTATGGAATGCGGCGACCCTTCATAAAGAAGATGTGATGAATACCATGATGGCAAAAATGCAAAAAAAAGATCCAGAATATAGGAACTTAAGAAATAAAAATTTTCTGAAACGTAAATCTGACAAGCAGTAAATCAGATATAAAAAGTTAAATGAGATTCAAAAAAGGAATTATTCTTGCCGCTGGTAAAGGGACTCGTTTGTTCCCATCAACTGAAGCGACACCTAAGCCCTTATTACCTTTGTATGATAAGCCATTGCTTTATTATGCGCTTTCCAATTTAATGAGTGCGGGCATTAAGGAAGTATTATTTATTTCACGTAAACAGGATATGCAGATTTTTAAAAAACTCTTTGGCACAGGAAGTCAGTTAGGTATGCGTTTTAAATATACCTTGCAGACAAAGCCCAAGGGCATACCTGACGCAATAAATGTTGCCAATAAATTTATTGCCAAACAGCCATTTGTCTTAGCCTTGGCGGATAATCTTTTTATTGGAGAGAGTTTTCAAAAAACGTTAAAGCAAGTGCAATCTATAAAATCGGAAGCAGCAGTCTTAGCTGTAAAAACAAAGTATCCTTCAAAATCTGCTGTAATTGATCTGGGAAAAAAAGGGAAAATCAAATCAATTATTGAAAAACCAAAGAAACCTAAAAGTAATTTAACGATACCGGGATTATATTTCTACGACTCAGCTTCTATACCAGTAGTTAAGAAACTCAGACCTTCCAAAAGAGGAGAGCTTGAAATAGTTGATGTACATCTCGCGTATTTAGAAAAACAACTACTCAAAGTATTCTTGCTCAAAAAAGATATAAAATGGTTTGATACAGGTGATGCTGAGGAAATGCTTGAGGCTTCCAATTATGTTCATAGATATCAAAAAAATAAGAAAACCCTAGTGGGTTCAATTGAATTAGTCGCCTTGAAAAATGGCTGGATCTCGAAAAATAAATTCAAAAAAATGATTAGCAAATATCCAAATTCACAATACAAAAAAAATCTTCAAAAATTCTGTTAATAATGAATCGAGAAGATTTAATTGACTTACTTAATAATAAATCTATTCGATTTAAGTTAACTGAACACAAACCATTATTCACAGTTGAGGACTCAAAAAATTTAAGAGGTCAGATCGAAGGAGCTCATTCAAAGAATCTCTTCTTAAAGGATAAAAAAGATAATTTTTATTTAGTTAGCTTCATAGAAGATATTGTTGCTGATCTTAAGAAAGCCGCAATCCAACTAGGCTCAAAGAAACTATCATTTGCAAGAGAAGAATATCTTATGCAATATTTAGGAATTAAGCCAGGATCTGTATCTCCATTTGGATTAATTAATGATAATGAAAAAAAAGTTAAATTCTTCTTTGACTCAGAATTTATGAACTTTGATATAGTTAATTTTCATCCGTTAGTTAATACTGCAACAGTTTCAATTGCACCAAGTGATCTGATTAATATTATTGAAGAGCATCATTCAAAAGTAGAATTTATTAATATGCGTCAATTTCAAAAATAAAATGAAAAAAGCAAAATTCATTAAAACAAAAAAAAGTATTGATACGAGTGTATTTAAACTTCAGCTTGACGAAGTCATTTGGGTAAATGGTAGAAGAGCTACAAGAGATGTTATCCGTCATAATGGAATAACAGCTATAGTACCAATTATAGAAAAGAAATATATTATCTTAATTAAGCAGTACAGATACGGAGCTGACAAAATCATGTTAGAAGTACCAGCAGGAACGATTGACCCTGGTGAAAAACCATTACAGTGTGCAAAACGTGAATTGACTGAAGAAACTGGTTATCATGGGAAGCAATGGAGACTTATAGGTAAATACTTTCCTACTCCAGCTTACAACTCATGTATTATTCATTCATATTTAACACATTGTTATAAACAAACAGAAACAAATTATGATGAAGACGAAGTTCTAGAACCAAAAATCTTCTCAGTAAGTGAAATTAAAAAAATGTTAAGAAATAATAAGTTTTCCGATATTAAAACTTATATAAGCCTAGAGAGATTTATTAAATATTATTGATTCAGTATTTTCCAGATCCCTGAAGCTGACAAAATAATTTTATCTTTTGAAATCAAGTTTCCTTCTACGAATACAAGAGATTTTGTTGTTTTGGTTACTTTCCCATCACACTCAATAATATCATCTTGAAGACCTGGGCTTACAAAATTACAGTTTAAAGAGATAGTACTGCAAGGTTTCTTACCACAAGCAGTAAACACCATTGAGCCTAAAAAAATATCTGCTAATGACATTGAGTATCCACCATGCGCAATTCCATGAGCATTCAAATGTTTATCTAAAATTTTTGTAATAAATTTAAAGTTTCCGTCATCTTCTTTTTTGAAATACATAGGGCCAATGAGCACATCGAAACCTGCATGCCATCCAAGCTTTTTATAACCTTCAGGAACCCAGTTAGGAAGAGACGTTTCTGTTTTAAGCATTACCATTTTAGAATCGTATGTTTTAAGAATGCGATTTTTTAGCCTCGTAATTAAATATGGTCAAGCTTTATAAAGAAATTTATATGCCAAAATTTGAGGGTATTTTTAACATCTGTAGATATATTAAATTTTAACTTTTTTTTTCATATAAAAAGTTTATGTTACATTTTTTAGTATTTTCAGGAAAATATCGGTATGAGAGAAGCTGCAATAATATCAACTGCTAGAACTGGTTTAGCAAAAGCTATGCGTGGAGGATTTAATAAAACTCATGGAATTACAATGGGTGGTCATACCGTAAAGCATGCAATTGAACGAGCAGGAATTGAGTCTGGTGAAGTAGAAGATATTATATTTGGTTGTGGGCAACCTGAAGCTGCAACTGGTCATAACATTGGAAGAAACGTAGCGATAGCTGGTGGATGTCCTGTTACTGTTCCTGGTACAACAATCAATAGATTCTGCTCATCAGGACTTCAAAGTATTGCTGTTGCAGCACAAAGAATTATTGTTGATGGCATTAAAGTTGCAATAGGCGGTGGTGTTGAGTCAATTTCAATGACACAGCAGAACTTAAATATGAAACATCTGATCGAGCCTGAATTACAAAAATTATGTCCTGCTTTATGGATGCCAATGATTAATACAGCAGACATTGTTGCTGATAGATACAAAGTAAGCAGAGAACAGCAGGATGAGTACTCGCTTCAAAGTCAGCAGCGTACAGCTGAAGCGCAAAGCGCTGGGAAATTTGCTGATGAAATCGTTCCTTTGAAAACAAAAATGGACGTGATGAACAAAGAAACAAAGGAAGTTACTGAGCAAGAGGTAACAGTTGATAAGGATGAGTGTAATAGACCTCAAACAACATTGGAAAGTTTAGCTGGATTAATGCCTGTCATGGGGCCTGAGAAATATGTGACTGCAGGAAATGCAAGTCAGTTATCTGATGGAGCATCATCATGTGTCTTAATGGATTTGAAAGAAGCAGAAAAAAGAAATATTGAACCAATGGGAATTTTTAGAGGATTGTCCGTTGCAGCGTGCGAGCCTGATGAAATGGGAATTGGTCCAGTTTTTGCTGTACCGAAATTGCTAGAACAACACGGCTTATCCGTTGATGATATTGACATTTGGGAACTTAATGAAGCTTTTGCTGTTCAAGTCTTATATTGCCGTGATAAACTTGGTATAGATAATGAGAAGTTGAATGTTAATGGTGGCTCAATTTCAATTGGACACCCATACGGTATGACAGGCTCACGTATGACTGGTCATATTTTAATAGAGGGTAAAAGAAGAAACGCAAAATATGGTGTTGTCACTATGTGTGTCGGTGGCGGAATGGGAGCAGCAGGACTTTTTGAGATTTTATGATTGATGCAATTAAATATATTGAGAAAATTGCTTTAGTAATTATTATTTTTGCGACTGTCATTGCTATTGGCTACGAGATTTTTGCAATGTATGAGAAATCACTTGTTGAGTTAGCTGATCTATTGTTACTTTTCATTTATTTAGAAGTCATTCAAATGATCAGAGAGTATTGGACGCTCAACAGGATCAGAATAAGTATTCCATTATTTATTGCAATCACTGCGGTAGCTAGATTAATCATTCTCCAGGGCAAAACAATGGATCCAAGTATGTTGCTATACGAGGGTGGCGCAATATTGCTCATAGCAATTGCAGTGCTTATTCTTAAAGCAAGAAAACTAAAGATGTTTTCTGATGTTGAAGACTAAAAAAAAAATATTTAACTATTTTCAAATATTAATCCTATCCTTCCTAATTCAGAATGGGGCATATGCCATTAATGCATCGGATGAGGAAGAAATAATATCAGTAGTAAGTGCACAACTGCAGGCATTTCAAGATGATGATTTTGAAAAGGCTTATTCATATGCTTCTCCAACAATAAAAACCATCTTTCCTGATTATAAAAAGTTTAGAGATATGGTAGTGGGTCAGTATCAAGCTGTTTATCGTCCTAAGAGTATAAATATAGGCAGTGTATCAACAGAGGGGGGCGTCCCTTTTCTTGAAGTATATTTAGTTGATCCAGATGGAATATTTGTGACAGCAATTTATTCTATGCAGCAACAAGAAAATGGTAGCTGGTTAATTAATGGCTGCTTTTTGAGCCAAGCACAAAGTGATCAGATCTAATTATACTGAGTTCTCAATAATTTCTTGATAAAATTTTAAACTTTTTTTGCTTTTTCTTTCCAGAGTATTTCTATCAACTTCAATGAGGCCAAATCTTGGTTTGTAGCCATACAGCCATTCAAAATTGTCTAGAAATGACCAATAGTAATATCCTCGAATATCCAAACCATCATCAATACACCTCTGAAGACCCTCCAAAGCAGTTTTCACATAACTTATTCTTTGCTCATCATCATCTGTGCCAATCCCATTTTCAGTAACAATCATAGGGCAGTTAATTTTTGGAGCTACATACCTCAATACATTCTCAAGTGACTCTGGATAATACTCATATCCCATCACGAGCATAGTTGAATCATTTGTATTAGGTTTTACAATTCCCTCTGGGCCATATGTATGACGTGTGTATGTTTGTATGCCTATAAAGTCGTCATTTTTTACCTGATCAAGGCATATGTCTACAGACTCAGCATGAGCCTTATCTCTCATTTCTTCCCCACCATCAATACATTGGTAATCCATAATTGAAAGTGTAATGCCAATTGGCTGATTATGATTTAAATTACCTTTGATAACTGGAAAAGACTTTACGTGAGCCTCCATCATGCAATCTCTTATTTTAAATGGGTGCCCAAATAAAAAAGGTCCAAAGTTCTCAAGGTTTGATCCGCAGGATTTTGCTGCTTCACCAACAAAAGGCATAATGGTTTTCATTCCACCTTCTGGGTAACTAGGAAAACTATGAGCAAAACAAGAGGTTAGGTTTGCCTCATTAATTGTACATACTGTATCCATGTAATCATCTAATTCTTTTGAAACTTTTTCTGAGTATCTTACGAATAAATCAACATTATCTTGATTTTCCCAACCGCCTCTTGCAGTAAACCACAGTGGTGACGTAAAGTGTTGCAAGGTTACACAGGTTTTCAAACCTTTCTCTCGACAATAATCTAGAACCTTTTTGTAGTGATCAATTGCTTCTTGAGAATATTCACCTTCACTAGTTTCAATTCGAGCCCATTCAACTGATAAGCGATAGGCTTGGATGGAATGATCAGCCATAAGGTCGACATCTTCCTCATATTTATTCCATTGATCGCAAGCAATACCTGAAGGTTCAGCAAATGTTGTATCCTTAGTATGCTCTAAGTGCCAAAAATCTGAGTTAGTATTGTTTCCTTCAACTTGGTGTGCCGCAGTTGCAGTACCCCATATAAAATCTTTAGGTAAATTTTTTAAAATCATACAAATTTTGCCTTATTATAATTCTCTAATATTAATTTTTTGAGTTCTTCTACTTTATCATTTTTTACTAGTGATACAACAGCCCCTCCAAAACCAGCTCCTGTCAACTTTGATCCTAACGCTCCAAAAGAATTAGAGAGACTTACTAATTTATTCAATTCATTAGTTGAAACACCATAATATTTCGAGAGAGACAGGTGACTTTCTGTCATCAGTTTTCCAAATTCATCAGGGTTATCATCTTTTAGGAATTGAACAGCTTTTTTTACTCTTACATTTTCTTTGACTACGTGCTCACACACTTTAAATTCTTCATCAGATAATATTTCAATATCTTCTTTGCTTATAATTTCTTTTTCACATAGGTTATTTAAATTCATTTTCTTTGAGGCACTAAGGCACAACTCTTTTTTTTGATTAAACTCACTATTCGATAAAATTCTTTTTGTATTGCTATCAATAATTAGAAAATTATAATCTTCAAATATATCAATTAATTCATAAGATCTATTTAGAGTATTTAGGAATAATGCTTGATTTTGATTGCCTAATACAGATACAAATTGATCCATAATACCACCACCAACTCCGACAAAATTATTTTCGATGTCGTATGCTAGATTGATAAGTTCATCATCAGATATGTCTTTTTTATAATAATTGCCTAGAGCCTTTAGAGTACTAATTGTTATTGCGGCCGAGGACGAGAGTCCAATTCCTAGTGGAAGGTTGCTTCTTATATTAAAAGATAGTTCTTTGATTACTATTGAATATTTCTTTCCAAAAAATAAACATGAGCCAATTATAAAATCTGCCCAACTATCTCTTTTTTCTAATTTTTCAATTGATAATGCTTTTTGATATTTGTCTGAGACTATCGAAATGCATTCAATTTCTGGGTTTTCACTTAATTCACAGATTATAGAGTTTTTTATCTGTAAAGGTAATACGCATCCTCCGTTATAATCTAAATGTTCACCAATCAAGTTTACTCTCCCGTAGCCTTCACCAACTGAGATCGCTTTCATAATTTGATCTTATCTTTGTTTTAATTCTGAGAATATTTTTTTATAAAAAATACTATCGTATTTATTAAAGTACATTACTACTATTGCTATCGTTCCCGCAATAGATGGAAAAATATAACCCATGATGAAAAGACCATTCAGGGTTTCCTCGCTTTGTATTGCTGAATTTGCAATATAATTTGTGTTATCTAATATCACTCCTGCTAACCAAGCACTAAAACCAACACTTAACTTAAATACAAATACATGAGCAGAATTAAGTATTCCCTCTGCTCGAAATCCTGATTTCCACTCACCATACTCAACTGTATCAGCAATCATTGACCAGGCCATTACACCTGCCATTCCGAAACCAACGAATCCAGGACTAGCAATGAATGCAAATAGCCAAAAGTTTTCATAACCAGTGATAAAATAAATTATTAAATCTGTAAAAACATAAAGAAAAGTTCCAATCATGAATAAAGTTTTCTTTTCAAACCTGTGTTTTACTAAATTTACTACATATGCTCCAAGCATAATTTGAAGAATCACGCTCAGTAAAATTGGACTAAAGTATGCTTCTAATTGTAAGTTATATTTAACGAAATAGATTACTGTAAGTTGTTTGATATTGTTCGCAATCCAAGTAGTAAGAAGAGCCAATATGACAAAGTGTAATGGAAAATTTGTAAAAACCATCTTTATGATTTTTTTTAATCCAACACGTTTTTCATAAGGCTTAGAATAAATTTCTTTAGTATTAAAGAAGCAAAGAAAAGCAAAAATTGCTCCCAAGAAAGCCAAACAACCAACCACAACTGGGAATCCAAATTGAGGTGAGCTGAACAAGCCAACTAGAGGTAATGTTAATACTGCTACGGCTATTGATCCTGAACTGGCCCCTAAAAATCTGAATGATGCAAGAGAGGTTCTCTCATCTCGATCTTGAGTCATAGCAGGAATAAGTGAACCAACTGGAATAGCTATAATTGTGTATAGTGTCGTGAAGGTAATGTAGGTAAATAGAGCCCAATAAAATTTTCCAGCTTGAGACAAATCTGGTGAAGTAAAACACAGTATGATCATTATTAAAGCAGGTACTGATCCAAACAAAATATATGGTCTGAATTTCCCCCATCTTGTTGATGTATTATCTGCTATGTATCCCATGATTGGATCAGTAAATGCATCCCAGACCTTTGCTAGGAAAAACACTAACCCTGCTTGTGCTGGCGATAGACCAAAAATATCTGTATAGAAAAATAGCAGGTAAAAGACTGTTAACTGCCACATGATATTTATCGCAAAATCTCCGCCGCCGTAAAATATCTTTGATCTGGTACTTAGTTTCATAAATTTTTATAAGTTGTTTCTACTAACTTTAATGCTCGTTGATCACCTAGCATGGACCCTGTAAGTAAATTCATAGTATAAGCAAAACTAAGCCCATTTTCGGGATCACCAAAAGCCATAGAGCCACCCCAACCAGTATGACCAAATGCTTTACTGCTCTTTCCAAAAAGTTTACCGCCTCCAACACTGTATCCCGCACAACTCCATTGCATCGGTGATTTCATAACATTGTCATCACCACTGACAGCAACTGCAGTTACCAATTTAAAAGTTTCATTCGATATGAAGTTAGTTGATTGATGATTTATAAAATGGTCATAGATTTTAGCAATCGATCTTGAGTTTCCATGACAATTCATTGCTGGTATTTCGGCTAGTCTCCATTCAGTAGTATTTGCTGTTTTGGTTCTGTTAGCTGGATTGAGGAATGCAGTTACCATGTAATTATCAACATTTTCTGGATTACTAAATGCTTTACGTAAACTTTCAGAACTTATTAATTCAGCAATATTGTTGTGATATATCTCAGGGGTTCCAATAAAACATTTTGCATCAAGTGGTTTACTGAGAAGTTCATACAAATTTTTTCCAACTGATTTATTTGTAATTCTTTTAATTAATTCTCCAACAAGAAATCCAATAGTTTTAGGATGATAACAAATTTCTTTGTTGGGTTCATGAAAGGGTTTTTGTTTTGCAAGTAACTCACAAACATAATTCCATTTATAAAAATCTGTTTCATCAAGAGGTTCCCTCCAACCATAAAGACCTGCCTGATGAGATAAAAGTGTTTTTACCCTAATATCATTTTTGCCATTTTCAGAAAATTCTGGCCAATAATCACAAACCCTTTTGTCTAATTCTAAATCACCATTATCAATTAGTTTTGCAACTACCATGGCAACAATTCCTTTGCTGGTTGAATGAACATTGACTAAGGTGTCTTTATTCCAGCTAATTTTTTTGTTACGATCTTGAAAACCACCATAAAGATCAATGATAGGCTTACCATCTTTGTATACAGCAAATGACGCACCAACTTCCTCATCACTTTCAATATTTCTCTTAAAAAGTTCGAAGGTTTCTTGGAACTTTTCATCAAATTCCCCATACTCTGTAACAGATTTCATAGTGCTCATTTATAGTGTAATAAAATTAAATTTATATATTCTTCATTTAGATTATATGAGTGAAGTAAATAACAAAACATATTTAATTGGATTTATTCTTGCCTTATCTGCTGGTTTGATATGGAGTTTTGGTGCACCTACTGTTCGCTATATGGTCGATGCTGAAATTTATCAATGGCATTATCTATTTTGTAGAGGCATTGTAGTAGCAACAATTCTCCTAATCTTTTTAATATATCAAGAAGGATTAGCATTCAGACATAATTTTAAAAGAGTAGGTATATCAGGTTTAATTGGTGGTTTGGGTCTAGCCTCTGCATTTATTTTTTTCATATTTGGAATGACTTTTACTTCTGCTGCTACAACGTTATTTATGATTGGAACCCAACCTTTATTTGCAGGACTGTTTGCTTATATTTTTCTTAGAGAGAAAGTTGGAATAACCACAGCTATTGCATGTTTTGTATCATTATTTGGAATGTTTTTAATGGCGTACAATGATTGGTATGCTGGCACATTTTTAGGTTGGACTTTTGGATTGTTTTGCTCAATTGGTTTTGCGATATTTGCAACAACTTTAAGATGGCAACCTGATACACCAAAATTTACAACGATCATTATCGCTGGGATTGCATGTTCATTATTTTCAATGTGCATGATTATTTATCTTAATGATGGCTATACGATGCCGCTTAGAAATATACTATTAAGTATGATGCATGGTTCTTTTGTAGCAATAGGGTTAATACTTTTAAGTATAGGCGCACGTTATTTGCCAGCAGCTGAATTCATGCTTCTCTCTCTAACTGAAGTAGTAGGGGGAGTCATATGGTGTTGGATACCTCTTTTTGGAGTTAACGAGGTGCCTTCAACATTCACTCTTATAGGAGGTATGATTATAATTATCGCAATCAGCTTCTACGCTTTAGGTTCAAAACAGAAAACATCACCACCAACTTTATGAGTATAGAGTTTATTGAATGAATGAAATAGTGTCGACCAACTGGAACTATCCGACACCTATATGGTTTGGGCTTTCACGTAGACTTGAAATTATAGAGGCGCTTAATGAGTTATCTATAACCAAACCAATGATTGTTACAGACCCAAATTTTGCAGAAAATGAAAATTTTGCTGATATCCTTGCTATTCTTAAAAAGTGTCAGATCGAATTTTCTGTATTTTCAAATATAAAAGGCAATCCCACGGGCAAAAACGTAACGGATGGTGTTGCTCAATTTAATATGAGCAAAAGTGATGGTATAGTTATTATTGGCGGAGGAAGTTCTTTGGATGCTGGAAAGGCCATTGCTTTCATGTCGAAGCAGAGAGAGAACCTATGGTTTTTTGAAGATGTCAGCGACAATTGGAAACAAGCTGTGACTGACAATCTGCCAAAAGTCATTGCAATCCCAACAACCTCAGGAACTGGTTCAGAGACAGGACGAGCCTCACTTATTGTGGATGAAGCGGATTTGACAAAAAAAATTATTTTCCATCCATCTTTCTTGCCCGATTTAGTTATTCTTGATCCTGAGCTGACTTTGAGTTTACCTCCTCACTTAACTGCTGCGACGGGAATGGATGCACTCGCACACTGCTTAGAAGCCTATTGCGCACGGGGGTTTCATCCAATGGCAGATGGGATTGCTATAGAGGGAATTAAGAATGTTAAGGACCAATTGGTCACTGCTTATAACGAACCAAAAAATATTCATGCCAGAAGCAAGATGTTAGTAACCTCATCTATGGGTTCTACAGCTTTTCAAAAAGGATTAGGAGCTATTCATTCATTGTCACATCCGATAAATGCAGTAAATGATATCCATCATGGGTTATCAAATGCTATTTTCATGCCTTATGTTCTTAACTTTAATAAAGATGTAATTGAAGAGAGAATTATTTCTTTATCAAAATATTTAGATCTTAATAAGAAATCATTTGACGGATTTATGGAATGGATCTTGGACTTGAGAAGTAATCTTGCTATACCTCATACACTTAAAGAGTTGAATGTCGATTTTGATTTTGACTTACTATCGGAAATGGCTTTAAAAGATCCATCAACTCAACCTAATCCTAAAGATATATCATTTGATCAAATGAAGAATCTTTACATAAATTCATACGAGGGTATTCTATAGTTATGATTAAAACAGAAAAATTAATCTATGGTGCACTTAATTCTGATCAAAAATTTGAAGGCTCAATCAGTTATGATGATAGTATAAGTACTTCTCGTCCTGGTATCCTCGTTTGTCATGCATATGGCGGGCATTCACCTTTTGATATTGAGAAAGCTGAAAAATTGGCTGAATTAGGTTATTTTGCTTTTGCAATTGATCTCTATGGTCAAGGTAGACGAGGTTCTAATCCAGAGGAATCAATGGCACTTATGAATGAATTTAATTCTGACAGAGTATTGCTTCAAGAACGTATGATAGATGCGTTTGAAACTCTTAAAAACTTCGATCAAGTTGATAAGAATAAAACTGGGGCTATCGGGTTTTGTTTTGGTGGCAAGTGCGCTCTTGATCTTGCAAGATCTGGGGAAGATATTAAAGGAGTTGTTAGTTTCCACGGACTTTATGATGCTCCAACAGCGAGTACTGGAAAGCAGTTAAAAGGTACATTAAAAATTGATAGTTCGATCTTAATTTTGCATGGCTATGATGATCCTATGGCTACTCCAAAAAGTATGATTGATCTCGCTGATGAACTAAATTCAAAGAAAGCTAAATGGCAAATTCATGCATATGGTAATGTGGGCCATGCCTTTACTAATCCAGAAGCTAATCAGAGAGAAAGTGGATTATTTTATGACCAATATGCTGATGAGCATTCTTGGAATGAAATGAAAAACTTCTTTTCAAAATTATTTTTATAGATCTTAATTGATATTAGTAATTTCTACTTTGTCAGAATCAACTGGCAGTATCGCCATAGTTCCATCATCGGCTAATGACCAATTGTTTGGACGTACTTCATTAACGCCTCTCACAAAAATTATTTTCGCAATGAAATTTTGAGGGGCTGGCGTCAAATGATAAAATATTAACTCTTTTACATTTGCTTCATTGGCAGCTTGGGCAGCCTCAATTGGAGAAGCATGATAATCCTGAATATCATAAAAGACTGTGGATAATAAGGGGTTAACGTCTTCAGAAATTTCTTCCAATCTTCCTATCATATTTTGAGAGAGAGCATCATGAAATAGCAAGTCTGCATTTTTAGCTTGTTCAACTAAGTTTTCACTGTAGTCGGTATCGCCACTTATCACTATGGATCTGCCCTTATAATCGAAACGAAAACCTAGCGAGGGATCAACTGGAAAATGCTCAACTTCAAAAGCTGTTATCTTAAGTTCACCATCATCAAAAATAACTGGATCATTTAAATTAATTATTTTTGTGTCAAAACCGGCAAAGTCAGAAGGAGCTACTTCTTCTCCGTGATGAAGTGTTCTCCACTCAGTGTCTAACTCATAAGCTTTTGTTATTCCCTCAGTCACGAGATTGGTACCCAATGGCCCATACACTGGCAGTTTTTTGCCTCTATTTTGGGTTACCCATGAATAGAGGTGAAAGTCAGCTAAATCAGAAATATGATCTGAATGCAAGTGAGTTAATAAGACTGCATCTAAATTACCAAGATTAATACTCCAATTTATAAGGTTTTGCCTGCTACCATCCCCAGTATCAACTACAAACATATGATCAGGAGTTTTTATCATTATGCAGGGCTCGGCTCTTCCCTTACCAGGTAAGGGTCCCCGTGATCCACAAACAAGACCAATAATATAATCGCCATCAAAACTTATTAATTTATCCTGATTATTCCACTGTCTATCAAAATCAAAATCTATCAAAAGATTTTGAACAGGAGTAGTTCTTATTCCGATAAGCGCAATAATGAGCATTAAAATTGCGGTTATCAAAAAAAAATAAATTTTTTTCATATTTATTAGCTAGACATTCTCTTCGATGTTACAAGCAATAAAGTAATAAGTAATATTTCAATAATAATAAATTGAGTTGCGAAGGTTGCATCATGTGCTGCCCATGAGATCACTCTAAATAAGGCAGTAACACCTAAAAGCATCGCGGGTGCATAAAACCAAATACTTCTTAAAGTATAAGCTGCAAGTATCATCATTAAACCAATACAAAAAAAATAGCTTCCTACATCACCAATTAGACTACTTCGACCTAATCCTTCGGAAATTTCTAAGATACCAAAGTTAGCTCCAGCTTCGTTGGGAGAAATCACCCAGAGGAGACCAATTGCAATAAACAAGATCCCATTGATAGCATTTAAAACAACTAAAAATTTATTCATAATCTTTCTCCTTTAGTAATATCAAATAATGTTTATTTTTATTATAATCAATAATAAGGTTCAATATGGAAGTTAAAAATAAGGTTTACCCCAGTAAAGATCAGATGAGGGGTTTCTTTAAAGCTGCAACTGATAATGAACCAATCTATATGGTTAACTTATTAAAGTTTAAGGATAAAGCTGAATACAAAGATGGAAGAAAAACAAAATTGACCGGTAGAGAAGCATACAAAATCTATGCAGAATTTGTTAAGAAGCATTTACAAAATATTGGTGGAGATCTTATTTTACACACAGATGTGACACGTATGGCAGTTGGGCATGTTGAGGAATTGTGGGATGTAGTTGCTATTGCTAAATGGCCTTCAAGACAAATTATGGGTGAGAATATGATGCCAAATGACCCAGCGTATCTTGAAGCATACCAACATCGAGAAGCAGGTTTAGCTGGCCAATTGAATATTGAAACTAAAGAAATAAATGATTGAACTATATACTTCGCCTACACCAAATGGATATAAGATTTCCGTCGCACTAGAGGAACTTGAAATACCTTACAATGTTCACGTTGTTAATTTACAAGCTGGAGATCAAAAAAAATCTGAATTCTTAGCAATGAATCCAAATGGACGCATTCCTGTGATTGTTGATATAGAAAATAATAATCTTTCAATTATGGAAAGTGGTGCTCAACTTATTTATTTAGCTGAGAAAGCAGGAAAACTTCTACCTACCGAAACAATTGCTCGTTCTAAAGTGATTCAATGGCTGATGTTTCAAATGGGAGGAATTGGTCCCATGATGGGGCAGGCAAATGTTTTTTTTCGGTATTGGCCTGGTGATAAAATCCAAGCGGCTGTTGATCGTTATCAAAATGAAGGTCGCCGATTATTTGAGGTAATGGAAACACGCTTAAAGGATAATGAATTTTTAGCGGATGATTTTAGTATTGCTGATATTGCTAACTGGTGCTGGGTAAGAACATATAAGTGGTCAGGTATCAAAATAGATGGCCTGACAGGTCTTCAAAGATGGATGCAAATGATGGAAGATCGACCGGCATGTAAAAAAGGTGTAGCTGTTCCAATTGATATTATGGAGTTGATGAGAAATATGAAACAATCAAAAGACTTAACGGACACAGGTTCGAAAATTATACAAAAATAGAAAGATATTATGAATTTACCAAATCCATTAGTAGTACTTGGCGGAGTGGGGTCACCTTATACTCGCAAAATGCTCTCCTACCTACGATATAAAAGAATCCCCCATAAAATGATCTGGGGAGACCCTTCAAAATATCTAGATCAGGAAGGAATAGAAAAACCAAAACCTGGTTTGCTGCCAACGTTTGTATTGCCTGATGAAGATGGGAATTTAAAAGCATTAACTGACTCTACTCCGTTGATAAGAAGGATTGATAAAGAGGTCAGTGAACGAAGCACAATACCATCTGATCCCGCCCTTGCGTTCATTAATTATCTAATAGAAGATTTTGCCGATGAGTGGGGTACTAAATATATGTTTCATTACCGATGGCACGATCAAAAAGATGCAAATAATGCAGGTACTATTTTACCACTTCAGACTATAGGAATGATGCCAGATGACATGCTAAAAAATGTTAGAGAAATGATCAGTAAAAGGCAAATTGACAGATTGTGGGTAGTGGGCTCAAACAATGATACAGCGCCAATAATAGATGCAAGTTTAAGGCGCTTATTAGTTATTCTTGAAAAGCATTTTGCATCTGCATCTTACCTATTAAGTAAAAGACCTTCTTCCAGTGATTTTGCTTTATATGGTCAACTTTCTCAGCTTGTTAACTTTGATCCAACTCCCAGAGAAATTTGTCACGAAGTATCTTTGAGAACAGTTGCATGGGTTGGTTTAATTGAAGACCAGTCTGGCATTGAAGTTACCGATGAACAATGGGGTTCAATTGAAAGTTTACCATCGACAGTAAAAGATTTACTTATTGAAATTGGAAATGGGTATGTGCCTGCACAATTAGCAAATGCAAATGCTATGGAAAATGGCGATAAAGAATGGGAAACAGAAATTGATAATTGCCTTTGGAAGCAAAAATCTTTTCCCTATCAGGCAAAGTGTCTTAAATGGGTTAATGAAGAATATAGAGCGCTTGAAGAAAATGATCGAAAAAAAGTTGATAACCTCCTTGATGGTACAGGATGTGAAAGGTTAATATTATAATTATGAAGGTGGATTTATATTTCTCTTTTAGAAGTCCCTATTCGTATTTAATTTTGCCACGCATGGTTGAATTGAGGGATAAACATGGGGTAGATGTTAATTTTAAGCAAGTTTACCCTCTTGCAATAAGGGAACCAGAATTTTTTAAAGGTAAAAATCTCTTTACTTACTTTTTAATCAGAAGAATTGATTATATCAGACAAGCAAAAAAAAATAATATGGTTTTTGCCAAACCAAATCCTGATCCAATAAATCAAAACTTGGTGACTGGAAAAATTTCTGACCATCAGCCTTATATTTTTAAATTAGCCCATTATTGTCAAGCTATTCAAAAAGATAAGCAGCTTGATTTTGCTGTTGTGGTTTCAAATAAAATATGGAGCGGTCTCAAGAACTGGAATACTGATGAGTCAATAGCTGATGCTACTTCAAAAGTTGGACTGAAGTTTGAAGATATTGAAAAAATACGTATCGAAAATGAACAAGCGTTAATTGATGAAATTAAGTTAAATCAAAAAGAACAGCTCGAAGCGGGACATCATGGAGTTCCTCTTTCTGTTTACAAAGACAAATTCTTTTTTGGTCAAGACCGTTTTGATGATCTGGTTAGTGAATTAAAAAAAGATGGATTAGTAATCAGCTGATAAGAAACAAAAAATTTCCTGAGCTACAGTTTGTACTATTGTGCTGATATTCCTCTTATTCTCTCAGATCTTCTTCGTAATAATTCTGTTACGATCAGAATTAATGTTGATAGAACAATTAAGCAGGTAGCTACAGCCATAATCGTGGGACTAAGCTGCTCTCTTAATCCTGTCCACATCTGAAGAGGTATAGTTGTTAAGTTCCTATCGCCTCCAGCAACGAATAAGATTACAACTATTTCATCAAATGATGTAACGAATGCAAAGAGTGCACCTGAAATAATTCCTGGTGTGATAAGAGGTAATGTAATTTTAAAAAATGTATTGGTTGGTGTACTGCCAAGACTTGAAGCAGCTCTTGTAATACTGTCATCAAAACCACTTAAAGTAGCAGTTACAGTAATGACAACAAATGGAGTTCCTAGAATTATATGCGCTATGACTATGCCAGGAAACGTTGCAGCAAGACCTAATTTAGCAAGTGAAAAGAAGATTGCTGAGCCAGAAATTATAAGTGGGATGATCATCGGTGATATCAAAATACTCATGATCAATTGTTTGTAAGGCATATATCGACTGCTAAGTCCAAGAGCAGCAACAGTACCTAAAACTGTGGCACCTATCGTTGCAAAAAAGGCATAATAAATACTGTTGCGAGCAGCTATTCCCCATGGGTTTTTAGTACCGTAAACCATATCTTCATACCATCTAAGTGAGAACGCTTCAGGTTGAAGAGCTAGCATTCCATCAGAAAAGTGAATGTATTGCTCCGCATTAAATGAAAGTGGAATAATGACAAATAGTGGAGCTATTAGGAAAAAGAAAACTGCAGTACAAATAATAATGTATGAGTAATGCCAGACCCTGTATCTTGTTTCAGTATATTTAGGTAAAGCCATCTTATCCAAGCCTCATGTTATCTATGCCGACAATTTTGTTGTATAGCCAATAAACTATTAAAACGGCGACCAATAAAACAGCTGCCATTGCAGTTGCTAAAGACCAATCAAGTGATTGCTGCATGTGATACGCAATTCTATTACTAATTAAAGTTCCCTTAGCACCCCCAACTAATGCGGGTGTGATGTAATATCCAATTGAAAGAACAAAAACTAAAATTGAACCTGCACTTATGCCTGCATATGTGAGTGGAAAGTAAATTTTTCTGAATGCAAGAAAAGGAGTAGCTCCCATCGAAGTTGCTGCTCTCATTAAACTTGGCGGTATTGTTTTCATAACACTATAAAGTGGAAGAACCATAAATGGTAAAAGTATTTGTGTCATCGCGATAAATGTACCGGTCATGTTGTACATTAATTCAAGCCTTCCTTCGTCTGCAACAATACCGAGAGAAACAAGCGTATCATTTAAGACCCCCTGTTTTTGGAGCAGGACCATCCAACTAGATGTTCGCACTAGCAAGGAGGTCCAAAACGGAAGCAGTACGCAGATCATTAGTAAATTTGAATATCGAGTCGGTAAAACAGAAAGTAAATGTGATATAGGGTATGCAAGCAAGAAACAGCAGAACGTAACACCTGCTGCAACAAAAATAGTTCTTAACCAAAGAGTAACATTTATTCTTTTCTTTTCAGGTATACGCTCAATCGAACCATCAAATTTTTGTTCATAGTCAAACGTCGTTAAATATTTTCGGAAATGATACGCATCCGTTCCTCTTTTTAGGGCAAGCCAGTACTCAATATCACTCCATTTTTTATGAACATCAATAAACTGATCAAGAAAATTTCCATTTTCATCAAAATCTTTTAGTTTTCTTGCTGTTTTTTTTATAAGGCTTGTGAAACCTCCTTTTTCATAATTGAGTCTTGTCGCTATTTTACCGTGATTTTTTTCTTCTACCAATCCTTTGAGTTCATAAAAGAAAGTTGAGGTTACATCTTCCCCGGGCATTTCAGTCCCATCCCAAGTTTGCATAACTTGGTGAGTCTCACTTAAAAATTTATTCATCTGAACGTTATCAATGCTTCTTCCAAGCATTTGAAATATCGGTATCACGTATGCAAAAACGATAAAGAAAAGCAAGGGAGCAGCCAATAAGAACGCTGTAGTTCTTCGTCTTCGTTCAACTTTTCTGAGTTTTACAGAGAGGAGCTCTCCGTCTGATGTTCTAATTTCTGCTGACATTAAGTATGAGGATACTTAATTTAAAGGACTTGGGCAACCCATAGGTTGCCCAAGTTTTAGTCTCTTATAAGTTAGCTTTCCAAGCTTCCCATGCGTCGTTGATATCAGTATTGTTATCAGCGTACCACTCTGGGTTCATAAGAACATAGTTCTTAGTGTTAGCTGGAGCTGTAGGCATGTGAGGCATAATCTCAACTGCACCTGCTTGAGGTGAATTAAACCATGGCTCATCAGCCATGATTATGTCAAGAGATGAGATTCTGAAAGGTGCGTAAGCGATATGCTTTGCACTTCCAGCCAATCCTTCAGAGCTTGTGAAGTATTTTAATGCTTCCATTGCTTCAGCTTGGTTAGGACCACCTTTTACAAGTACGAAGTACTCATAATCAAGGATTTGACCATCCCAAACCATTTTCATTGGTGAACCTTCGTTCACAATGGCGTTGAAATGACGTCCGTTCCAACCAGTAGCCATGATAGCTTCACCAGAAACTAACTGCTCAGGTGGTTGTGCACCAGCTGACCAGAATATGCAACCACCATTAGGGTCGTTACAAAGTTCTGAAAGCTTATCAAGAGCTCTATCGATTCCGTTTTCTTCCATGTAGTCATACACGTCAGCTCCTGGAACACCATCTGCAACTAATGCAAACTCAAGGTTTGACATTGCAGAGCTATAAAGAGATCTTACTCCTGGATATTTGCTTGGATTGAAGAAGTCTTCCATTGAGTCAGGATAACTTCCGTCAAAATTTATGTTATCAGTGTTGTAAGCGTAGTTCCATGAGTAAAGAATGTTACCCACAGCACAGTCACTTGGCATTGGAGCAAAGAAGTCATCACTTGCTTTCATGCCATTTACACCTGCTGGGAAGTCATTGTCGAAATCAAATTCTACAAACAATCCTTCGTCACAACCGATAATTGTATCACGTGCATACACATCGATGATGTCCCAAGTAATTGCTCCAGACTCGACTTGAGCTTTAATTTCACTCAAACCTCCACTGTAGTCGATCCAGTTTACTTGAACGCCACTCTTCTCTTGATATGGGTCCCCGTAACCTAGTTTTTGACTTTCAGTATACGCGCCACCCCATGATACTACATTTACTTCCGCAGCTGTAGCCATTGTAGGTGCCGCTAATAAAGCAGCCAAAGACATTATTTTTGTTAATCTTAACATGATTAATCGTCTCCTTTTTTATATAAAGAAGTTATTACATAGGGGCTTAAGCAAAAACGCAACAAAAAAAGATAAATTTTTTCAATATTTTAGGATTGAATCTATATGTAGTATCAAAGGTTTAGTAATCTAGTGCTCGGCAGTCTTGAGAAGACCAACCTAAATTTACTTTGTCACCAAGATTAAGCTTTGAATTACTGCTTGCGTTTGGAACTTTTAGAATAAAATCATCATTTCCCAGCAAATTCACTCGTACTCTTGTATGATCTCCGTGATAAATAATTTCTTTTATTTCCGCTTCAAATCGATTTTCAATTTGTTCGGTTGGATTAATGTTAACTCTTTCAGGTCTGAGTGAAATTCTTGATTTTTCACCAGCAGAAGATACTGCTATTGGGTTAGCTATTATTATATCACCAGTACTGGTTTCAACTTTTGCAGAACCAGATGCTAGTTCTTTTACAGTTCCAGTAAAAGTATTATTTTCGCCAATAAAGCCAGCAACAAAAGAATTAACTGGTGTCTCGTATAATTCATTGGGACCAGAAAGCTGTTGAACTTTACCATCATTAAAGACAGCAATTCTGTTTGACATTGTTAATGCTTCACCTTGATCGTGCGTAACATATACAACCGTAACACCTAATGTTTCATGTATATGTTTCAATTCGTATTGCATACTCTCTCGCAAGTTTTTGTCTAACGCACCTAAAGGTTCATCCATTAAAACTAATTTAGGATCAAATACTAATGCCCTTGCAACAGCGACACGTTGCTGTTGACCGCCAGATAGTTGTGCAGGCATTCTGTTTTCAAAGCCCGTTAGTGAAACCATTTTTAAGGTCCTATTTATACGTTCTTCAATTTCTGCCTTATCAATTTTTCTCACTTTTAATGGAAAAGCTAAATTTTCAAATACTGATAGGTGAGGAAAAAGTGCGTAGTTTTGGAAAACCATGCCAATGCCTCTTTTGTGAGGAGGTATATTATTGATTGGATTACCATCAAAATAGATCTCTCCATTAGTTGGCGTCTCAAAGCCTGCAAGCATCATTAATGTGGTTGTTTTACCTGAACCTGAAGGCCCTAATAAAGTTAAAAACTCCCCTTCAGCGATATCAAGGTCCAGACCTTTTACGACCAGTTCTTTACCGTCATAACTTTTATCAACTTGCTCAAATTTTACGAAATCTGACTTTTTTCCACTCATGATTTCAGACTAAGGTAAAAATAGTTGGGAATCTAGGGTTATTTAAACTAAATTATTTATAGATAAAAATTATAATAAAGTTCGTTAATTAGCCAAAACAAGATATGACAGAGTGTAAATGAAAAAATATCAACACTATATAAATGGAGAGTGGATTGACTCCACAGGTAAAGAACTGATTGCCGTTGTCAATCCTGCAACAGAAGAAGTAATAGGGGAAATTTCAGCTGCTAATAAAGATGACATTGGCCTGGCTGTTGCGGCTGCTAAAACAGCTTACGAGTCACGAGTGCTTGTTGATATGAATCCTATGGAGAGAGCAAAGTTGATGCGCAGTATCGCGGATGAACTTAGAAAAGTCAGCAAAGATGGCGGCGCACTTTTATGTGAAGAGAATGGAAAATTGCTAAGTGCGTCTGAGTATGAATTTTTGGACGCCGCAAACTATTTTGACTATTACAGTGGATTGACTGACAAAATTGAAGGTCAAACTATACCAGTGAACAATCAGGTCATGGATTATACCTTGTATGAACCATATGGCGTTTCAGGTCACATTGTTCCTTGGAACTTTCCGATTTCAATGTTGGCACGTTCACTTGCCTGTTCATTTGCTGCGGGAAATTCAACAGTTATAAAGCCAGCTGAGCTAACTCCTCTAGCAACCACTTCATTTTTTGCACAGGCTATTCACAATGCAGGCGTACCGAAGGGACTTGTTAATATTGTAACTGGATACGGCGTTGAGGCAGGGGCTGCATTGACATCAAATAATGATGTCGCTCAAATCACATTTACTGGTTCGGTGAAAACGGGAAAGACAATACTTCACGCAGCTGCCGAAAGAGCTGTGCCAGCAGTTGTAGAGCTAGGCGGTAAATCAGCAGCCGTTGTATTGCCGGACGCCGATATAGATAAAGTTGTTAATGCAACAAAAGTCGGAATATTTAGTCAAGCAGGACAAATATGTTCAGCAATGTCACGCATGATCGTTCATAAATCTATAAAAGAAGAGGTATTAGATAAGCTATCGGAATTAGCCAAATCCATAAAAGTTGGACCAGGAAACGAAGAAGGCGTTGACCTAACACCTGTAATATCAGAAGAACAACTTCAAAAAGTGGAAAATTACGCAAGATCAGGTTTACAAGCTGGAGCGACAGCAATATCTGGAGGCAATCGAGTAGATCGTAAAGGATTTTTCTTTGAGCCAACAATTTATTCTGATGTGAGGCCAGATATGACTATTGCTCAAGAAGAAATTTTTGGTCCATTCCTATCTGTGCTTGAATATGAAGATCATGAAGAAGCAGTTCATATTGCAAATGATACAGACTATGGTTTAGCGGCGGGCGTATTTACTAAAGATGTTGATATGGCAACAAAAACAGCAGCTAAGCTTAATGGCGGACAAGTTTATGTGAACAGTTGGTTTACGGGAAGTATCGCAACTCCTTTTGGCGGGTATAAGCAATCAGGCTATAGTCGTGAAAAAGGCCAGCAAGCTATAAAGAGCTA
This sequence comes from uncultured Pelagibacteraceae bacterium, assembly GCA_902518415.1. Lineage (GTDB taxonomy): Bacteria > Pseudomonadota > Alphaproteobacteria > Pelagibacterales > AG-422-B15 > CACNXQ01. The sequence continues at coordinate 12,911 of CABYGA010000006.1, read as the reverse complement.
TTTGCAATTAAAAAATGTTGGAATTCAACTTTAATTAATCATTATCTTCAAGACCCGCTCCAGCAGCTGTGCTCTTTAATTTCTCATTTTCTTCAACAAAGATGTCTGTTGATAATGCATACAACTCATCCCAAACCTCTTGTGAAAATGAGTCCTCATTTTCAAAAATAATTATTCTAACGTTTTTTGCATTTTCTAATATTAACGAATGTATATCACTATTACTAAACATGTACTTATCTAAATTAAATTTAAAATTGTACTCGTCAATCTCAATGCTGACTCTTTTCCCAATAAGAAATGAAAGTCTACTTATGAATGGAATCATAAGAAGAGGAAAACTAACATTATAAAAATTAATTTCTTTTAAAATTTCTATATTTTTAAAATCATCTATCAGAAATACTCCTGTTAGAATAGGGCAAAGATTTTCATTATCTATTTTGTTTTGGGACTCTATGACATTAGGTCCGATTGGTGTTTTAGTTTTTATATCACTTAAATAGGATTTTAAATTTTCAATACCAGCAATTCCTATTAATTCTAATAAATCAATATTTTTTCCAACTTCTTCAGCTATGCCCCACGAGTATCCTGCAGCTTTAGTAGCTCTTTTTGAAACTGTAATGATTTCACTCGAGGACCTCATGAAATTATGAATAGATCCATCTGTCGTTAGTTTGACTTATTTCATTCATTAGAGGAGCTCCTTGATACATACATATTCTCAACCATTTGTCTGAACGAGGGTCAAATTTTTGTGCCCCAAAAAAAGATAACTTTAATCTCAGCATGTCAATGGGTATCAAATTTGAACCGATCGAATTATCTTGAATTTCTGAATAAGGTAATTTCTCAGCTATAAAGCATCTTCTAACCACATGTCTTAAATCGCTATTGTTCCTTAAAAACTCAGACAAAATTTGGTCTTCAGGAACATCCAAAAGACGATAATACAGATCATTTATATCACGTGCGATGGCAAGAGGCTGTTCCAACTCAGATCCATCGTCATCAAATCTGTTTGCTAACCTTGGCTCCTCTTTATTTTTTGAGATAAACCAGAATTTTTCGTTTGGCTCATTTTTTGAGAAATCAATCTCTATAATATTTTTGTAACCTTTAGAAATTATATTTTTTAATTCACTTACTTTTTTAAAAGTCGGTATATTGAAATATAAATCTTCATTGGAGCTCATATTTGATATCAAAGGGTTAATAATAGAGTCGTAAGGTTCCATGATTAGTGAAATAATAAATTCAATACCTTCAAAACTTAAATGTTTTTCAATCCATGTATAAAGATGATCCCAAAGATTATCTTTATCTACAGATAAGGTTGAAAGATATTCACTTTCAAATTTTTCAATATCATCACTTAAATCTTTTATTTTTTTTATTTGATACTCACTTTCTGTTTCCCAAGTACTAATCATATTTTTAGAAAGCTTTAGACATTCCTTAAATATGTTTAGGTCACTTTCCTTTACTTTATTTATTTCTCTAATCTGTTTTAACGCTTCTTCTTTAGCGAAAATCCACTGATGCAACAGAGATGGATGATTAATAATAAAAGGAGCCATGCCAAGTCCTGTAGAATTTCCTATTCCAAGTTTACGTGCTATTGACTGATCAAGTTTGACTGCCAATTTGGGATTCTTTTTTTTAGCAATGTGATTAACCTGGTCAAACGTAAACTGACGCACTAAATAAACCAACATCATTTCAAGTCGAAAGGGTCCGTTAATTTCTTCACGGTCTTTAATTCTATATCGATCAGCTAATCCAAATTTACCAGATCCATAAACCGCTGTGGTTCTATAGAGGTAGCCAACTTTTTTTATTAAAGATAAATCAGGTTGAACTCCATTGGAGAGTCTTTCAACAACATGATTAAAAATTCTTACAGACTTATTTGCTCTCGATAATGTTAATTCTTTATAACTGCATCGGCCAACTTCCTGCTTAGGAACATTTAATTTTAATCTTTGAATATCTTTTTCTGTTGGTATTCCATCGTGAAGAACAAATGCTGCATCCCACTTCGTAGCAATTACTCTATCGGACCTTTCCGAAGCATCAAGTTCATTAGCAAAGCAAATCAATGAATAGGTGCGACTATCTTTATTAACTGAATAAACAGCAGTTCCAAAACCTTGGTCATCAAGATCAAATAAATCACATTTAAATGTCCAACTTTTAAATTCTCTCACAAAGCTTCTTAGAAAAGATAGCTTTGTTTGATGAAAGGAGCCCAACCGCTTTAGTGTCATGACTTCATGGGGATCGCGGCGCTTAATTTGATTATGCATTAATGAATATTCTCTCTATAAAAATTAAACCAGTTGTCGCCTAATATTGCATCCACTTCTTTATCATCAAAGCCAACTTCTTTTAAGCCTAATTCAAGATTGTTAAAACCTAAAGTATTTTCAAACCAATCTGGCTGTCTTGGAAATGCTGCATCAGTTTTCGACCCTTCTCCATAATCCTTAGTTTTCGTCCAAGTTCCATTTCTCATCCACTCAACAACAGAGTCAGGTTGACCAAGACATAAATCTGATCCAATACCTACATGATCTATGCCCATGAGGTCTACAGTCCTTGCAGTCATTTCACAAAAACTTTTCAGAGTGCAATTAGTTCCTCCAAGAAGATGGTGAGGATAGAGTGAAAGACCTATGATGCCTTTTGACTGACTAAGTGCTTTTAATATTTCATTTGATTTGTTTCTCCTAGCTGGATGCCAAAAGGACGGATTGGCATGGGTGATAGCAATTGGCTTTTCTGAAATTTTTATCGCATCTAGCGTTGATTGCTCGGCTGAGTGCGACATATCCACAACGACTCCAACTCTATTCATTTCTTTAATAACTTCTCTGCCCATTCGAGTAACACCACTATCGTTATCTTCATAACAGCCTGTTGCTAGCAAAGATTGGTTATTGTACGTGAGCTGCATAAAGACTGCTCCTAAATCATGCACAGCTTCAACGAGTTTAATATCGTCTTCAATAGGTGAACAATTTTGGAAACCAAAAAAGACAGCAGTTTTTTCTTCTTCTTTTGCTTTTTCTATATCTTTGTAGGTTCTTCCATGTATCAATAAATTATTAAATTCTTTGAAATAAGAGTTCCATTCCTCTACATTTTTTTTAACTTCATCAAAATCTTCGTGATAAGCTATGGTTACATGAATTGCATTTAAACCCGCTTCACTATTGATCTTAAAAATTTCTTCTGACCAATTACAATATTGTAAATTATCGATTCTATAGGTCATATAATTCTAATTTTTTGATCATAGTTTCTACTCATATACTATGAAAGAGTTGAGAGGGAAACAATGCTAACAAAATCAATTTTTGAGGCATTTCATTGATTTTTTTATCGATACTGCGACAATTTTGGCCCGATTCTCCATCTGAACTTCTTTCTTTATTCATTTAAGATACTATATTCGATTAGATACTAATTTTTTGAAACTACATTATGTATACGCCCATTAACCAATATATTGAGAGATTAGAAAATATATCTTTTGATGTTGATGAATTGAACAAAGCTGTATCTGAACTTGTAAAGATCAGACCGTTTGAGAATGAAAACATAAAACCAGGAATGCTAAAGTCCAATGCAATTTGTCTGAACTATGATGAAAAGGAACTTGATGAGTGGTTTGGAGGCAATATCAGAGGTAAATATTGGACAAAGCCTGACTCTTCTTTTGAGGAAATGGAGCGCGAGCCATACATTGACGAAACTCGATATACACTATTCAATCCGAAGCTAAATAATACTTACTTTAAATATGTCTATGACAAAATTAATGAGTTCTTTGAAGTAGGAAGATGTAGAGTTATCAAAATGCCTCCAAGAACGACGCTGAGTTGGCACCGTGATCCTGAAAAACGTATTCATGTTGCAATTAAGACAAATTATGGCGCCAGAATGTTTATTGAGCACACAGGTCACCACATACCGGCTGATGGAAATATTTATCTAACAGATAATACGAAGTACCACACAGCAATTAATGGTGGAGAAGAAGATCGAATTCATTTAGTTGCAACGGTATTGGGTACAAAATAGTTTTAGCAATCAATAATATTTTTTCTTTCCCAATCTTTTTTGTTTTCATCACTAACTTTATTGTGTTCTGCAATTTCTCTTTTTTTAAGTTTTACGTATTGAGAGACAACTTTTGTACCTATAGATTTTTTTACAACCTCACTGGCTTTAAATTTATTAAGTGACTCTATAAGAGAGTGAGGTAGCTTTTTAATTCTCTTTAACTTATGTCCTTGTGAATACATATTCACATCTATTCTTTTTCCAGGATATCTTTTATTTTTTATTCCATCCAATCCCATAGCAATTAGTCCAGCTTGCAAGAGATATGGATTAACTGCACCATCAGCGGGTCTGAATTCAATCCTTCCTGCATCCGGTATTCTGATCATATGAGTCCGGTTATTTCCTGAATAGGTTACAGCAGTAGGTGAATACGTTGATCCTGAATTGGTTGTTCTCGCATTCAAACGATCATAACTATTTAATGATGGATTAAACCAAGCTGAAAATGAGTCTACAGACTTCATTATCCCACCAATAAAGTGGTAGCCCATTTTGGATAAGCCAAGCTCATTATCCTGATCAAGAAAATGATTTTTCTTCTTTTTAAAATCCCATAAAGATGCGTGTGCATGACAACCATTACCCGTTAATTCATCAAATGGCTTGGGCATAAACGTTGCTCTTAATCCGTATTTCTCGGCAATAGATTTTACCATAAATTTAAAAAAAACGTGTCGATCCGCAGTCGTAAGTGAGTCTGTGTAATCCCAATTCATTTCATACTGCCCATTAGCATCCTCATGATCATTTTGATAGGGCTTCCACCCAAGCTTGATCATGGAGTCACAAATTTCCTTTAAAATATCATAGCGCCTCATCAATGCTGCCACATCATAACAAGGTTTTTGAGCATCATCCCTTAAATCAGCAACCTCAGTTCCAGCTTCATTAAGTATGAAAAATTCACATTCTACACCCGTCATCATTTTAAAATTGAGATCTGTCATTTGGCTAATTTGTTTTTTGAGAATAACACGTGGGCATTGATCCATGGGCGCATTGTTAATAACCAGATCACTGGCCAACCAACCAACATCAGGTTGCCATGGTAATTGTATGAGACTTTCTGGGTCTGGAACAGCAAACATATCGGGGGCTGCAAAATCAAGGTCCAAGTAAGTTGCAAAACCTCCAAATCCAGCGCCAGTTTTTTGCATTTCAGAAATAGCGCGGGCTGGCACTAATTTTGCACGTTGTATTCCGAACAAATCAACAAAACTGATTAAGAAGTATTTGATTTTTTTTTGTTGAGCGATTTTAGCTAAACTGCTTTTCATAATTAGAATTATGACTTCCAAAATATTAAATTCAATAATGAATTATAATCTATATTTATGTTACATAAAACCCAATTTGGGCATACTATCATATTATGGATCCAAACTTAGAAGCAAAAAAAGACAAAGTTATTGATCTCATTAACAATCTAGAAGACGGTAACTTTGCATTGTTGCTTTTAATTCATATTTCTCGGTATCAAAATTTATTTTTGCATACAGAACCTGATTGGGCAAACAGCCCAAATAATTGGATAACCAAAGACAGACGACTCCAAGATGAGTCTATCGGAGTTCTTTCGTTCATCATTCTTTATTCTCTTACCAATGCACATGTAGATGAAACTCTTTTTCCTGAATATAGAAAGCAAATTAAGGCAATGCAACTTGATGATTTCTTAGATAATAATTTTTTTATTACCCCATTTACTAATTTTGTTGGAAAAAGAATATCTCTTAAAGTTCTTGAGGCATTTTTTTCTATACCCCGTGAAAATATAAGACGATATATAAATTCGTTGATAGAGGCTGGGTTTATTAGTAAAGACAAAAAGTATGGTTATCTTGTAAACATGGAGGCTTATGTTCAATATATATTTACTGACTCTCTTAGTAAAATTATGAAGTCTCTTATGAAAACATTCGATGATATTATTGTTAACCTCGAGGAAAAGTATCAACTAAAATTAAATTTAAAACCAATCTCATCGATAAATTTAGAGAAGGTAAAACCTGAAGTATGGAATCGAATTAGATTGCCTATGTATCATTTCTGGGTAAGAGTTTTAACACTAGAAGGAAATGATCACCTTTTAAGCCCCAATGATCGAGTTGTCTTGTCTGCATCGATTTATTTTAGGAAACGCACAGGAATATTAAATTTCACTAATATTTCTGAGCTTTACGAAAATGATTATCTCTTACCAACCAATATTTCATCAATCGCAGAGGCATCTAAAATGCCTAGAGAAACTGTAAGGAGGTGTAGTAATAAATTAATAAAGATAGGACATTTTGAAAAAAAAGGACGTCAATTGTTTAGAACTAATTACGCCCATAAAGATGGAGAAATAGCAGCTTTCATCAGGAATAAAGTAATTACAACACGCGATATGATGAATTTTTACTTTAGAATTTATGAAGATTTAGCTCAGATTTAAATTGAGCACATTAGGATAATTTCTTCATTGCAGACTAATTCTGCTTCAACTAAAGAACTATTTTGAGCACTCAATTGCGTATCAAGGGCTTCCAGCATAGATTTTGCTTCATTCATTGGCACCGGACCTACAATGACGGAATAGTCGTTTTTATCTAATTTATCGACATTGATATCATATTTAAGGAATCTGCTGTCAAATCCCATTACATCATAAATGTAATTCATAAAACTGAATGCAGAATTACCGCGTGTATAAGATCCAATTTTTATATAAACAAATTCAGCATCGCTGGTATCAATTGATAATTCAGTTTCTTCAACATCACTTGCTTGGGCACTAAAAGCATTTGAAACTACTTCCGCAGGCTCTTCAATGAGTTGAGTTAAATCTTCTAACGCTTGAGATGCTTCTTCAGCTAATTTATTTTCTAATTCAGCAGTATTGTTTAGTTCTGTTAGCAATTCTCTTGCTGCAGTGGCTTCTTCTACAAGACTATTCTCATCAACCGTATTTAAGATTTTCTTTTTTGGTAAAACGCTAACTAAATCTAACGTTTCTTCACTATTGTCAACTGACGCCTCATCATTAAGTATGATTGGTTCACTCACTTGATTTTCTATTATATCAATATCTGTAATGGCTTCTTCATTTTCAACCGAAGTATCATCAAGTATATTTTGAGCTTTTTGAAGAGTATTATCAACAGAGTCTAATAATTCATTAAGACTCTCAGCATCATTAATAACCATTTCATTTGAAACTGTGTATTCATCTAAATCAATATTTGGCTCATCAATAATTTCTGTAATCTCAGGAATTTCGTCATCTGTTGTGATGCTGTTCGCTTCTCTTTTATCCAGACCCAATTGGATAAGTTTTTGTCTTGCACCTTCACCTTCTTGGGCAAGAAATTCACCCTCATCCATAAATTGAAGTGTAAAATTGTCTTCAACTGAAACAAGAGCATTTGCAACTGAAACTTTTAACTTAATTCCTGACACATCACTTGGTGGATTGCCCACAAACGATAAATCAGAAGTTAAAAAAGCAAGCCATCTGGGTAGAGGAGTTCCATCTTCTTGCGTAGCTTGAAAACGTAATTTACCTGGCCCACTGATATTGAAAGTATTTTCTGAAATTCGAAATTTATTACTCGTTTGCTGTGTATTGATTGGATCATTTATAATCAGAAGCATGGGACCTTGCTCGCTGATAGGAAGATTTACGGCTGCTTGGTAAACTTCTCCCCACTCGGAAAGATTGGTTTCAATATTTTTGCTTACATCCTCAATCGATAAATTTTGATGATTATCAGGAAGAATATCTTTTCCTATTGATGCATAGATTTGACCGATACTGTGCTGCATTTCAGAGAATGCTAGATCTCGTCTGAGTTCCGCAACGAGTAAACTCGCTTCTTCTCGAATAACTTCAAGTTCACCAAATCTTGAAACTTTTTGGGCATTTTGAACTTGTTTACTAATCCTTTGTGCAACATCTAAATATCTTTGTGCGGTATCATATTCTTCAATGGCCAGGGCATAATTCATATTTGAGAGGTGTACTTGAGACAATACTGTCATGGCTATTGCAAGATGACGTTCTGCAATTAAATCTTTACTTGCTTCTGACGATTTTCTTACGGCACCTAAAGAAAATACGTTAAAAAGATTAGCTCCAATTGACGCTCCGTATTCTGTTGTGTCCTGGTTTAACAAATATTGATTACTTGAATAACCATATGTAGCATTCAAGTTTATACTAGGAATAAGGCCTAGGATAGCAGCTCTCGTATCCTTGCTGGTGATTCTTTTTTGATAACGACTTTCCATTAATTCAGGCCTTGAAACGAGAGCTATTTCCTCCATAGTTTCAATCTTCATATTTACATTTGTTAGGTAAGCATTTTCATTAGATAGAGTATAGTTTTGTCCAGGCAGCAAACCCATGAGTATTGAGAGCTCATTTTTAGAATTTATTAGTGCACGCTCCTGAGTTTGCAATGTTCTTTGTACATCAAGTAATTCCTTTTGATAAAGCAATGAGTCCATGGGCTCAGATATGAGTAATTCCTCAATGTACTTTGAGTCAGCAAGAGCTGTTTCAACTCTTTCTAGAAGTGGATTTAATTTTTTTAACAGGTTTTCTGACGCTTGCGCTTTCCAGTAAGCACGAATGATATCTCGTGTAATATTCTGAGTTGCCTTTCGCTCAAGTTCTTTAGCAATTAAATAACGATCTGCTTGTTGACCTGCCCGTATGTAAGATAAGCCAAAGTCAAGCGCATTCCATGTGAATTCAATATTTCTATTTTTCAAGCCTCTATCGCGAGAAACAGTATAGGATTGTGTACCATCAAGATCTGGTGCAGCCTCACTATCATAGTTAATGCCAACACTTGTTGATGGCTGCAATTCAGTGAACTCAGAGTAACCAGCATTGAGTGCAATATCAGGTAGCATATCAAATCGTTGAAGATCACTTTGTCTTTGAGCTAGCGCAGACTCCATTACACTTATTCTTAAGTCACGGTTATTTTTAATGCCAATAGCTATTGCAGTGTGAAGGTCTATGTTTTCTAGAGGCGCCTCCACTGCAAGCAAAGATAAATCCTCTTGAACACTTACATTTAATTTTTCTGCATCGATAACATTTGGTGTTCGAGCGCAGGCGCTGAGTGCGATGAATAGGAAAAATATAATTATTTTTGTACTAATTATTCTCATCAATTAAGGGTATCTGTTTATTAGCTGTTATGAGAAGGGAATATAGACAAATGGCTTAAAACTCTAAAAAAAATTTGCCCAAAATGGGTTATTTAGTCTCTTGAGAGTACCTTTAGAATTTTAGTCATGTATAAAGAAAAGGCTAAATGCCAATAATCAATCTAGTGCGAAAAATTATATATATAAATGAGCAATAAACTTATTCAGGCCTTGGAACCCCGTCTTATGCTGGACGGTGCTGCAGTAGCAACTGCAATTGATGCGGTTGATGATTTAGCTCAGTTTCAAAAAACAGATAATGATAAGACATCTAAAGCAGATCACTTCAAAGTTGATAAAGACACAAAGTTACCTTTTGTAAATTTAGATGCATCAGCTCAAAATGCAAAATCAAGACAGATTGTATTTATCGATAGTACAGTTGAAGATATTGAAACTCTGATTAATAGTTTCGATAAAAATACTGAAGTACATGTCATACAAAGTGATCAAGATGGTTTTGTTATCATGCAAAATATTTTATCATCTCAAGAAAAAATAGATGCGGTGCACGTCATAGGTCACGGAAGTGTAGGACAGATTGCATTCGGTACAGCTGTATTGAACAGTGACACACTGAGTGCCTATGAAAATATTCTTCAAGAGATTGGCACCAGTCTCTCAGAAAATGGAGATATTTTATTTTATGGTTGTAACGTAGCCGCAGATCAAAGTGGTGAAATATTAATCAAACAAATTGCAGAAATTACGGATGCTGATGTAGCGGCATCAGATGATGTTACCGGTAAAGGTGGCGACTGGGATTTGGAGAAACATACAGGTATCATCGAGACAAAAAATATTACAGTTGCAGATTATGATTATGCACTTGATGCATACGGAGTAGATTCAATTAATTCAAGTGTAGTGGCTATTCATGATGCGACAAACTATGAGGCACGTTGGACGGGTGATAGCACTAACCGTGATGGACAACAGGATCCAAGTTCAGATCGATTTGTATTATCTCAGGAAAGAGCCAGCGTTACTAGTGGTACAGGCACATTAAATTTTGATGTTTCTGCTGGAGCTAGTTCATTTACACCAAGTGCAAGCAATCCAGTTCATGTTTATTTACTTTTTTCAAACGATGAAACAAATAGCAACTCGAGAAGACAGGGGAGTAGAGTGGGTCAAGTAACTTTTGATAATGAAATTCTTGGTATTTTTACAAATCCACTAAATACCATTGCAATGACAGGGATTTCAAAATCAGGTGCTACATATCCAACATCGAGTTCAGATAAAATTGGGATGAGGGATTTAGAATATAAGAATGACAATGCTCCAGGACAAAGTGGAAATGGTGACTGGTTTGCGATATCAAACAGTAACAAGACCATTCAAATTGGTACTAAAAATGGTTTAAAGGGTGACTTCGTTCGTATCATTACCAGAGCTCCAGTTTCAAACAATGACCCCGTTGGTAATAATGATACCGGCGCAGTTAATGAAGATGCGAGCGTTTCAGTAAGTTCAGGTAGTGGCGTCTTGTCAAATGATACAGATGCCGACGGAGATTCACTCACTGTAAGTGCAATATCAGGAGGATCTCTTGGATCAGCTCTAAATGGCACATATGGACAGCTAACAATGAATGCAAATGGGAGCTACACGTATACCGCAAATAGAGATGCTGCAGACCCTCTTGATCCTGGTGATACGGTGACGGACACATTTACATACACCGTATCCGATGGAACCGATACAGATACCGCAACGCTCACGATTACTATCACAGGAGTTAACGATCCAATAACAGCCGTGAATGATACAGATGCCGTAAATGAAGATGCAACAATTAGTCGAAGCACTTCAGACTCTCAAGAATTGGACCATGATGATACCGACGCTGATGCCGATGATGCATCCGGAAGCTTCACCATAACAGCAATTCGAACAGGCAGAGAAAGTGCAAGTGGAACAAGTGGTACGGTTGGACAGGCATTGACGGGAACGTATGGTGTGCTGACAGTTCAATCAGATGGAAGATATAGTTATGCGGCGACAACAAGTGGTGCAGATGGTTTAGCGCATGGTGCGACGGCTATTGATTACTTTACCTACACAGTCAGAGATCACAGTGGTGGCGATACAGATACAGCTGAACTTGCAATTACAGTTACAGGAGTTGGGCCAGTAGCAGCGAATGATACGGGTGCAGTTGACGAAAATGCTACGCTATCTAAAAACGCAGGTGCAGGTGTCACCGCAAACGATACAAGTGGTGATACAGAGAGTCTGGATGTAACTGCTATCTCGTCCGACGGTACAGGAACCTCTGGCACAGTAGGACAAGCCTTAACCGGTACTTACGGTGTTTTAACATTGAATGCTGATGGAAGTTATTCATATGTTGCTAATACTGCAGCTGCTGAAGCCTTAGATGCTGGAGACAGTGTAACAGATGTCTTTACTTATACTGTGGCAGATGATGACGATGCAAGTACAGACACGGGAACATTAACAATCACCATTACAGGAGTAGATGATGATCCGGTTGGCGTTAATGATACTGGTGCTGTTAACGAGGATGCAACACTTGATGTTGACCAGGTAAGTAGCGGTGTTTTATCAAACGATACCGATGCTGATGCTGATGCAAGTTTAACAGTTTCTGCAATTTCTGGTGGAACTGTAGGACAAGCAAAAAATGGCACATATGGTGCACTTACCTTAGCTTCTAATGGTACTTATACTTACGTTGCCAATCAAAGTGGGGCGGACGGCCTTGCTGCTGGCGCCACAGCAACAGATACCTTTACATATACAGTTAGTGATGGAGCAGGAACTACGGACACAGCTACTTTAACGATAACTGTTACAGGAATTGGACCACAGGCTGTAGATGATACAGGCGGCGTCGATGAAGATGCAACTCTCACCGTCAATGAAGCATCGGGCGTTATAAGTAATGATGATGATAACAGTAGCTTTGATAGTGAAAGTTTAGCAATAACAGGTATTAGAACTGGTACTGAGTCTGGAAGTGGTTCGGCTGGAACAGTTGGAGCTGCATTAACAGGCACATATGGTCAATTGACAATCGCTGCAGATGGAAGTTATGAGTACGTTGCTAACCAAGCAGCGGCCGATGCTCTTGACCCAGGCGATACTGTTACAGATACATTTACTTACACCGTAAAAGATGATGATGATAAAAATGCTGATACTGGTGAACTCGTTATCACAATAACGGGTGTCAATGATGATATTACAGCAGTCAATGATACAGATGCCGTAAATGCAAATAATACTATTTCACGAAGTACATCAGACACTCAAGAACTTGATCACGATGATACAGACCCAGATGCTGATGATGTATCGGGATCGTTTACGATTACAGCAATCCGAACTGGAGCAAGTGAAGGCGCTGGAACCGCAAAGACTATTGGTCAAGCATTCACTACCACATATGGAACCATGACAGTGAATGCTGATGGATCATATACTTATGCTGCTGATCAAAGCGGATCGACCAGTTTAAGTAATGGAGTTACTGCAACTGACAGCTTCAATTATACGGTTCAAGACCACAATAGTGGTGATACTGATATTGCAACTTT
>CABYGA010000005.1 GCA_902518415.1 uncultured Pelagibacteraceae bacterium | reverse complement strand
ATTCTACAATTTAAATCAATTAAATTATTACTTCCTGTTTTTGAAAAGTTTTTGTCAGTTAGAACTCTTAATATCTTTGCTTGGGTCTGTAGTGGCATTTCACCAACTTCGTCTATAAATAATGTTCCATTAGAAGCTTTTTCCAAATATCCAATGTTATTTATACCTGACTCTAAAGATCCAAATAATTCACTTTCTAAATTTGAAGGATCCATCAAAGCTGCGTTTATTGCCACAAATGGTCCATCCTTATTTTTTGATTGTTTATGAATTTCTTTAGCGGTAATATCTTTACCTGTTCCCGACTCTCCATAGATCATTACTCTACTTGAAGTTGGTGCAACCTTACTTATCTGATGTAAAATTTTATTTATGGCTGTTGATCTTCCAATAATTTCATAGTCAAAAATACTGCCTTGTTTTAATACTCTATTTTCAGATTTAACCTCATACAATTCAATAGACCTACTTACAGACAATAGTAATCTTTCTGTATTAAAGGGTTTTTCAATAAATTCATTTGCACCATCTTTAATTGCCGATACAGCCATGTCAATGTTTCCATGACCTGAAATAATTATTACCGGGATATCTTTATCTTTTCTTATCTGCTTGAGAATCTCTAGCCCATCATATTTTGAGTTATCTAACCACACATCTAGTATCACAAGATTATAGCTAACATTTTTTAAAGAAATTAAAGCATCATCTGAATTAAGTGCAATATCAGCCTTGAAACCCTCGTCTTCAAGGATGACTTTTATATTATTGCAAATATCAATCTCATCATCAATTATCAATACAGTTTTCATATACTTGATCTCGCAAATGTAATGGTGACTTCAGCCCCATTTTCACCATCACCCCTGTTCATAATTGAGAATTCTGCATGGTGATCAAATAATATTTTTTCAACAATTGCCAATCCTAAACCTGATCCACCAACCTTCTTCTTTGTGGTAAAATAGGGTTTAACCATTTCGTCTTTATCATATTTAAGGCCAATTCCATTATCTTTAATTAATATTTTTATACCATCATCCGTATCACTTGATTCATACACAATTTCACCTTTACTAACTATGCTCTCCTCTATTGAATGAATAGAATTAATAAAAATATTCTGAAATACCCTCGATATCTGAGATTTATCTGCACTTACATTTATTTTTTTGGTATGGAGATTATTAATAAACTTAATGTTCTTATTGTAAATTTCACAATCAGTTACTGCTGTAGATATAACATCAGATATATTAATATTCTTAAATTGAGGCTCCGGCAATCTCGCAAAGTTTGAAAATTCATTAACCAAGTAACCTATTTCATTAACTTGACGACGAATTATTTCTATACACTCATTCATATCAATATTATCTAGTTTGAGTTCGATGACTTTTCTCTCTAGTCTTTCCGCAGAAAGTTGTATTGGTGTCAAAGGGTTTTTTATTTCATGAGCAATTCTTCGAGCTATATCCGACCATGTTTCGTGTTTTTTTGCTACAATTATCTGATTTTTTTGTTTGACAATATCGCTACTCATTTTGTTGAAAGAATCTGCAAGTCTATTTAACTCTATATAATCATTATTTTTGGTTATTTTATCATCATGCGAACCTTTGCTTATATTATTTGTTGCTTTAATTATGCTTGAAATAGGCTCAACTATCCTATCAGCAAGCTTAATACCAATTATAACTGATATCAAAATTAGGATTAGTGAAATAATAACATATAGCAAAATAAAAATGAGGCTAATTTGATTTCTATTTTTTTCTAAAAAAGTATACTCATTTTTAGCTGATACCGTATCATTTAAAGCTCCAATAACATTTCCATCCATTGATCTTCCTGCATACAAATAATAATTATTAAAATTATTAAGTTTCACCAATGCAAATACCTTATTTACTTGTGTTGAAGACATGATTGACATTTCTCCACTATCTGCTCTATCAAATAGATTTTTCGGTGGCGCGTAAAATCTAGCATTATTATCAAGTGCATTGAACAAAACCTCACCATCTCTATTTATAATATATGTTTCAGGCAATGATCTTACCAAGGCCTGCGTCTTAAGTGCGATCGGTATTTTTGATAAATCACTTTTTAAAAGTTTACTTGAATTATTCAAGTCATTATACATAGCATATACATCTCCTTTAATTGTTTCCTTGTGTTCTTCCAAATAACTCTCGGCCACAAAAACAGAGTTGCTAATAACATTTTTGATTTTATCATTAAACCAATCATTAATGCCTATTTCTATAAGAACCAACCCCAATATTCCTAATAAAATAGCTGGAGTTAGAGCTATTGAAATAAAATAAAGTGTGAATTTACTATTTAAGGTGCTTATTTTCTTTCTTTTAATACGAAGTAAAATTGGGAATATGATGAAACTAATTGAAATAATCAATGCAATTATAAACAAAGATGAAATAACTATATATGAATTTAGATATGGGAATGACTCCGAACTATTAAATCTTTGATTAAATAATGTAAAACTAGAAAGAGTAATAAAAATAAATGAAAATATTATTAATATAAGATTTCGTGAGTTAAAAAAATTAAATCTTTTTATTTGCTTATTCATTGATAATTTAAGATTGAATACTAAAGTTTAAATATATATGTTAATTATATGAAGACAGCCTGTATTGTTCTCGGATCTGGTTCTGGCAATAGATTTAGCAAACACCAATCAAAACTCTTTTACAATATTAATGGTCATTTGTTAATTGAATATACGCTCAAAAATATAACTAAATCGATTAACAGAGATTGTTTATATATTACTATTCCTAAAAAAATAACCAAAAAAGAGAAAAGTGTATTGTCAAAATATACTGATAATTCGCTAATTTTAGGAGGCAATAGTCGGCATCAAAGTCTTTCTAAAGCTTTAAAATCACTTGATACAGCTAAATATAAATATTTGATGATACATGATGCTGCAAGGCCAAATATATCACCTACTCTAGTTAATAAACTAATTAAAAAAATAAAAACAAATAAATATGACGCAGTTATTCCTGCGCTTCAGGTTACTGACTCTCTTAAAAAAAATAATAAATCTGTGAATAGAAAAATATTCAAAACAACTCAGACTCCGCAAATTTTTAAGATGAAAGATTTTATAAAACACTCAATAAAGTCTGAAGTATTAATTACAGATGATGTACAATTAATTGAAAGCAAGAGGAATAAGAAAATAAAATATATAGATGGAGATTATGAAAATTTAAAAATAACTAGAAAAGAAGATATTAATATCTTAAAAAAATATTTATTTCATAAGACAAAAATAGGAAATGGCTTTGATATACATAAACTAGGCAAAGGTAATTATATATCGATTGGAGGAATAAAAATAAAATCTTTTTATAAAGCTATAGGACATTCTGATGGTGATGTAGTTCTTCATGCGGTAATTGATGCTTTACTTGGGGCAAATGCTAAAGGTGATATTGGAAAGTTCTTTCCTCCTTTAAAAAAATATAAAAATATTTCATCTATTGAATTACTAAATAAAATTAAAAATAAAATAGATCTAGATAACTCAATAATCATTAATTTAGATATTACAATTATCTGTCAGAAAATTAGGTTAGAAAAATATAAAGCTCCAATTAAAAATAACTTATCTAAATTGTTAAAATGTAATAAAAATTTAATCAACATTAAAGGTAAAACAGCTGATAATGTTGGCATTTTTGGAAAATCAGAAGCTATAGGCTGCTGGGCAATGATCAACCTAATTAATTAATGAAAAATTTCACTAAATATTTTGCTACACTATTTGGGATTGGTTTTATATCTCTTGCGCCAGGTACATTTGGATCATTGTTTGCAATCCTTATTTGGTATGTTTTTATTGATTTGTTCTCTATTTTTTATTTCATAGTTTTATTTTTATTCGTTTTATCTGTTTCATTTTATTTTACAGATATCTATCTAGATAATTATAAAAAAAAAGATCCCTCTGAGGTAATTATAGATGAATTTCTTGGTCAATCGATACCGTTATTATTTATAGTGAATTTTAATATATATGAAGTTTTAATTGCATTTGTTACATTTAGATTTTTTGATATATACAAAATTTATCCAATAAACAAAATGGAAGAATTAAAGGGATCTTATGGCGTGATATTAGATGATATTGTTGCCGGAATATATTCATTAATTATTCTTATGTTATATAAGATATTGATACTGCTATGAATTCAGATTTATCAAAAATAAAAAAAATACGATCAAAAAAGAAATTTACAATATCTTTAGCTGAGTCCTGTACAGGAGGTATGATAAGTAAATATTTAACAAGTATTAACGGCTCCTCTCTCTTTTTTAATGGGGCATGTATTTCATATTCAAATCAAATGAAAACAAGATTATTAATGGTTCCAAAGAATACGATTATAAATTATGGAGCTGTTAGTCACCAAACTGCTCTTGCGATGGTTAAAGGACTTAAAAAAATAACTGATAGTGAAATCCTTCTATCTGTTACTGGGGTTGCCGGACCAAGAGGTGGCACTGCAAGAACACCTGTGGGATGTGTATTTTTTGGTATTGGTTCGAAAATTAATAAGAAATATACATTTCAAACTACAAAAAAAGTATTTCATGAAAAAACAAGGATAGCTATTCAAAAAAAGAGCACCGAATATGCAATTTACCTAATATTAAAAGAATTAAAGAAGATTTAATATATCTCTTTTGCGCGATCAATAAATGCACTAACCATTCTCTGAAATGCTAAGTTGAAAAATTTTTTCATCAATACATCTAATAAAGAAAGATTTAATTCAAAATCAATCATAAATTCAATTTCAGAATTATTTTCATCAACATCAGAAAATTTCCATTCATTGGTAAGATATTTAAAAGGACCATCAAGGTTTTTGACATTTATAAATGATTTATCTTTTGCTAGTTTTACCTCACTTCTATATGTATATACAAATTGATCATATCCAATCTCTAAATCTGCAATAACTACCTCATAGTCATCAAATCTCTCTCTACTAATAATTTTAGAGTCATTGCACCATGGAAGAAATTCTTTATATTCGTCAATATTTGAAACTAGATCAAACATCTGATCTCTCGTGTATGAAACGATTTGTTTTTCTTCTTGCTTAGGCACCTGAATGTAAGTGTTTTAATTTATTAAAATCACTCTCTGCATGATAAGATGATCTAGTAAAAGGTGAAGATGATACAATTTTAAAACCTTTATTTAACGCCTCATCTTGAATGCGTATAAAATAATCTGGATTATGATATTTAATTACAGGATGATGATTTAATGTTGGCCTTAGATACTGACCGATAGTAATGAAATCTACATCCTGTTCTCTTAAATCGTCCATCAAAACTCTAATTTCATCAAAGTTTTCACCAAGACCAATCATTATTCCAGATTTAGTAAATACAGAAGGTTTTAAAAGTTTAATTCTTCGGAGTATTTTCAAGGAATGATGATAATCTGCGCCAGGACGAACTTCCTTATAGAGTCTTTTTATTGTTTCTAGATTATGATTAAAAACATCAATTTCTGTTTTTGCTATAATTCCCAATGATAAGTCTTTCCCCCTAAAATCTGGAGTAAGAATTTCGACAGTTGTATTTGGAGCTTTTTCTTTTATTTTTTTAATTGTATTTGCAAAGTGCTGGGCCCCACCATCATTTAGATCATCTCTGTCAACAGAAGTAATAACAACATGTTTTAGACCCAGACTCTCAACAGTACTTGCAACTCTTGATGGCTCTAAAATGTCAACCTTATTGGGTTTTCCTGTTTTAATATTACAGAAACTACATGATCGAGTACATACGTCTCCTAAGATCATAACAGTTGCATGTTTCTTTTCCCAACATTCCGACAAATTCGGGCACATAGCCTCCTCACAAACTGTAACTATCTTATTTTCTTTTAGGGTATTCTTGGTTTGACTGATTTTATTTGATGGAATAGATACCTTAATCCAGTCAGGTTTTGTTGGACTTTTAAAATCAGAAAATTTTTTTCTCAGTAATGCTTTAGAAATTTGATTATCCATTGTTCTTTATTAATAAATAAAGACAATTCACTTATATTTCAAGTGATACTACTTATCAAAAAATACAATGTATTCGTTTGATTTTCCATAGCCCAAAACATTACGTATCTGTTCGTCAACCAGGTCACTATTGGAGCTTAGATTTTGAAGAGAAGAGATCTTAATTTGAATTAGGTTATTATTGGTCTTTAAAGAACTAATTTTACCTTCGAGTGCTATAATTTCACTATCTAATCTAGCATGGGATAAAAGGCCGTTGTTTCCATCAAATATATTAAATGAAAGATATATAATTATTAATGGGAAGAAAAAATATGGGTAATACTTTTTAATTCTTTCCTTTAAATTAAGAACTCTATTCATGAACTATAAAGAATCATAATTCACGAATCATAACAATTCTAATGGATCAAAAACCCTCAAAAAAATGATAAAATAGGTATTTGGACTCTTTTTGTTCCTCTTAACTATTAAATAATTAGTAGAACTTATTGTTTTTTAATGATTTTTTTAACGAAAAATTTTCTTCAATTCGAAGTAATTGGTTGAATTTTGCTACCCTGTCTGACCTGGACATTGAACCAGTTTTAATCTGCCCAGAATTAGTAGCAACAGCTAAATCTGATATGAAAGTATTTTCAGTTTCACCAGACCTATGAGAAATAACAATCTCATATCCATTAGATTGAGCAAGTTCAATTGCATCCATAGTTTCAGTTAATGTACCTATTTGATTTGGTTTAATTAAAACTGCATTGGCAGCTTTTTTCTCAATGCCTTTATTAATCAAATTTAAATTAGTGGCAAACAGATCATCGCCAACAATTTGGATATTGTTCCCAATTAATGTAGTAAATTTTATCCAAGAATTCCAATCATCTTCTGAAAAAGGATCTTCCACAGAAATAATTGAATATTTTTTACATAAATTAATTAAAAATTTTGAAAATTCATCACTAGTAAATGACTTGCTCTTACTTTCTAACTTATATTTTTTGTTTTTATAAAATTCTGATGCGGCAACGTCCAAACCAAGCATGAAATCTTTGCCAAGTTTATATCCAGATTTTACAATTGCTTCTTTTATTAGCTTGCATGCGTCTTCCTCGTTTTTTAAATTAGGCGAAAACCCCCCCTCGTCACCTACAGCTGTAGAAAGACCTTTTTTTTCTAATATCTGTTTTAGAGAATGGAAAACTTCAGATGATTTTCTTAAACAGTTTGCAAATGTTTGTTCATTTATAGGAATAATCATGAATTCTTGAAATGTAAGATTATTATTTGCATGCGCACCACCATTAATTACATTTAACATCGGTACTGGCATTTTAAACGTTTTGGATCCTCCTAGATATTTATAAAGAGGCAACTTTAATGATTTAGCGGCAGCATCCGCCACAGCAAGCGAAACGCTTAATAAAGCATTAGCACCTAATTTATTTTTATTTTTGCTTCCATCTAATTCTATCATTGTTCGATCAATTTTGTTTTGATCTAGAGCGTCAAGACCAGAAATTGTGTCAAAGATTATGACATTTATATTTTCTACTGCTTTTAAAACAGATCGACCATGATATGACTTTCTGTTATCCCTTAATTCAAATGCTTCGTATTTACCCGTTGATGCACCAGAAGGAACACTTGCCCGCCCCATTGTACCATCTTGTAAATAAACATCAGTTTCAATCGTAGGGTTGCCTCTGCTATCAAAAATTTGTCTGGCTATTATATTTTTAATTTTAGACATAAAAAATAACGTTATTAATTAATTATTTATTTAGTTTTCTTTAACTAAATTGTCAATTTGAATAAGTTTCGCGACCAATTTCTCTAATTCTTCTAATTTCACCATATTTGGTCCATCTGAAGGCGCAATATCTGGATTATCGTGAGTTTCCATAAATACTGAAGATACGCCAACAGCAACTGCTGCTTTCGCTAAAGTTGGGACAAATTTTCTATCTCCCCCACTTCTATCTCCTTTTCCACCTGGACTTTGAACTGAGTGTGTCGCATCAAAAACAACCGGAAAACCAATTTCCTCTTTCATTATTTGCAATGATTTCATATCTGAAACAAGAGTATTATAACCAAACGAAACACCACGCTCAGTTAATAGTATTTTGTTATTTCCGCTATCACAGACTTTTTTAGTCACATTAACCATGTCCATTGGAGCAAGAAATTGTCCTTTTTTTATATTGATTACTTTATTTGTTTTTGCTGCTGCTATCAAAAGATCAGTCTGCCTGCATAGAAATGCAGGGATCTGTAAAATATCTACATGATCTTTAATTTTATCACAATCATCCACACTGTGAATATCAGTCAATATATGAATTCCATATTCACTTCTTAACTTATTAAATATTTCAATGGATTGATCAATACCTAGCCCTCTTTCAGAATCAATACTTGTCCTATTGGCTTTATCAAAGGAAGTCTTATAAACAAAATCAATTTTTAATCGTGACGTAATTTCCAGTAAAGATTCCGTCATCATTGTTGCGTGATCGTGTGACTCTAGCACACAAGGACCTGCAATCAAGATTAACTTCTTTTCATTATTAAATACCGTATTGCCTAAATCTACACTTTTTTGCATTTTACGTTTTATTCTTTGCAGCTCCGATGAATGATTTAAATAATGGATGTGGATCAAATGGTTTTGATTTAAGTTCAGGATGAAATTGAACGCCTATGAACCATGGGTGATCTTTTAATTCTACTATTTCAGGTAATAAGCCGTCAGGGGAATAACCCGAGAAATGAACTCCATTACTTTCAAAAAGTGCTGCATAATTGTTATTAACTTCATACCTGTGTCTGTGTCTTTCACTAATCAATTCTGTATTATAAATTTCTCTAACTTTTGAATTATTTTTCAATTTTGCCTCATAAGCCCCTAATCTCATTGTTCCGCCTAAATCACTCTCTTTTGTTCTCTTTTCAGTGGTGTTGTCTACATTAGACCACTCAGTCATTAATCCAACAATAGACTCTTTGCAATCAGCAAATTCACTCGAATTTGCCTCTTTTATTCCAAGTATATTTCTTGCCATTTCTATCACAGCTAATTGCATTCCAAAACAAATGCCAAAATAAGGAATATTATTTTCTCTTGCGTATTTAATTGCTGCTATTTTACCTTCTGCTCCTCTCTCACCAAATCCGCCGGGAACTAAGATGCCATGACAATTATTAAGCTTATTTTCAAGATTGGAACCGTTCAATTCTTCTGACTCAATCCAATTCAATTTAACTCTAACATTATTAAAAATGCCACCATGCGACAGCGCTTCATTAAGGGATTTGTATGCGTCAGCCAAACCTGTATATTTGCCAACAATGCCAATTTCTATACTGCCCTCTGGTTCCAATATTCTTTTTGATACTTGTGACCACATTTTTAAATCAATTTCTTTTTTAGATTCTAATTTAAAGTACTCTAGAACTCTCTTATCAAGACCCTCATTTAAAAAATTAATAGGAACTTCGTAAATTGAATTTGCATTAATTGCTGGAATAACACAGTCACCTTTCACATTGCAAAATAAACCAATTTTTCTTCTTTCATCCTCTGGAATTTTTCTATCAGCCCTGCATAACAAAATATTTGGCTGTATCCCTAAGCTCCTCAACTCTTTAACAGAGTGCTGAGTTGGCTTAGTTTTTAGTTCTCCAGAACTGGCAATGAATGGAACTAATGTTACATGCATAAACAAAGAATTTTCATGTCCATTATCATTGTGAAATTGTCTTATCGCTTCTATAAACGGTAAACTTTCTATGTCACCTATAGTTCCTCCTATTTCACAAATTACAAAATCTTCATCATCAAGATCTTTAGAAACAAATTCTTTTATTTCATTTGTAACATGAGGGATTACTTGCACTGTAGCACCCAAGTATTCCCCTTTTCTTTCTTTTGCTATAATTTTTTGATAGACTTTTCCTGAGGTAATATTATCTGATTTTTTAGATGTAACTCCAGTGAACCTTTCATAGTGACCTAGATCTAAGTCTGTTTCCGCACCATCATCCGTTACATAAACTTCACCATGCTGATATGGACTCATCGTTCCTGGGTCTACATTTAGGTATGGGTCTAATTTTCTAATCCTGACTTTATATCCATGATGTTGCAACAATGAAGCGAGTGATGCTGAAGCTAAACCTTTACCAAGTGAGGAAACCACGCCGCCAGTGACAAATATAAATCGCGCCATGGAAGTATTTTATACTTCAAAAAAGATTTAAAATAAAGAACTAATCTAACTGAGGAAGTTCTGGCAAATCCTCAATATTCAGTTGGTCAGAAGAAATGCTTTCAGGCTCATCAAAGGATAGTGTCCTGTCTGAAGATCTTAGGCTTAAAACTGTGAGGCTGATGCTTGTGACAACAAAAAGCGCGGCAATAACTGCCGTAGTTCTTGTTAAGGCGTCAGCGCTACCTCTTGGAGACATTCCATCGCTACCACCACCGATTCCAAGAGCTCCGCCTTCAGCTCTTTGAATAAGAACTACGATTATCAAGATAACGGCTAAAATAGCATGTATAATTAATAGTGCACTTTCCATTGCGTCTTTATATATCTAATTAGCTATAAGAATCAATTATTTTACAAAATTCTTTAGATTTTAATGAAGCCCCTCCAACCAAAGCGCCATCTACATGACTAAGGTTCAGAATATCAACTGAATTTAAAGCATTAACTGAACCCCCGTAAAGAATAGATACATGCTTACTAAAATTGAGACTCACTAAATTTGAAAGTATGCTTCTTATTATTTTGTGTATTTTATTAATATCATTAAGTGATGGAACCTTTCCAGTTCCAATAGCCCACACTGGCTCGTAAGCAATTATGATTTTTTTTGGATCAATTTTTCTAGGCAATGTCGAAAGTTGTTTTTTAAGTATTATATTTCTTTTTTTTATTTCCTCTAATTTCTCTCCTATGCAATATATAACAGTCAGATTATTGTTAATTGCAGATTCAATTTTTAAATTCAGCTCTCGTGAAGTTTCTTTTTGATATATTCTTCTTTCAGAATGACCCAAAATAACATATTGGCAATTAATTGATTTAAGCATATTTGCACTTATGGAACCAGTATATGCACCCTCAGACATATAATGGCAATCTTGACCACCAAATTTAATTTTTTTTTCTTTTTTTATTAATTCTGACAAAAGAGTAAATGGTGGGCAAATTACAACCTTAGATGTTTTGCGTTTCATCTTCTGACAATGATTTGATATTGATTTTACTAATTTATATGAGTCTTTTTGGCCATTCATCTTCCAGTTGGCAATGGTATATTTAGTTCTTTTCATTCAACGTTATTCCTTTTATAACACCTTTTTATACATCATAAGACATAATGTTAGATATAGTAAGAAATTTAGTATCCTCAATTTTTGGAAAGATTCTCCTTGGAATAATGGTCTTGAGCTTTGCACTATGGGGTGTTGGAGATATTCTTACCTCAGGAAATAGCCAATTAGCTGCAAAGGTCGGAAATGAAAAAATTACTTTAGATGAATTCTATAATGAATTTCAAAAAACAGTATCGCTTTATAACCAGCAAACTAGTTCAAGTATAAATTTAAAAGAGGCAAAAGATTTGCAGCTACACAATATTTTATTAAATGACTTGATTTACTCAAGAATGGTTAAAGACTACGCCAACAAGCAAAATATATTTATTAATGATACTTCATTAAAGATTATAATCACTTCACTGCCACAATTTAAAGACGCTGATGGATTATTTTCTGAAACAAAATATAAAAATTATATTTTCAATAATTTCCCAAATGAGGAGGCATTTTTAAATGAAATTGAGAATACAATTTATCAAGGTATCATATTTGAAAATTTTAACATAAGTGGCTTCCTAGATAAACAGGTTATAAACCATTTATTTAATCACGAAGGCGAAAAAAGATCTGTAAGATATTTTATATTAAATGATGAGGACTTAGATATTGAATTAAGTGATGAATTGCTTCGAGAATATTATGAGACAGAAAAATTTAAATATGAAGTTTCTCAGAAAACAACAATTGATTATATTGAAATAAGTCTAGATCAATTCGTGGATTTAGATTCTATTGATGAAAATAAAATTGTTGAATATTACAATGATAATAAAAATCTTTATATCAAAGAAGAAAAGAGAGAGATAGAATTTGCTAGATTTAGAGATAAGGATAGTGCAAATGAATTTTACAAAACATGGGCTAAAAATGACCCAGCTTTAATTTTTTCATATATGGAAAATAATGAAGTTGAACTTAATAAAATACAAGACTTCACACTTTCTCAAAATACATTTACTGATGAAATAGCTAATTCTATATTTAATTTAAACATAGATGACGTCTCCCCTCCACTTGAGTATCAAGGTATTGGGCACTATGTCTTTAAATTATTGAACATTGAGGAAAAAGAGACTCAATTATTAAGCGAAGTTGGGAAAGATATAAACAAATATTTAGCAGAGGAAGCTGCATATGTTGAATTTGATGACACTGTTAATTTAGCAGATGAAATGCTCTTAAATGATTATGATTTAAATGAAATTATGGATAGTTTGAGTAAAGTGAAAATCACAAAATCATCATCAAGTGATAATTTGGTAAATAAAATAAATAATGAGGAAATACAATTAAATTTCGATCAGCCTATTGGATTTTTATCTGAAATTATTTTTAATGACAACGCTGCATTTATATATTCCATTTCAGATAAACGAGAGTCTTTCATACCTGAATTCTCAATGGTCAAGGAAGAAATACAGCGTGATTATATAGAAAATCAAAAAAAATCAAGAATATCAAGCAAGGCTGATGAGATACTGATTGATTTGCAGTTTAAAGGAATCGATAAATTTGAAGAGTACGCGAGATTAAATAGTATAGAAATTAAAGAATTAAATGATTTGAAAAGAAACGATGAAAATATTTCAAATGAGTCTCTATCATCAATTTTTAATATTAGTTTAGAGGACAATGTAAAAATTATAATGAATAATGACGATATAGGGATAGGAGCTTTAATAAAAATAACCAAACCTGACAGCTATATTTCTGATACATACTATTCAGAAATTGAGAATAACATTATACAAAATTTTAATTCTTCACTAGAATCAATAATTGGTCAGAAAATTATAGATAATACAGATTATGAAGTATATTCTCAGAATATTGATAAATTGTTCATGTAATGACCTTTTCTCATTCTAAGAAACAATTTGATAATTTAATAAAAAAAAAATCTAATTTTATTTTTTATAAGAAAATTTTAAAATTAAATTCTGATCCAATTCCGTCATTCATAAATTTAGTTGAAAAAAATAAATATAGCTTCCTTTATGAATCAGTTGAAAAAGGTCGTGAAAAGGGAAGATACTCTATATGTGGATATGACTCACTAAGGACTATTCAATTAACGAATGACGCGCTTACTTTAGAAAGTAATAAAGTTATAAAAAAAATTAAATTTAGTGGCAGTCCACTTAAAAAAATTGACACCATTATAAAAAACTTAAACTTTATAAAAAGTAAAAAATTGCCACCAATGTCAGGTGCCTTTTTCGGATATGTAGCTTATGAGAATATAAATAAAGTTGAAAAAATATCATCTAAAAGAAAGAAAGACGACCTAAAAACTCCTGACATTATAATGTTTATACCTAATAGTTTACTTATATATGACAATATTTCTGCTTCTCTTTTTATAATTAAACATTACCTATCAGATACAAAAAAGAGAAATTTCCATAAGCAAATTCTAGATATAAATGAAATTGAAAATTACATAAAGAAGGTCAAAGGCTATAGAGATATAAATTTCAATAAAAAGAAAAAAATCACTGTTAAGTCTAATATGACAAAAACAACCTTTAAAACGAATATTAAAAAAGCAAAACAATACATAAAAAATGGCGATATATTCCAAGTAGTTCCAAGTCAGCGATTTGAAACTAACTTTAATCAGAAAAGTAGCTTTCTGTATGAAGTATTAAGAAAAACTAATCCTTCGCCTTTTATGTACTATTTCAATCTTCCCAAATTTGAAATTGTAGGATCGAGCCCTGAAATACTAGTAAGACTTAGATCAAATGAAATAACTATCAGGCCAATTGCTGGAACCAGACCTAGAGGAAAGAATAAGATCGAAGACAAGAAGTTTGAGTCTGAATTAATGAGCGACAAGAAAGAAATTGCCGAACATTTAATGCTTTTAGACCTAGGAAGAAATGACGTTGGAAAAGTATCAAAAAAATCAACCGTCAAGGTTACATCGAAATTTAAGATAGAACGCTATTCACATGTTATGCATATAGTTTCAAATATCACTGGCAAATTAAAACCTGATACTTCATCAATTTCTGCACTTATGGCGGGTTTTCCTGCAGGAACTGTCTCTGGTGCTCCAAAAATAAGGGCCATGCAAATCATAGATGAATTAGAAACTACTAAGCGAGGTATATATTCAGGAGGGATCGGATATATATCATCTAATGGAGATATGGATACATGTATTGTCTTGAGAACAGGAATAATAACAAACAATAAACTATATGTTCAAGCTGGTGGCGGTGTAGTATTCGACAGTGACTCTGAGAAAGAGTTTAACGAAACAATTAACAAGGCTAAAGCTGTACTTAATGCAGCTGAGATAGTAATGGGTAATGTTCAATGATATTAATAATCGATAACTATGATAGCTTTACTTATAATTTAGTACATTACGTTGAAGAGCATAATTACAAAGTTCAAGTATTTAGAAATGATAAAATAACATTACAAAAAATAAGAAAGCTGAATCCTAAAAAAATAATTATTTCCCCTGGCCCTTGTACGCCTGATGAAGCCGGAATAAGCGTTGACCTTATTAAATATTTCTATAATAAATTTCCAATATTAGGCGTTTGTTTAGGGCATCAATCCATTGGACAAGCTTTTAATGCTAAAATCATAAAAGCCTCTAAAATAATGCATGGTAAAGTATCGACTGTATCTAACAAAGGTTCAGAAATATTTAAAGGCCTTCCAAAGAAATTTGATGCTACCAGATATCATAGTCTTGTAATTAAAAATAATACTCTTCCTGGATATTTTAAAATAATATCTGATACGATTGATGATAATAAAAAAGTAATTATGGGCATTCAACACATTAAATATCCTGTCTACGGAGTACAATTTCACCCAGAAAGCATTGCCACTGCACCTTACGGTAAGAAAATTATAAAAAACTTTTTAGAAATATGAATATTGAATTTAAAACATTTATTGATTTAGTGCTCAACGATAAACTTGACCTAGAATCTACAATGAAAGCATTCAATTTAATCATGAATGGTTCAGTTAGTGACATTCAAATAAGTTCCTTTTTATCTATACTTCAAAAATCTGGTGTAAGGGCCGATCATATGATTGGTGCAATTGAAGTGATGAGATCTAAAATGATTTCTGTCGCTGCCCCAGAAAATTCAATGGATACATGTGGAACTGGAGGTGATGGAAAAAATAGCCTTAACATATCTACAGCCACAGCATTTGTTTTGGCTTCACATGGCATACCTATTGCCAAACATGGGAATAGAGCGTTGACATCAAAATGTGGATCAGCAGACGTTCTTAAAGCTCTGGGTATCAATATTGATATGAATACATCAAGATTAGAAGATTGCATTAACGAAATTGGTCTGTGCTTTATGTTTGCTCCTAATCATCACCCTGCAATGAAATATGTTGGGCCAGTGAGACAGCAATTGGGGATTAGAACAATATTTAATATGCTAGGGCCCCTATTGAACCCTGCAGATGTAAAGACTCAACTAGTTGGCGTCTATTCACAAGAGGTATTTAATATATATAAAGATATTTTTTCAAAAAATAGCAATAAAAATGCCTGCATAGTATCTGGATATAATGGAAATGATGAAATTTCATTAGAAGGTGAAAATGCAATTTATTCAAAACTATCGGGTGAAATTAAATTTGATCCAGCAACAATAGATATTCCTAGACCAATTAATAATGAAATTTTAGGAAAAGATGCAAAATATAATGCCGACAGAATAATTGAAATTTTCAATGGAAAAAATGACTCGTTCTATAAGTCAGTATGTATAAATGCAGCTTTTGGATTACTTGCTCATGAGTCCCATGAACTGAATGAAGCAAATATTCTAAAAGCATATCAAAAAGCCTCAGATTTAATAAGGAGCGGAGAACCATTAAACCAAATAAATAAATTAATTA
Organism: uncultured Pelagibacteraceae bacterium; assembly: GCA_902518415.1. Lineage (GTDB taxonomy): Bacteria > Pseudomonadota > Alphaproteobacteria > Pelagibacterales > AG-422-B15 > CACNXQ01. The sequence goes on along the minus strand of CABYGA010000005.1, from coordinate 37,474 downwards.
AATTCACAAATAAATAATGTCAATTTTGAAGGAAATATATGATTACAAGATTGACTTTGTTGATAAGCAAAAAAAGCTACATACTCAAAGTGATATCCTAAATAAGTTAAAAAATTTAACTTCGCACGATTTCAGTTTTTCTAAAAAATTAAAAGATGAAATGTCTCAAACATCAATAATAGGTGAATTAAAACGTGCAAGCCCTTCTTTAGGAAATTTTGTAAATGAAGAAATAAACTTATCTAATATTGCAAAAATATATGAAGAAAGCGGTGTTTCCTGTTTATCAATATTGACAGATGAAAAATATTTCAAAGGAAGAATTGAAGATCTTATTGAAATAAGAAAAATATCCACTTTACCAATTTTAAGGAAAGATTTCATAGTTGATGAATATCAAATTTATGAAAGTAAGTTAGTGGGAGCAAGCTGCATTTTAATAATTTTAGCCATGCTAGATCAAAAAAAGGCGGATAAACTTGAAGCGATTGCTTTGAATATAGGTCTAGATGTTATAATTGAAATTCATAATAAGGAGGAGCTTGAAAGAGCAATAAACATGCAATCAGAATTAATCGGAATAAATAATAGAAACTTAAATAATTTTGAAACCAGAATAGAAACTACAATCGAGCTCAGTAGTTATATTGCTGATTTAAATAAAATTTTTATCTCAGAAAGTGGTTTTCATAGTCATAGTGATGTGAGTAAAATTATTTCTTTAACTGGTATTAATAATTTTCTCATAGGCGAATACCTTATGAAATCAGAACAATTATCATCTGATATTGCAAATATTCTAAATTGATAGTTAAACTGTACTAATTAAATTATTGATTATATTGAATATTATTTCATTGAAAGATAATGAGAACATTGGTAGAACATGAGTATAGGATCGAATCAATGTTAACAAAAAAACAAAAAGAACTATTAGAATACATTCAGGGCTACCAGATAAAAAGTGGTGTGACACCATCTTATGAAGAAATGAAAGCTGCGCTTAATCTTAAATCTAAATCAGGCATTCATAGACTTGTAATAGCCTTAGAAGAAAGAGGATTTGTAAGAAGACTAGCTCACAAAGCTAGGGCGTTAGAAGTTATTAAGGATGCAATATCCACTTTAAAAGTATCGGATAAAACCAATAAAAATATTATTGTGGGGGATTTTACAGGAAGTAATAAAGATGAAAACAGCAAATTAAGCACCCTTCCTTTACTTGGTAAAATCGCAGCAGGTACCCCAATTGAAGCTATTCAACACAACGATACATCAGTAGATGTTCCAAAAGAAATGATGCCTATCGGTGAAAGCTATGCTTTAACAGTGGAAGGTGAATCTATGATTAATGAAGGTATTTATGACGGAGATACTGTTTTAATTAAAAAAACTAATCTTGTTGAGAACGGTGATATCGCTGTTGCTCTAATTGACGACTCTGAAGCAACATTAAAAAGAATAAGAAAAAAAGGTCAAAGTATCGCACTCGAAAGCGCTAACCCTATTTATGAAACAAGAATTCTATCTGCGCATAGAGTTAAAATTCAGGGAAAGCTAATAGGTCTGTTAAGAAAATATTAATTTTTTTTAACTTTTTTTATTCTAGAAATAGTTTATCTATAACAATATAAATGGTTAAGAAGAAATTAAATAAAAATAATAATAGAAAAGCCAAACTGATAATCGACGAAACAACCTACGAATTTCCAATATATAACTCTACTGAAGGTGAAGCTGTTATAGATATATCTAAATTACATGCTGAGGCCAATATATTTACATACGACCCAGGTTTTACATCTACTGCCTCATGCGAGTCAAAGATTACATATATTGATGGAGATAAAGGTATTCTAAGATATAGAGGTTATGATATTGAAGAATTAGCAAAAAAAAGTGATTTCATTGAAGTTGTTAACTTGCTTATCTATGGAGATCTACCAAATAAAGAACAACTTGCCAAATACAAAAGACTTATTACAAGACACACTCTGCTTCATGAGCAGATCATAAACTTTTTTCAAGGATTTAGAAGAGATGCTCATCCTATGGCAATGATGGTTGGCGTTATGGGTGCCTTATCCTCCTTTTACCAAGATACTTTAAATATCAATGACTCGCATCAAAGACAGGAAGCAACAAGAAGAATTATAGCAAAATCAGCTACAATTGGTGCAATGGCATACAAATATTCCTTGGGCCAAGCCTTTGTTTCTCCAAGAAATAACCTTTCTTTTTCAGAAAATTTTTTATACATGTGCTTTAGCAATACTGCAGAAAACTATAAAGTTTCACCTGTTCTTGCAAAAGCAATGGATACAATTCTAATTCTTCATGCTGATCATGAGCAAAATGCATCTACATCAACTGTAAGGCTTGCAGGGTCTTCAGGTGCAAATCCATTTGCCTGTATAGCTGCTGGTGTATCATCGCTTTGGGGACCTGCGCATGGTGGAGCCAACCAAGCTGCATTAGAAATGCTAGAAGAGATTGGATCATCAAAAAATATAAAAAAGTACATTGCAAAAGCTAAAAATAAAAAAGACCCTTTTAAATTGATGGGATTTGGTCATAGAGTATACAAAAATTATGATCCTAGAGCTAAAATTCTGAAAAATATATGCCAGAAAGTGCTTAAGCACGTTGGTGTTAAAAATGATCCAATATTAAAGCTTGCCATGGACTTAGAAAAAATTGCATTAAATGATAAATACTTTATTGATAAAAGACTTTATCCAAATGTCGATTTTTATTCAGGAATAATACTTAAAGCAATTGGCTTTCCTCCGGAAATGTTTACCGTGATTTTTGCAATTGCAAGGACCGCCGGATGGACAGCACAATGGACAGAAATGATTGAAGATCCAATACAAAAAATTGGCAGGCCAAGACAATTATATACTGGGAATACTTTAGCTAAATATGGTTTCGGAAGATCACGTAAAAATACACGTTGATTTCTCAATTTATATTATAAATTTTTAAGTTATATTCATTAATCAATCTAAGAACCTCATTTTTCCTATGTACCATTGTATTCCTTTGATCTATTGCAAGGCCCTTAAGATTTGCTTTGAATATTAATTTAATGGTTTTTGGCCCAATAACAGGTAAATCAATTAGCTTGCTTTGATGTTTTTTAGGTATTTTTATTAAAAATCCTGATCTACTCGATAACTGATTTAGATCTTTTCTTATTTTGTAAACCCGTTTTAAAAGTGCGTCAGTGCCTTCAACTGCTTCAATTGCTATTATATACCCGTTAATAGTTACGACACTTTGAGCATTATCATATTTAGATATATCATTTAACAAACTGATTGATTTATCTATATCAATAAAGTCTTCTTTTGCCTTTATGTTTGGTAAATTATTATTCTTAAACGTGAAGTTTTCTGAAAATTTTAAAGGTGAAACTGTTTTATAATTAAATTCTTTAAATATTTTTATTATTGCATTTAGAACTGCACCATCACCTTTCTTATACTTATTTAAAAGTAAAGGTATATATTTTTCAACAATGCCATCACTTTTAAAATCATTAAGATTTGGCCTTTCAAGCTTTCCTAGAAATACTATTTCAGTAACACTTTTTAACTTAAGCAGTTCTAATATTTTTTTTAATTGAAATATTTTATAATTATATAAATTTTCAACGGTATAAGTATTATTTAATAAGTTTACAAAATAAACAGAGTTGTATTTTTTTTTTACGTCCTGAAAATATGACTTTGACAGTTGATCGAAGCCACCTATAATACAAATTGAGGTTTTATTTTTCATATTTACAAAGACCTCTTGAGCTATCTTTATTTAAGAAAACTAAAAGTTCTTTTTTTAATTCATTGTCGTTACTGCTCAAATTCTCAATTTCAGACGCGATAGTTTTCCCAGTAAAGATTTGGTTAACAATGTTAGAATATTCTCTAATAGTCTGTTTACTATAATTTGCTCTCTTTAAACCTACAATATTTACGCCTATTAATTTCGCCCTATTTCCCAAAGCTAGGCCATAGGGAATTACATCATTTTCAACTGCTGATAATCCACCCACCATCGCCATCTTTCCTATTTTACAAAATTGATGAACTGCTGAAATGCCTCCTAGAACTGAATTACTGTCTATATGGACATGTCCACCAAGAGTTGCCTGATTAGCCATAATTACTTGGTCACCTATTATACAATCATGAGCTATATGCGCTCCAACCATAAACAAAGAAGAGTTCCCAATGATTGTTTCCATGTTATCACCTAAAGTTCCAGGGTTAGCAGTCGAATGTTCCCTAAAGGTGTTTTTATTTCCTATTATAAGTTTACTGTTTTCACCATTATACTTTAAATCTTGAGGGATTGACCCAATTGAGCAAAATGGAAAGAACTTATTCCCCTCACCTATCTCTGTATTGCCGGCTATATAAACAGATGGATATATAATATTATTATTTCCTATCTTTACATTGCCTTCAAGCACACAATTAGGACCAATTGTAACGTTATTACCAATTATAACGTCATCTCCAATTATTGCTGTTTTGTGTATATTATTCATTATTTCTATCCATGATCATTGCACTCCACTTTGCCTCACATATTGCGTTTTGATCAATATCATATGAATGCCCCTCAAATCTCCATACCCTTCCTTTTGATCTTAAGGCTTTTACATCTGTAAATATTTTCATATCAGGAAAAACAGGTTTTCGAAATTTTGTATTTTCAATATTCATTAAATATACAATTTTATCAAAGGTCTCTTCCTTTATACTGTATGCGATCAATGCAGCTGCAGTTTGAGCCATCATTTCAATTAAAATGACACCAGGCACAACAGGTTGACCCGGAAAATGTCCTTTAAAAAAATCTTCATTATTAGAAAACGTTTTAATACCAGTGGCATTTTTTAATCTTTCAATATTCGTTAGTTCATCTAAAAAAAGAAATGGTTCTCGATGTGGAATTAAATTTCTGATTTCATCCAAATTAATTTTATTTTTAAGCATAATTTTTTTTATATCTTTTTATATATTTATACTTATCTATGGCTGGATTTCCCATAACTGAGCAATTGTCTTTGATATTTTTTAAAACTCCACTTTGAGCAGATATTTTTACGTTATCTCCTATAACTAAGTGTCCTGCTATTCCTGCTTGACCACCAGCCATAACATTATCACCAATCTTAGTGCTGCCCGCAATCCCCGTCATTCCTGCAAAGATACAATTTTTACCTACAATTACATTATGTGCAATATGACACAAATTATCAAAAAAAGTATTTTCTCCAATAACCGTATCCGAAAAACTTCCTCGATCAATTGTGCAATTAGATCCTATGTTAACTCCTGACTGAATAATAACTCTACCAATATGATAAATTCTAATATTATTATTTTTATTAATAGCAAAACCAAACCCCTGTTGACCGATAGAAACATTTCTCCCTATATTTACATTTTCAGCAATTATTGAATTTGTGATAATTGTATTTGCATCAACTGATGTATTATCACCAATTATACAGTTATATCCAATCTTACACCCATGTCCGATTTTAACATTTTTTCCAATTATTGAACCTTTCTCTATTATAGCAGTGCATGCGATATTAGAATTGTTATCAATCTTTGGCTCATCCAATAATTCAATTTCTTCATTTGTAAACGATCGATAAAATAAATTTGACAATATCGCTACCGCCTCTTGTACGTTATTAACTACAATTAATGCATTATTTTCCTTAAATTTTTTGTGAGTGGCATTTGTTACAATTATTGTTCCACTAAGGTAATTGTTGTTTGCAGAAAATTCAGCGTCATTTAAAAATGAAAGTCCATTTTTCTTTAATTTGGTAATATTAGTAAGATTATCAAAAGTGGCATCATCGCTAATATCAAAAGTATTACATTCTAAGTGATCTCTAATTTCATTGACTCCTATTGGCCCCAAGTTCTTAAAAAAACATGGATTCATTTAGTATTAGTCTCTTGATACTTTGAGTTTTGGCATTTCTTTATTTAGCATTTTTAAAACGCTATCAGTAATATCCATTTTATCCGCATTTAGTATAACTGAACCTTTTTCTAATAGAACGGTAATTCCTTTTTCATTTGCAATTTCTTCTAATATTGGCTTCATAGCAAGCAAGACTTCATTTCTTGATGTTGCAATAAGCTCATCAATCTTCACTAACTTTGCTTGTCTTTCCGCGTTGTATTTTTGGACTTTGTTTTCATAATCTATTCTTTTTGTTTCAAAAGCTTCTGGAGCCATTATTGTTTGTGATTCAATAAGTAAGTTCTGTTCATTAATTATAGCTTGATCTGATTCTTTAATTTCGTTTTCAATATTAGATGCTATTTCTTCTATTTGTTCAGCAGCATTCATTGCAGCATCTGACTCAGACAAGATTTTATTTAAATCTATCACACCTATTGAGGTGCTTGGATATTCAGCTAATGAAAAAAAAGGGACTAAACAGAATACAGTAATAAAAGTTAAAATTTTTTTATTCATTTTTGAAATATAGCTGTTAAAAATTATATCCTATATCAAAATAAAGATTATCTGTAGTATCATTTGTATTACTTTTCAAAATATTTGCATAAACTATATTAATAGGCCCAATAGCCGAGTCCCAGTTAAAGTTTAAACCTAACGATGACCTTGTTTCATGATCATCATTAATTGATACGTATGAAGGATTCTCTAAACCCCAGACGCTGCCAACATCAACAAAGAATGTAGTAGTAATGTCAAATGCATCTATATTTAAATCAAAATTTGTTTCAAGAGATGTCAGATAGTAGTACTGCCCACCTGTATACGAGTTACCTATTTTCGGGCCTATTTTGCCAGATTTAAAGCCTCTCAGTCTTTTTCCTCCTAATTTATAATTTGAGGATAAAGGAGTATATTTATCATTATAGCCATTTATATTACCAGCTTGAAGTTTATATGATCCTATAAATCTCTCCGAAAGTCTTTTATATGAATTAAATTCAAAACTGTTCTTATAATAATAACTATTTCCTCCAAGACCTGCAAAGTCTTGATTTAATATGATGTTAAAACCTCTTGATGGTTTGTATCTACTATTCCTTTTGTCAATCGTTAATGAGTAACCTAAAGTTGATACTGTATCAGTACCTGCAAGAGCTCTCTCATAAGCTGTAGCACCTGAATCTGCCTTTATTTTCGCAGTAAATAATGAATAACGAAGTTCTATATATCTATCAATTGCTAATGGAAAAGAACTAGAAACTCCAAATCCAATATCCTCTGTGTCATAGTTAACTGAAGCCGGGTCTGTAAAATTACTATATAGATTAGCACTTAAGGATAATGGCTTATTATTAAAGTAGGGTTCTGTTATAGAAATATCATATGTGCTATTTGTATTAGATAGTGATGATTTAAAATTGACTTTCTGCCCCTTGCCTAGAAAATTCTTTTCACTTAATCCAAGTTGTAATGATGCAGCAGTCGAACTTGAGTAGCCAGCACCAATTGATGCCTCTCCTGTATTTTTTTCCTCAACGCTAATATCTAAATTAATTTTATCTGGAAAGCTTGTTTTGATTTCATCTATTTCAACTTTACTAAAATAATTGAGTGACTTAATAGAGTCCTTAGAATAATTTATTGAGTACTTATTATATGCATCGCCTTCAGTAAGATTTATTTCTCTTCTAATAACTTTGTCAATTGTTCTAGTGTTGCCGTCTATATTTATTTTATTTACATACACTCTAGGTCCTTCATTAATAATTAATTTTATGTCTAGTGAATTACTATCAGTGTTTTCAAAAAATTCTGTATTTATATCGATAAAAGAATAACCATCAAGTTGTGCATACTCTTTTAATTCATCGACACTTTTCTTAACTAAACTTCGATCAAATAAATTTCCATCTTTTATAGGCAAATTATCCTCTATTAATTCAGAGTTCATTTTTTTTAACTTACTTTCCACTGTTAGTTTCCCAAAGTTAAACTTTTCACCTTCGCTTACATTTAACAGAATTTCAAAGTCATTAGAGTTAGCCTTCAATTGAGCTATTGATGAAATAAATTTAAACTTAGGATAACCATTATTATTATAAAATTGAGTTATAAGTTGTTTGTCATATTCTAATTTATCAGGATCATAATTATCAGCTGATGAAAGTATGCGAAGAAGTGTATTTTCTTTAGTTTTCATTAGTGATTTTATTTTAGATGTTGAAAAGGCTTTATTCCCTAAGATTATTATGCTCGATACCTTTGCAACATCTGACTCGGTTATTTCATAAGTCAAATTTACTCTATTATTGTCTAATAATTCTAATTTAGGATCTATTTCGGTAGAAAGCCTGCCACTTCTTTGATATAGCGAAAGCATTCTTTGTATGTCTTTTTTTACTTTATTTCTAGAATAAACTGATCTCTCTTTTAAAGTTATTTCTGTTATTAAATCTTCATCTTTTATTTTTGAATTTCCCTTAAAAGATACTAGATTAATTGTTGGATTTTCTTGTATGGTGATATTTAATTCATTCTTATCAAATGAAACCTGTATATTCGAAAATAAATTAGTTTTAAATAATTGCTTTAATATTAGATTTCCATATTCCTCTGTGTAGACATCGTTTTCAGAAACATTAGAGTAAGCAATTACTGTTTCAGTATCAATTCTTTGATTTCCTTCAATATTAATAATCTTTATGACGTTGTCTGATGCGAATGAATTAAATGCAACAAATAAATATATGGTAATATATATTAAATAATTTTTCATAGTCTTGTAATCATTTCCTATTGCCTATTTGTATGTTTTTATCAATCCAGTTATTAATGTTTTTTATATCCATTAGATTAGGAGACATTATATTGGTATTTTTAGAAAATATCTTCTCTAAATTAATTTCATTTAAAGCTGTTATATCTGCAAATTTTATTACACCTTTTAGAAAATAACTAACTAAGATCTCATTTAGATAATTAAAGGCATTAGGAGCTAGCCCACCAATTTTCATTACCTCCTTACCCAATTTTATGGCTGGATATCTTTTAGTATTTATTGCGTGAAACTCTAGTTTTGAATACTCTAACAAATTCAATTCTTTAGTTTTATTTGTATAATCATTAAATTTAAAAAATAAGGATGATATCGGTATGCGCATATCAGGCTTATTTAACAAGGCTGTAGTAATTCCATTTTTGTAATTTACCATTGCATGAACTACCGCCTGTGGGTGTATAATTGCATCGATTTGACTGTCTTCTAGATTAAATAAATATTTAGCCTCAATAATTTCGAGTGCTTTATTAACCATAGTAGCTGAATCTATTGATATTTTTTTTCCCATTTTCCATATTGGATGAGATAGGGCTTGTTTAACACTGATATTATTAAATGATTTTAAAGGCAATTTTCTAAATGGACCACCAGAAGCAGTTATTGTAATTGACTCAAAAGAGCCATGATCGTTGTTTAATAAATGAAAGATAGAATTATGCTCAGAATCAAGCGGTACTATTATGGAACAATTTTTTTTTGCCAGTTTTCTCAAATTTTCACCAATTGAAATAATACACTCTTTATTTGCCATTCCAATCGTTTTGCCAATTTTACACAATTTATAAATAAGATCTAAACCGGCTAAACCAGATATCGCAAAAATAATCACATCGGTTTTATTATCACAAATGTCGCTGAATGTACTTATGTCCTCATAAACATGGTATTTATTTAGTTCTTTAACTGTGCCTTTTATTCGTTTATTTATTCCAATTTTTTTTACGTTAAATTCTTCAGCAATTTTTATTAATTTATTATAATTTTTATTGCATGTGATTCCTTGAATATTAAATTTTTTACTATTAGACCGAACTATGGAAAGCACAGAACCCCCAATGCTACCAGTTGCTCCATAAATAACTAAATTAATCTTCTTCATGATAATAATTGATAAATGCCAATGAAAAAGAAAACTCCTATAAATGAATCTAGCCTATCTAATAAGCCTCCATGTCCGGGCAAGATGGAACCTGAGTCCTTAATAGATGACGTTCTCTTTATGATCGAAGCTATTACATCTCCTAGAAAAGCAAATAATATAATTATACTAATAAATAATAAATACTTTAATGAATAATCGTTAACAATTATTGAATAAATATAAAAACAGAAAAGTGTGGTGGTTATACCAACTAACAATCCACTTTGAGTTTTTCCAGAACTAATTGATGGAATAAGTTTTTTGCCGCCAATAATTTTGCCACCTAAAAAAGAGAAAGTATCAAATAGCCAAATAGCGCTAATTATTTCAATTAAATCTATTGGAGTCATAACTGCAGTGATTTTTATTAAAATAAATATAAAAAAAATAAATGTTATTAAAGCCTTATAAATAATAAGTAATTTTTTTTTCCCATCATCAACTTTCATTAATTGAATCTCGTAAAGAATTACAGCATTAAAAAAGATATAAATCATGAATAATAAATAATTACTAACAACAATTGGCAGTAACATTAAAGGAATAAATATAATCAAAGATAATATCCTTAATAATAAATTTTTATTAAATAAGTTTTTCAATTTATTTTCCATGTTTTCTATTTCTTTTTAAATAGCTGTGTAATATTTTGTTCAAAGAATTAATTTTGAAGTCTGGCCACAACGTCTTTGTAAAATAAAGTTCTGAATATGCACTTTGCCATAACATGAAATTACTTAGCCTAATTTCTCCACCAGTTCTAATTATTAAATCTGGATCATTTGACTCAGGAATATACAAATAGTCCCTAAAGTTAAATTTTTTTTTCTTTTCAGACTGAATTTTTTTTATCGCATCTTCAATTTCTTGTCTTGATCCATAGTTAAATAATAAATTTACATAAGTTCCATTATTTTTCTTTGTAGTCAGTACTACATCGTCAATTATTTTCTTTATTTTACTAGATAGTTTTTTTTTAGAGCCATAGTGTCTTACAGAAATATTGTTTTTATTTGCTGAAGTTTTGAATGAAGCATAGAAAGTTTCTATGATTTTAAATAAATTTCTTACTTCTAAGGGTGTGCGTTTCCAATTTTCTGTGGAAAATACATAAAATGAAATTTCATTTATTTTAAAATCTAGTTTTTTAAGATTTTCACAAATTTTGATACAATTACGAACCCCATGCTCGTGTCCCATTTTTTTTGATACTTTGTTTTTTACTGCCCATCTTCCATTGCCATCCATAATTATAGCGACATGTTTGATTTTTGTTTTGTGAGAATTAAATGCTATCACTTTAAGCGATGTTATATATTTTTTAAATCTTCTTCTTTAGACTTTTGAACTTCATCGATAATTTTAATTTTATTTGCAGTTAGAGTTTCAATTTCCTCTTGATACTTTTTTGAATCATCTTGTCCAATTTCTTTATCTTTTTCTAATTTTTTAACTTTCTCAATGCCGTCCCTTCTAATATTTCTAATTGCTATTTTTGTATTCTCAGCAATCTTACTTGCCATCTTAAGGAATTCATTTCTTCTCTCTTCAGTTAGTTGAGGTAATGGTAATCTGATAAGATTACCCTCGATCATTGGATTGATTCCTAAATCTGATTCTCTAACTGCCTTATCAACCAAATTAACATTAGCTTGATCCCATATATCAATATTTATTGACCTGGCATCAGGGGTCGTAATATTGGCAACTTGATTAATATTCATTTTTTGTCCGTATGCTTCTACCTTGATTGAATCAAGCATGCTTGGAGATGCTCTTCCAGCCCTTATACCACTCATCTCAGATCTAGATGATTGAATTGAGGAATCCATCCTTTTTTCAACATCCTTATGTATCTGATCAAACATCGTTAATTTCTGAATAATTCAATTTGTCATTATAAACGCCTTTAAAGCAATCTTTCTCAAGAATAGAAAATACTCTAATAGGGATTTTATTTTCTCTAGCCACACTAATTGCCGCACTATCCATAACCCTGAGATTATCAGATAAATATTTATTATATGATATTTTTTTATATTTTTTTGCATCTTTATTCTTTTTTGGGTCCTTACTATATATCCCATCAACCTGGGTAGCTTTGTATATATAAGAACACATTAACTCAGCTGCTCTTAATGAAGCTGCAGTATCAGTTGAGAAATATGGATTTCCAGTTCCAGCAGCGCAAATCACTACTCTTCCTTTTTCCATGTGTCTTATTGCTCTGCGTCTAATGTAAGTTTCACAAATAGACTGAATTGGAAAAGCAGACATTACCCTTGTCTCTAATTTTAGTTTCTCTAGAGCATTTTGCATTGCTAGACTATTCATAACAGTTGCCAGCATCCCCATATAATCAGCATTTGCTCTATCCATCCCTTTTGAGGAAGCAGCAAGTCCTCGGAATATATTGCCTCCCCCTATAACAATGCATAATTCAACATTTAACTTAATAAATGATTTGATGTTTTTTGCTAACTTATCGACAGTTTTGAGTTCAATTCCATAATTATCGTCGCCCATAAGAGATTCACCGGATAATTTAATTAATATCCGTTTTCTTTTATTTTTATTCATTTTTTATGAACCTATTTCAAATCGAAGAAATTCTTGAATATTAATTTGACTATTAATTTCTTTTGAAGCTTGCATTAAATATTGTTCGATCGAAATTGATGGATCTATTACAAATTTTTGTCCCATTAATGTATTTTCTTCATAGAATTTATTTAACTTACCTTGCATCATTTTCTCAAGAATATTGTCTGGCTTGCCCGTTTCTTTCAATTGCTTTGAAATTATTTCTTTTTCATTCTCGATGATGGACTTTTCAAGATCATCCACTGTTAATGATTTTGGAGCAGATGCTGCAATATGCATACAAATATTTTTACCAATAACATCTATTTCACTAGAATCAGAGTTAAAGTTTATTAAAACACCAATTTTTCCCATTCCATCAGTAACACTGTTGTGTATATAGCTATAAATATTTCCTTCTATAAATTTTATATTTTTCAGCACAATGTTCTCTCCAATTTTACCTACAGCGTCACTAATAAGTGTTTTTGTATCTTCAATTGATTTATCTGTATCATTCTTATTTTGCATCACAATTTCAAGAATAGAATTAACAAGATCATGAAATTCTGAATTTCGTGAAACAAAATCAGTTTCAGAATTAACTTCAATCATAGCTGCTGAATTGCCTTCTTTCTTTATTGCAACAAGACCCTCGTTTGCGTCTCTTGACGATTTTTTTTCAGCTTTTGCAATTCCTTTTTCACGCAGTAGCTTAAAAGCCTCGTCTAGATTGCCATTTGCTTCTGAAAGAGCAGACTTACATTCCATCATGCCTGCACCAGACATTTTTCTTAACTCTTGAACTTCTTTAGCGCTGACTGTCATAATTATTTACTTTTATATAATAATATTCTCTTACTACTCAACACCATCATCAGAAGATTTATTGTCAGTCTGATCATCTAAACTTTTTTCAGATGTCATTGTAGATTTATCTTCTGTAAAATTTATTTGGGTTTCTGCAGAATTAATTGTTTCCTTTATCAAAGAGCAATAAAGATTTATTGATCTTCTTGAATCATCGTTTCCAGGTATTGGGTAGCTAATTTCGTCTGGATCTGAATTGGTATCGACTATTCCAATTATTGGAATATTCAAATGATTAGCTTCTGAGACAGCAATATGTTCTAATTTTGTATCAATAATAAAAAGTAAGTCTGGGGATTTCTTCATCTCACTTATTCCACTTAAAGATTTAACAAGTTTATCGTGTTTATTGGTGAGTTTAAGTATTTCTTTTTTTGTAAATTCATTATTTGGATTTGACTTAAGAACCTCAAGTTCTTTCATTTTCTTTATTGACTTCGTAATTGTAGACCAATTAGTAAGCATGCCGCCCAGCCATCTATGGTTTACATAGTACTGTCCAGTTTCTATTGCTAACTCAGCAATCTTTGCCGATGCCTGTTTTTTTGTTGCGACAAACAAAATTTTCCCACCACGTGATGTGATACTGTCAATTACATTTAATGCTTCTTGCATCATTTGAACTGTATGATTTAAATTGATTATGTGTACATTTTCTCTTGTACTGTGAATATATTTCTGCATTTTGGGATTCCATCTTTGTGACTTGTGTCCAAAGTGAACGCCAGCATTAACTAGTTCTCTTAAATCAATATTAGGTATACTCATATAACTTCTCCGGTTGTACATCCACAACAATTTGACCTTAAATAAGGACCGGACAGCAAAAGCTATCGTTGTGTGATTAAATTAAGCGTTTAATTACACGAAGGATAAGTAATATTCAATACTTTTATCAACTAAGGTCTATTTTTTTTACGCCGTTAAGAGTTTTGATTTCTTTAATCATATCAGCGCTAATTTCGAATGCTCCAGGAATTTTAAGTAGTTGATTATCATATATAATTTCTACTTTCTGCATACCCTTAACCCATTTTAATTTCAGAAGTTCATCTTTAGTGAAATTACCGTCAGCGTATATCTTTATTAATGAATTTGCCTTTTCTTCATTTTCTGCTTTTACCTTTTTGAGATTTAAATTTTCTACTTCATCGAAACTAAACACTTTTTTTAGTTCGCCTCTTAAAGTCCCATTTTGAAATGAAAAATCAACACTAATAATAAAGGACTCACCTTCAACTAATAAATCTCTATACTTTCTAAGATTACTCTCAAACATTATTAGTTCATATATTGAAGACAAATCAGAAAAATTCAAAAAAGCATAAGCGTTTCCTCTTGCAGATCTTTTTTCTTTTTTCGAAAGTAGCGTTCCTCCTAATAATACATCTTTTTGATTATAGGCTGATTCATTTTCCTTTATATCTAAATACTCCTTAAGCATTAGTGATGGATAATTTTTTTTGTGAGCCTCTAGTGGATGTCCTGTAAGGTAAAAACCTAGCATTTCATATTCTTTCATTAATTTATAGGGATAGCTCCATTCCTCTTCTTCCTTTATTGTAAAATGCGATAGCTCTATATCGCCAAACATATCTTCTTGCTCTGATAAAGATTTATTATTTTGGGATTTGTGAAATTTAACAATTTCTTGGGCTTGATTAAAGACTGATGACCTATTCACTTTAAATTCATCGAAAGCTCCTGCGCAGGCAAGCGCTTCTAATGTTTTTTTATTTATTATAGAAGTATCACACCTCTTAATGAGATCACTAAAATTTTTAAATACCCCATTAGAATTTCTTTCATTCACTAAATCATTCATGGACTCAATCCCAACATTTTTGATGGCACCTAATGCATAAGAAATTTTTTCTCCCTCTCTAGAAAAATAAGAATTAGATTGATTTATACTTGGGGAAATAAGTTTAATGTTCATGCGCACTAATTCTTGCTGAAAAATAGATATTTTATCTGTATTATTAATATCTAGTGACATTGATGCTGCAAAAAATTCAATAGGAAAATGCGTCTTTAAAAATGCAGTTTGAAAAGCAATAAGAGCGTAAGCAGCTGCATGACTTTTATTAAAACCGTAATCTGCAAATTTTGATAGCAATTCAAATATGTTTTCTGCTTCATTGTTTTTCAATTTATTATTTACACACCCACTGATAAACCTTTGTTTTTGAGCTTTCATTTCTTTTTGTATTTTTTTCCCCATAGCTCGTCTCAATAGATCAGCTTCGCCATCAGAATAGCCTGAAAGTTCTCGTGCAACTCCCATTACTTGCTCTTGATATATTACAACTCCATATGTTTCTTTTAAAAGTCCCTTTAGCAGAGGGTGTATGTAATCTGGTTTTTCTCTTCCATGCTTTCTTTCAATATATGAAGGTATATTAGCCATAGGGCCAGGACGATATAGAGCAACAATTGCAATTATATCCTCAAATTTATCAGGCTTTAATTGCTTCAATGTATCCTTCATTCCAGCACTCTCTAACTGAAAGATTCCAGTTGTTTCACCAGTACTGAGCAGTTCGTATGTTTTAACATCGTTAATATTAATTTTATCTATACTGAAATCTGAATTATTATTCCGTACCAACTTTATACATTCATTGATCAAAGTAAGTGTTTTCAATCCAAGAAAGTCAAATTTAACTAAACCAGCGTTTTCAACCCATTTCATATCAAACTGAGTTAAGAAGATATTACTTTCTGGATCACTGTATAATGGTACATCTTTAGATATTTGATCTTTTGATATAACGACCCCAGCGGCGTGAATAGATGCATGTCTTTTTAAACCTTCAAGTTTAAGAGAAATATCTAGTAGTTTTTTGACCTTGGGATCTCTATTGGCTTCTTCATTTAACTTTGGCTCTTCATCAATATATTTCTGAAGAGACATGGGTCTAGAGGGATCAAATGGCATTAGCTTGCAAAGATAATCGACCTGACCATATGGAATGCCGAGGACTCTGCCGACATCTCTTATTACGGCTCGTGCCTGCAATTTACCAAAAGTAATTATCTGTGCTACTTTATTTTCACCATACTTTTTATGTACATATTCAAGCACCTTGTCTCTTCCATCTCTACAGAAATCTATATCGAAATCAGGAAGCGATACTCTTTCAGGATTTAAAAAACGTTCAAATATCAATCCAAACTTAATAGGATCAAGATCTGTTATATTTAGACACCAGGCTACAAGTGATCCTGCTCCTGATCCTCTACCTGGCCCAACAGGTATGTCGTTATTTTTTGCCCATAGGATAAAATCAGAAACTATTAAAAAGTATCCCTCATATTTCATATTGATGATTATTTTTAATTCTTTAAAAAGTCTTTCTTCATAAACTTTTCTGATTTCGTTTTGTTGTTCAATATCTATGTTTTCAATGTCGAATTTGGTATTGAGCCGATCATCTAGTCCATCTTTAGCTAATTTCTGCATCAATTCCTTCTCTTTGTTTTGATCATCATCATATACGGGCAAAATAGGATTTTTGATCTTGGGTCGATGAACGCATCTTTGAGCAATTTCAATCGTATTATTAAGAGCTTCTGGCAGATCATGAAATTGTTCAAGCATTTCATTTTGAGTCTTAAAATAATGCTCTTTTGATAATCTTGTTCGATCGGCTTGAGATACAAAGAGTTTTTTTTCAATGCACATTAATGCATCATGAGCCTCAAAATGCTCTGGGCCCTCAAAATAAGCATCATTAGTAGCGACTAACGGAATCTGATGGTCATAGGCTAAATTCAAAACAGCTTCTTCATTTAACCGGTAGTCAACACTACCAAATCTTTGAATTTCAATATAAAAATTGTCGTTAAATTCTTTTTTAAAATCAGAAATAAATTGTTGAGACTGTTTTGTAATCATGTGTCCTGTTGAATGGGTTAATATCGAATTATTTCCACCAGATAAAATAATTAAGCCGTCTTTAAATTTAATCAAATCTTCAACTGTTACATATGCATTCCCTTTATTAAAAGTATAGGCATTTGAAACGCATTTTAATAAGTTCTCATATCCTTCATTGTTTTTTGAAAATATATTTAAATAGAAATATAGATCATTATCCTCAATATTTTCGTGTAAGTATTCTTTTGGTGTTTTAATTTTTATATTACAACCTAAAATTGGCTGAACTCCAACTTTTGCAATTTGCTCACTAAACTCTAATGCACCGAACATATTATTGTTGTCAGATATTCCAACAGCTGGCATTGAAAATGACTGGCATAGTTCAGCTATTCTCGTAATTGGTAACGCTCCTTCAGATAGCGAATACTCTGTTTTATTTGTTAAGTGAACAAAGTCAGCCATTAACTAATATCAATCCTTCGGTCAGACTTATTTGCCCATTCTTGATTATGCGTAGCCATTATTAATGTCATTTTTTCTGATTCGATATAATCGATTAAGTATTTAAAAACATTTACTGAATTTTCATAATCCAGATTGCCCGTGGGTTCGTCGGCAATAACTATTTTTGGCTTATTTATTAAAGCTCTAGCTATTGCAACTCTCTGCTGCTCACCGCCAGATAAACTATTTGGAAAATGATATTTTCTGTGACTAATATCAAAAATATTCATTAATTCGTCTGCTTTTTTAAAAGCTACATCTTTGGCTTCACCTATCAAAATAAGTGGAAGTGTAATATTTTCAATTGCACTAAAATTATCAAATAAATTATAATTTTGATAAATAAATCCAAAATTATTCCTTCTTACTTCACTTTTCTCGTTACTATTTTGATTTGAAATAATTTTGGCGTTTAATAAAATTTCACCTTTATCAATTGAGTCTATTAAGCCGACTAAATTTAATAAAGTTGTTTTACCTGATCCTGAAGGTCCGGTAATTGAAATAAATTCACCTTTATTAACGGTAAGATTAAAATTATCAAATATAGTAATGCTTTCGCTGCCTTGCCTATAAGACTTAGAAATATTTGATAAAACTAGAATATTTTTATCCATTTCCAAGTATACCTTTAATTTCAGTTTTAGAGGCTTTATAGGCTGGATAGATTGTAGCAATAATTGATACTGATAATGAAAATAAAATTATTATTGCAATTTGATTTACATCTATATTAGTCGGCATTTTGTCTAAATAATAGAATTCTGAAGGAAAAAGATTTAAATCAAATGTACTATTTAAAAAGTTTCTTACAGAATCAATGTTTATAGTGAATAGTATTCCCAAAATTGTCCCTAGTATTGTTCCAGAAGTACCTATAGTAGAGCCAACAATTAAAAAGATTCTTAAAACTGAAATATCACTAGTGCCAATTGTTTTTAATACTGCAATTTCTTTGGATTTTGTTTGTACAAGAATAAATAAGCTCGTAATCACATTGAATGCAGCAATGACAATAATTAAAGATAACACAAAGAACATTAATTCACGTTCAGTCGCTAGCACCTCCCAAAAAGAACTGTTCAGCTCTATCCAATCTCTAATAATGTAGTTATTACTAAATACTTCAGATATTTCTTCTTTTACGATTTGTAAATCAGCAATATCACTTAGGTGAACTTCAATTGTAGAAACTAAATTTTCAACTCCTATAAGAGACTGAATATTTGGTAATGCTGTATATGCAAAGTTAGTATCATACTCGCTCATTCCTGAAGTAAAAATTCCCACGACAACCATGCTCTTACTTTTAGGAATTTGACCAAAAGGTGTTGAGAGCATATTAGATGAAAGTACCTTAACATCCTCACCAGGAATAACATTTAATGCTAATGCCAAGTCTGATCCAAGTATTACACTATTTTTAACATTAATTTCTCCGCTGTTACTGATGCTTTGCGAAAATGAGTATTGTTTCATATTTTCTTCTACGAAAGATTTTAAAACAATTCCTGTAGTTCTATCATCTGAGCTAATAAGGGCTTGAAGTGTAATATTGGGGTCAATAAATTTAATCAGAGGTACGTTTGAGAGCTCTTCTTGATATTCAAAATATTTATCATTTTTTTGTATGAATATATGTCCATTAAAACCGATAATTCTTTCTTTTAACTCGATATGAAAACCATTCATCACTGACATTACAATTATTAATGTTGCAACACCAATACATATACCTATGAAAGATAGCCAAGAGATGACTGACAGTAATCCACCTTTTCTAAGGGGGGCAAGATATCTAAATGCTATGAATCTTTCAAAATAATTAAATGGCACTATATGATGGAAATCTTTTGATGAATTCATCAATCTTATCGATATTTATAAATTCTGAATTTCCAGTCCTTCTATTTTTATATTCAATCTCATTATCTGATTTTGATTTATTCCCAATAATAATTTGATGGGGTATACCGATCAAGTCCATACGAGAAAATTTAACTCCTGCGTTGTCTTTTTTATCGTCATAAATAGTTTCATATTTATCAGAGATATAGTTATAAATTTTTTCTGCATTACTAGAAACTATTTCGTCTTTTGGAGATAGGTTTATTATTCCAAATAAAAATGGAGCAACGACGTCAGGCCAAATTATGCCTTTTTCATCATGTGAAGTTTCTATAATTGCACCTACTAGTCTTGATATTCCAATTCCATATGAACCCATGTATACAGACTTCTCTTTGCCATCAAAATCAAGTACATTCGCTTTCATTGATGTTGAATACTTTGTGCCAAAACTAAAGATGTGTCCTACTTCAATGCCCCTAGACTGCATTTGATTTTGTTTATCTACATTCTTGTTAAACTCAGACTCATTATATTTATCGTCAGAAACCGAGTAATAAGATTTAAATTTTTCTACTGGTTTTTTTAAATCCCCTTCATAGTCAATTTCATTAATAGATTCATCTTCTTGTAATATCCTTTGATCAAAATATATGTCACTTTCACCAGTCTTTGAAAGGATAACAAATTCATGTGATAAATCTCCTCCAATGGGCCCAGTATCAGCAGCCATTGGGATAGCTTTTAAACCCATTCGTGCAAAAGTTTTTAAATAACATATGAAAAATCTATTGTAAGAGTCTTCAGATTTCATTTCATCAATATCAAATGAATAAGCATCTTTCATCAAAAATTCTCTACCTCGCATAACTCCAAATCTTGGTCTTAATTCGTCTCTAAATTTCCATTGTATGTGATAAAGTAATTGAGGAAGTTCTTTATAGGACTTTATTGAACGTCTAAAAATATCAGTAACTTGCTCTTCGTTGGTTGGGCCATAAAGCATCTGTCTATCGTGACGATCGTTAATTCTTAACATCTCTTTACCGTAATCTTCGTATCGACCGCTTTCATTCCAAATGTCAGCTGGTTGTATAGTTGGCATTAGAATTTCATTTACACCTGCATTATTCTGCTCGTCTCTCACAATATTTTCAATCTTTTTCAAAACTCTTAATCCAATAGGTAGCCATGAATAGATACCTGAACTAGACTGACTAATCATTCCAGATCTCAGCATCAAGGTGTGAGAAATAATTTCCGCTTCGGAAGGAGTTTCTTTTAAAACAGGTAATAAATATTTAGATAACTTCATTCATATAAAAAAGCTTTAAGATAAACATCAAAAAACCATCATTATTTAGAAAAAAGTATATGATAAACCAGATAATTACTGAAACAAATGTTGTGATTAGAAATTTCTTAAATATCTGTGGATTATTGGGTGCTCCAGGATCCTCACCCTCAATTGCTATTTTTTTATTTGAATTGTTGATGTTTATAGGCAGAGACAAAAAGAAGATAAGCCACCAAATAAGAAGAAAGATAATAATTGAGCCTGTTATGCCCAATTTTAAACTTCTTCAAGCTCGATTAATGTTCCATTGCAACTTTTTGGATGAAGAAAGACAACAGGTTTTCCATGGGCGCCAGTTCTTGGCTTGCCAGTTCCTGTAATGGAAACTTCATGCGTATTTAATTTTTCAACTGCTTGATTAATATCTTCGACTTCTAAACAAATATGATGCATTCCCCCTTTAGGATTTTTATCCATAAACTTTTCAATAGGAGAGTCTTCACCGAGCACTTGTAAGAGTTCTATTTTTGTATTTCCCAAATCAATAAATATTGTAGTAACACCATGATCAGGTTGTTCTACTGGCTCAGATACCTTTGCCCCAAAGATGCTTCTGTACTGCTCAGCGGCTTCATTGATGTTTGGGACGGCTATTGCTATATGATTTAATTTTCCGATCATTCTAATTAAATATGAACAATACTTATATTTGTCAAAGGTTTTTTGCGAGAGTGCTTATAAATCAGGTTTCTAGAGAGGGTTTCAAGTTTCTGGTAAATCTTTTTTTCCTTTTTTGATATATTGCTTTTATCATCAAAAAATTTATAAATTTCTTCTTCAAGAATATTTATTACTTCGTCACTATCATATTCATCATCACTTAATATGCCGCTAGAAAAAATAACAGGTTCATTTTTAAGATTCATTTTTTTGTCTAAAACACATGTTATATTCAATACGCCATTATAACTCATTCTTTTTCTATCTTTAATATGACTACTGTTATAATTAACTAGTCGGTTTCCATCTAGATACTGCCTTCCAGATTTACATTGATCATATATGTAAGGTGAACCTGGTGCGAGCTGTAGAATATCGCCATTAGATATTTGCATTGGAAACTGAACACCAAGTTCTTTCGCTAGAGAAGAGTGTCTTTTTAAATGTCTAAACTCTCCATGCACAGGAACAGATATTTTTGGCTTTACATGTTCATACATATCTACCATTTCATCAAGACATGGATGCCCTGAAACATGAATATCTTCATCATATTCGGTGATTACTTCAGCGCCAAGTTCAGAAAGGCGATTAAATAGTTTAAATATTTTTTTCTCGTTGCCAGGAATAATTTTGGATGAAAAAATTACACAATCATCTTGATCAATATCAATGTGTGGGAAATCTTGATTTGATATCCTCATCATTGCACCTCTTGGTTCCCCTTGACTACCAGTGCATAGGTAAAGAACCTCATGCTTTTTCTTTTTTGCAGCATCCTTTTCAGATAAGATCACATCTATATCTTTTAAAATTCCGTTTTGCCGTGCAACAGATATCATTCTATGCATTGATCGACCTAAAACAACCAGCGACCTTCCAGACTCTTTAGCGGCCGCAGCAATTGTTTCTAATCGCGCAACATTTGAAGCGAAAGAAGTAACGAAAACTCTATTTTTTAACTTTTTAATAACACCCGCAAGATTTCCTCGAACCGTTGATTCTGAACCCGAACGTCCACTTGTTAATACATTCGTTGAATCGCAAACCATTGCAAGCACTTCCTCACTATTTTCTTTTAATTGATTAAAATCAATTGACTCTCCGACAATAGGATTGTCATCAATTTTCCAATCACCAGTGTGATAAATGGTGCCCAATTTTGTCTTAATGAATAAGGAATTTGGCTCTGGTATAGAGTGTGTCAGTGTTTGAAATTTAATATCGAATGGTTTGATTTGGATTTCAGATGATAGATCGACTATATTTAATTTATCTTCAATATTTATACCCCTCTCCTCAAACTTTAATCTTATAATTGAAGCAGTAAATGCAGTTGCATATATCGGACACTTCAAGTCTGGCCATAAATAAGCTAATCCACCGACATGGTCTTCATGGGCGTGAGTAATAATTATTCCTTGAAGATTTTCTTTTCTTTCTTTTATGAATTCATGGTCTGGAAGTATCACATCAACCCCAGGAGTTGTATCGTCTCCGAAAGTAATGCCTACATCGACAATTAACCATTTCATATCATCAATCTCATTGCCATAACCATAGAGATTCATGTTCATGCCTATTTCTCCAGTTCCACCTAATGGCAGAAAAACTAGTCTGCTATTTTTACTCATATATTTTTTTGCTTATTATGATCAGGCCGTTCAAAGTAAGATCATTTTCAAAGTAATTAATGCAATTTAAATCTTTTGCAAATAGTTTCGATAAACCGCCTGTAGCAATGGTTTTTGCATTCAAACAGTCATTTTCCTTTTTTAACTTATCAACCAACCCCTCAATAAGACTGATATAGCCCCAATAGATACCTGATTCCATGGCATGAATTGTATCTTTACCGATAAGTTGGGCTGGTCTTTTAAAATCAATTTGTGGCAATAAAGCAGTGCCGTCAGAGAGTGATTTAATGGATAAGTTGACCCCAGGACAAATCAACCCTCCCGCATAACTGCCATTTTTATCTACTACATCTAAGGTTGTTGCGGTTCCAAAATCAACAATAATTAAAGGAGGCTCATATTGTTTTACTGCAGCAATGGCATTGATTATTCTATCATCACCAACTTCGCTTGGTTTATCTAAAGTAAAAGATATAAACTTTTCAAGGTCAGATGTTCTCAGTTCAACAATTTTCAAATCATCTCTAATACTTTTTATAAAATTAGTTAATTCATATTGAGCGTTTGGCACTACACCAGAAATAATGACTGATTTGCTATCAGATAAAAAATTTTTTAATTCAACTAGATCAGTACTAATATTATCTTTTTGAGCATTCACTATGACAGATGTTTCTATTCTCATTTGGGAAATAAGCTCACCTTTAACAATGTTTCCAAATAAGATATTTGTATTACCTATATCTACAATTGTTCTCACATTAATAGTCAAATGACAATTCTCCTGCATTTAATTTAATATTTTTATTATTTGCGTTTATAATAATTTCAAAGTTTTTTGATATATCAATTAATATTCCTTCTAATACTTTATTATTTGTCATAAATTTTACTTTCTTATTATAATTCCAGCATTTACTTTTGTATTCATCTATTAAAAGAGCTTCTGAATTATTTATTAATTTTTCTAAATACTCGCTAAGAATAATTGCCAGAGATTTTATTAAATCCATGGTTTTCATATTCTTCTGCACTATAGCATTTAAGGATGTAGTGTTTTTTCCATCTATAATTGGATGGTGTGCAACGTTAATACCTATTCCTATAATTGAAAAGTTTTTGCTTTGAGAGAGAAAGTTTTCAATTAGTACTCCTGCTAATTTAGCGTTGTCAAAGAGAATATCATTTGGCCATTTTATTTTTAAAAGTTTATTATCCGTAATCACTTTTGAAATACATTGATGCAAAGATAATGCAACAATACATGATAAAAAAGGAAGTCTATCTATATGAAAATCAATAGGTAAAACTAAAGAAGCAAGTAAATTGCCCTCTTGTGATACCCATTTTTTATTACCCCGTCCTCTACCTGCAGTCTGCTTGTCGGCTATAATCCAAGTAGGAGAGAAAATTTTTTCTTTATCAATAAGTCTCTTGCTTTCAAGGTTTGTGCTGTCAATGACATCGTAATGGATGATTGCTGATTTAGATAACATGTCTATTAATAAAAAGATTTTATAGCATATTCTGAAAGCTGTATAATTGGTGCAGGATATATAAAAAACAAAATAACTAAAAAAGAAGATGGGTAGAACAGAACTTGAAGTGAACGGATATTCAAACCATCAAACTCTTCTTTTGGTTCATCAAAATACATTATCTTTACAATACGAAGATAATAGAAAGCACTAATAACACTTGCTATGATTCCCACGACCGCAAGAAACACCATGTTGCTTTCCAAGGCTGCAACGAAAATATAAAATTTTCCAAAAAAACCAGCTAAAGGCGGTATACCTGCTAAAGAAAACATCATTAACGCAACTAAGATAGTAGTAAATGGATGATTTTTATACATACCTGAAAGGTCAGATATATTTTCAAAGTATGCATCATTCCTCTTTAAACTAAGTATAACTGTAAATACAGATATATTCATGAACAAGTAAATCATAAGATAAATCAAAAGTGACCTTAATCCTTCACTAGAAACACAAGCAACACCGATTAACGCGTAACCTATATGGCCTATTGAACTGTATGCCATTAGTCTTTTAATATTTGTTTGGGCAATTGCTGCAAACGCAGCAAGCATCATAGATGCAATTGAAATAAAAAATATTATTTGCTGCCAATCCAAATACAGCTCTCCAAAAGAATTAAATAAAAACCTTACCAATAAGCCCATCGCAGCAATTTTTGGTGCGAGAGCAAAGAAAGCGGTTATAGGTGTCGGAGCGCCTTGATATACATCTGGAGTCCACATATGAAAAGGAACCGCAGAAACTTTAAATGCAAGACCTGCTAAAACAAAAACTATGCCAATTAAAAGCCCTAGACTCTCAGAGTTGTAATTGACAGCGATCAAATTAAAGTTTGTATTTCCTGAAAAACCATAGATGTAGGAAATTCCAAATAATAATAAACCCGATGAAAGAGCCCCTAATATAAAATACTTAATACCAGCCTCTGATGACAAAAGGCTATTTCTATTAAGAGCGGCTAATACATAAAGACTGAGTGATTGCAGTTCTAGCCCAATAAACATTGCAAGCAAATCGTTTGCGGATACCATGACCATCATTCCCAGAGTTGAAAAAAGAATTAGTATGGGGTATTCATATAAATTTATGTGCAGGTCTTCTCTACTTGATACAAACATCACTAATGTAACAATCGATCCTATGAAGATCATGATTTTAAATAAAGACGAGAACTCATCAATAACATAACTATTTAAATATATAGACTGATAAGGTTGATTGATGACAAGGGCTACTGCTATGAGTAATGATAGAATAGCAAGATTATTAATAAGTTTTATATTTTTTATAAATAATCCAAGGATGAGCAATATTAATGCAGAGCAAAAAATAAAGATTTCTGGTATTATGTGTAAAATATTTTCCATTAAATTAATTTAATTTACCGTTTACTTGATTCACAATTTTTTTTGCAGATGGCTCTATAATATCTATTACTGGTTTTGGATATATACCAATAAATATTGTTAAAGTGATAAGTGGAACGAATATAATTATTTCTCTTCGAGTTAAATCTAACATCTCTGACAAATCATCTTTAATCAAGGCACCGAAAATCATTCTACGATAGAGCCATAGAGAATATGTTGCTGCTAATACAACGCCAGTGGTAGCAAATACAGCAAAATAAGTATTTATACTAAATATTGAGATTAATACTAAAAATTCTCCAACGAAACCGCTTGTTCCTGGTAAACCAAGACTAGCCAAAATGAAAATCATAAATGTAAATGCATACATTGGCATTTTACTTACCAATCCACCATACCTGGAAATCTCCCTTGTATGCAATCGATCATAAACCACACCAACACATAAAAATAATGCAGCGGAAACAATACCGTGACTTATCATTTGAATGATGCTTCCTTCAATTCCTTGAACAGTAAACGTAAAAATTCCTAAAGTTACAAATCCCATATGCGCAACAGAGGAATAAGCAATTAACTTTTTCATATCCTCCTGAACTAGTGCTATCAACGAAGTAACGATTATAGCTACAATACTGAGTGTAAAGATGAGTGGAGCAAAAAGCTCTGAAGCTTCAGGGAAAAAACCAATTGAGAAACGAATAAAACCATATCCTGCCATTTTTAGTAAAACTCCAGCTAATATTACTGAGCCAGCTGTAGGAGCTTCAACGTGGGCATCAGGCAGCCAAGTATGAAATGGCCACATCGGGATTTTAACCATAAATGACGCAAAAAAGGCAAGCCACAATACAATCTGCTCATTGCGTGTAAAATTATAATCCAATAAGTATGATACGTCTGTAGTACCGGCTGTAATAAATATATATATGATAGCTAGTAACATAAAAACTGAACCAGCAAGTGTGTATAAGAAAAATTTGAATGTTGAGTAAACTCTTCTTTCTCCTCCCCAAATGCCAATAATAAGAAACATGGGTATCAAACCACCTTCAAAGAATAAATAGAATAAAACAAGATCAAGGGAACAAAAGACGCCTATCATGAATGTTTCAAGAGCTAAAAACGCAATTAAATATTCTTTTACAGAAAATTTAATACTGTCATAACTAGCCAAGATACAAATTGGAACAAGCATTGTTGTGAGGACAATGAATAGGATTGAAATTCCATCAACGCCTAAATGGTAAGATATTCCATATTCAATCCAAAAATATCGTTCCTCAAACTGAAAATCTGCATCTTGCTGATTAAATGAAAATAACAAGTATAGAGAAATTAAAAAATTTAAAAAAGATATCCATAAGGCTGTATGTTTAAGATTATTTGAACTTTGATCATTATTATTTCTGATCAAAGTCATAAAAAATATCCCAACTAGTGGAAGTAAAATTAAAATACTTAAGATTGGCAATTCATTCATTAATCAAAACCTAAAAATTATAAGTGTTATAATCAAAGATAAGCCAATCAGAATTGCAAATGCATAATGATAAATAAATCCAGATTGAATTTGCTTAGTTCTTGATGAGATGCGGCTGACTAAAGAAGCGAGGCCATTTGGTCCAAAGCCATCAATAATATAACCGTCAATTAGTTTCCAAAACAATTTACCAATTCCTATTGCTGGCTTAACAAGAACCATGTTGTAAAGTTCATCAAAATACCATTTGTTCAGTAAAAAATTGTATAAAGGCTTATTTAATTCAGCGATATTTTTAGCAATATTTGACTTGCGTAAATACATCATCCAAGCAATTAAAAATCCAACGACCCCTAAAATTGCTGGAAGGTAATAAATTAATAATGGGATATTATGATGATCTTCATGATGTAGAACAATGGATCCATTCCAGAATTCGTCACTGTTGTAACCTATAAAGTAACTTTTAAATATAAATCCAAAAAAGAGAGCTCCAATAGCTAGAATCATTAAAGGTATAAGCATGATCGATGATGACTCATGAACTTTTCTATAATCCTCTTCAGCCATTCTAGTTTTTCCATTGAAAACAAGGAACATTAAGCGCCATGAATAAAACGAAGTCATTACAACTCCAATAGTAAGTAGAATGTAAGCATAATCAGCAAAATTTGAATTTGATAGATATGCTGTTTCAATAATAGCGTCTTTTGAATAATAGCCAGAAGTGAATGGAAAGCCCATTAATGATATGGTTCCAATAATCATCATGACTTGAGTGATTGGTATAAAATTACTTATCCCTCCCATTTTTCTAATGTCCTGCTCTTCATGTACAGCATGAATAACTGAGCCTGCTCCAAGGAAAAGAAGTGCCTTAAAAAATGCATGAGTGAACAAATGGAACATTGCTACCCCGTAAGCGCCTAAACCTGCAGCAACAAACATGTAACCGAGCTGACTGCATGTTGAATAAGCAATTACTCTTTTAATATCGTTTTGAACGAGGCCAATGGTTGCTGCAAAAAATGCAGTACTTGCGCCAATAACTACGACAAAATCCATTGCAATTGGTGCTAAATCAAAAAGCGGTGAACATCTTACTACTAGAAAAACACCAGCAGTAACCATAGTCGCCGCATGTATTAATGCTGAAACAGGTGTAGGGCCTTCCATAGCATCAGGCAGCCATGTATGTAAAAAAAGTTGGGCTGATTT
This sequence comes from uncultured Pelagibacteraceae bacterium, assembly GCA_902518415.1. GTDB lineage: Bacteria > Pseudomonadota > Alphaproteobacteria > Pelagibacterales > AG-422-B15 > CACNXQ01. Next base: position 8,528 of record CABYGA010000005.1, on the reverse strand, counting down.
TCCCATCGCACCTATAAATAAAAAGATACAAATTAGTGTTAACGCATGGATCTCATATCCAATAAAAGCAAATTGAGTATCTGAAAATTTGGCCGCACTTTTGAAAACATTTTCATACTCAATACTTCCAAAGACAATAAAAATTGTAAAAATTCCAAGTGCCAATCCAAAGTCACCAACGCGGTTGACTATAAAGGCTTTTATGGCGGCTGCGTTTGCTGTGGGTTTCTTGTACCAAAAGCCAATTAATAAATATGAAGCTAAACCAACACCTTCCCATCCAAAAAATAATTGCAAAAAATTATCTGCTGTAACGAGCATGATCATAGCAAATGTAAACAATGACAAATAACCCATAAATCTAGGCTTACTGTCATCATGTGACATGTATCCAATTGAATAAACATGCACCAAAGCAGAAACACTTGTGATAACCACTAACATTACACTAGTTACAGAGTCTAAATAAATAGACCAATCGGCAGAAAAAGAGCCTGACTCAATCCATGTAAATAATTTTAAAGAAACAACACTAGGGTTTCCTATGTTATCGATAAAAATATAAAAAGAAAAGAAGGCCGCTAAAAGAATAAAAGTACACGTAATAATCTCAGCTAAACGATCTATAAAAGCATTTCTTTTAAAAAAAGATAATGTGCACGCAATGAGAAACCCCAATAAGGGTAAAATTACAATGCTGTGAATCATAATATTATCCTTTTAAGGTATTTATTTTCTCAATCTCAATGCTACCTGCATTCCGGTTATAGATTACCAAAATTGCCAATCCAATTGCGGCTTCTGCAGCAGCAACCGTTAATACAAACAATGAGAATATCTGGCCTGTTAGATCGTTTAAAAAATAAGAAAATGAAACTAAATTAATATTAACTGCCAATAAAATAATCTCAATTGACATTAAAATGATAATTACATTTTTTCGATTCAAGAATATGCCAATAACACCTATTGAGAAAAGTAAAGCTGATAAAATTAGAAATTGATTAAGTTCAATCATTATATATCAACACCCTCACCTGATTTAACATCTACAAGTTCAATTTTTCCTTCTCTATCAACTTGCTCTGATACAATTTGACGTTTAACGCCTTCTCTATCTCTTAAGGTCAACACAATTGATCCAACCATGGCAACTAGTAAAATTACTCCTGATAACTGAAAATATAAAACATAATTAGTGTAAAGAATTGATCCTATAGCTTCAGTATTAGATTGGTCTGAGAAATTATCCAATGGGTTAGATAATATTTGAATATTGGATAAATCTAAACGCGTGTTGATTAATACAATAACAAGTTCAGCAATAAATACTAATCCAATTAAGAGACCTATTGGCATATATTGTAGAATATTATCTTTTCCAAGAGATGTTTTAAAATCAAGCATCATAACGACAAATAAAAATAAGACAGCTACAGCACCAACATAAACAATGATTAATATCATGGCTAAAAATTCTGCATGAAGAATAACAAATATTCCAGCAGCATTAAGAAAAGCTAAAATTAAAAATAAAACAGAATGAACAGGATTTTTTGTTGAAATTACCATTAAAGATGAGAGCAGGAGAATTGCGGAAAAAAGATAAAAGGTAAGTAGTGAAATTGACATGAAATTTACCTGTATTTAGCGTCAGCTTCTAAATTTTCAGCGATTACTGTTTCCCACCTATCACCATTTTCTAAAAGTTTATCTTTAGTATAGTAAAGTTCTTTTCTAGTTTCTGTCGTGAATTCAAAATTTGGCCCCTGAACTATTGCATCAACAGGACACGACTCCTCACATAAACCACAATAGATACATTTAACCATATCAATATCATATCTTGTGGTTCTTCTTGTTCCATCATCTCTTGGCTCAGTTTCAATTGTAATTGCCTGAGCTGGACATACTGCCTCACATAGCTTACATCCAATGCACCTTTCTTCTCCGCTTGGATAGCGTCTAAGAGCATGTTCGCCTCTAAAGCGTGGACTAAGTTTTCCTTTTTCAAAGGGATAGTTAATCGTTGCTTTCTTCTTAAAAAAATATTTCTGAGCTAGTAAGTAAGCTTTAATGAAATCAATTAATAGAAATGATTTTATAAAATTTAAAAATCTCATGACATACCTGGAGCAAGTTTAAAAAAGAATAATATTGACGATGTGAGTACTACAGCAAGTAATGATAAAGGAAGGAATACTTTCCAACCTAATCGCATTAGCTGATCATATCGATATCGAGGGACAAACGCTTTAACCATAGCAAACATATAAAAAACTAGTGTTACTTTGAGAATGAACCACACAAATCCAGGTATAGCATTTAATGGATATACATCAATGGGAGGCAACCATCCACCTAAGAAGAGAATAGTTGTCATGGCACACATTAATAAAATATTTATATATTCACCAAATAAAAATAGAACAAAAGGCATTCCCGAATATTCAGTTTGATAACCTGCAACTAGCTCTGACTCAGCTTCAGGCAAATCAAATGGAGGCCTATTCGTTTCAGCTAGCGCAGAAATGAAAAAGACTATGAACATCGGAAATAGTGGTATGAAAAACCAAATATTTTTTTGAGCAAGTACGATTTCACTCAAGTTTAATGAGCCTACGCACATTAAAACTGTTACGATCACAAAACCTATTGATACTTCATAAGATACCATTTGGGCAGCGGATCTTAATGCACCAAAAAAAGGGTATTTGCTGTTTGAAGCCCAGCCGGCCATCAGTATTCCATAAACTCCAAGAGAACTAATTGCAAAAATATATAATATGCCAACATTTATATTTGCTAATACAACCCCTGCTTGAACAGGGATTACAGCCCACGCAGCAATGGATAAAGCTAGGGTAATAATTGGAGCAATTAAAAAAACAGTTTTGTCGGCACTGTCAGGGAGAATAATTTCTTTAAATATAAATTTTAATCCATCTGCAGGCACTTGAAATAATCCAAATGGTCCAACAACATTAGGTCCTCTTCTTTTTTGAACAGCAGCCCATATTTTTCTATCAGCATATAAGGCTAAAACGACGCCCACAAGAAGTGGCACAAAGATTAAAATACAATAAAAGATTATTGTTATTAATTCAAAAAAATTTGACTGTAATACATTCATATTTAGGAAGCTTTCTCTTTAATTGAGCTTCTCATTTCTTTTCTTGCCCTACTACATTCTGCCATCGTACTTGAGTGACGTGAAATGGTATCTGTAACGTAAAAGTCATTTATACTTGGAATTAATTTTTTATTTTCAAAATAAATTTCTTTTGGCTTTGCGTAATAAGCCTCTTGGTTATCGTTTATGACCACAATTCCTTCAGGAGTAAAATTGGCATCATCTGCTAAACCAATCAGGTTGTTTTTATTTCTCTTTGTGTAGGCCCATTTCTTTTGGTTATACGATAAATCATCCCAAACCTTACCTAAACTTTTTGCATATTGTTCTTCGTATAGCAGAACTACGTTATTTTTCTTTTTAATGTCATTAACTACCTTGAACCCATAATGTTCAGTAAATTCTGACCAAGTTTCTGGATAATTATATTTTCTTAAATACTCTCTTTGACGATCACTGAGATCTTTCCATGGTAAATTATATATTTTATGAGCAGAGTTATTTTCAAAATCTTTAATATTCTCATTAAAAGTGTCAGATTTTTTTTCTTTTGCAGTTCTTGTATCTTTAGGCGTAATTTCAATTTCATCTTTTGATTTATTTTCTAAAAGTTTTATGTATTCACATGTTTGATCATTAAAATTTTCATTAAGATGAGGATAATCATCAAAAATTGCAGATCTTACATCTCCTTGATCAATGAAAGGCCAGTCTAAAGACATAATTTTGCTAATTTGGTTAATTATCTTCCAGTCCTCCTTGGCATCTCCAGGGGGATAACTAGCTTTATTGGCGAATTGAGTTCTTCCTTCTGTATTGATGTAGATGCCATCTTTTTCCGTATATGCAGCAGAAGGCAAGATGATATCAGCTGCATTTGCACCTTTGTCACCATGGGTACCCATGTAAATAATCTTACTATTTTCAAAATGTTGGTAATTTATTTCGTCTGCACCAAATGACATAACCAGTCTAACTTTGTTGTTGTGCGCATCATCTATGATGTCGTCTAAATTTTTGTTTTTCTGGTAACAGCCAACTTCTAATGATCCTGCTCTAGAGGCACTTAATTGTAGAACGTTAAACCCGTTCCATTCGTCGTTTGTCATATTAAATTTTTCAATGAAGGATTCGAGTAGAGAATAAATTTGAATTGAATCATCCCTATTTAACAAAGATTGTCCTACTATAAGCATTGGTTTTTTTGCTTCCAAAAGTTTTTTAGAGAATTCATTTTTATCGTACAAAATATCAGTTAAAATATTTACATCATTTCCTAGGTGCTCATATTTGTATGTTAAGTCAAAATTTTCTCCAATGAGTGCTACAGGCAAATCTCTTGATATTACTTGTTTTCTAATTCGTGCATTTATAATTGGAGCCTCTTCTCTTACATTGCTACCAACTACTAATAGGCAGTCAGTTTCATCTAAACCATTAATCTTTGAGTTGAATAAGAATTGTGACCTATGGTTGAAGGGAATCTTGCAACCGTCTTGCCGACATTCAACTGACTTTATGTTTAATGTGTCAGCTAATTTTTTTGTTAAATATGCAGTTTCTAAATCAATAAAGTCACCTAATAAAAAAACAATTTCTTCAGGATTATTTGACTTTAATAGTTCTGTAACTTTTGAAAGTGACTCATTCCAATCACTTTCTACAAACTTTCCATTATTTTTAATTAAAGGTGTGTCAATGCGTTGTGTTAATAGTCCATCGCAAGCATAGCGAGTCTTATCAGAGATCCATTCTTCATTAATATCTTCATTTAAAACTGGTAGGATCCTTTTAACTTTCCACCCATACGTATCTACTCTTATATTTGAACCTACAGCATCCATTACATCAATGGACTCTGTTTTTTTTAGCTCCCATGGCCTTGCTTCAAATTGATAAGGTTTAGAAGTTAACGCTCCTACGGGACAAAGGTCCACAATGTTTGCAGATAATTCAGAGTCGAGTGTTTGTTCGAGGTAAGTCGTTATCTCCATATTCTCGCCCCTATTAAGCGCACCCAATTGATTAACACCGGCAACCTCATCCCCAAATCGAATACATCTCGTACAATGTATACAACGGGTCATGTATGTTTTAATAAGAGGACCCATGTGTTTTTCATCTACTGATCTTTTATTTTCATTAAATCTTGAGTTTTCAGGTCCAAATGCAACTGTCTGATCTTGTAAGTCACATTCACCTCCCTGATCACAAACCGGACAGTCAAGTGGGTGGTTTATGAGAAGAAACTCCATAACTCCTTCTCGAGCTTTTTTAACTGTTTGGGTATTTGTATGGATAGACATGCCTTCATTTATTGGCATTGCACAGGATGCAACCGGTTTTGGAGCACCTTCAACGTCTACAAGGCACATCCGACAATTGCCAGCTATAGACAATCGATCATGATAACAAAATCTAGGTATTTCAAGGCCAGCTTCTTCACAGGCCTGAAGGATTGTTACTCCCTCTTGAACATCATTTTCTATACCATTTATTTTGACCTTAACCATTATGCAGCTCGGATTTTAGTTAAACTTTCTTCTATTTCTTCTCTAAAGTGCCTGAACAAACCTTGAATAGGCCATGCCGCTGCATCACCAAGAGCACAAATCGTGTGTCCTTCAATTTGTTTGGTAACATCAAGTAATTTGTCGATATCAGTAGAAGTTGCATTTCCTTCTCCAATTTTTTCCATCATTCTCCACAACCACCCAGTGCCTTCACGACATGGAGTACACTGACCGCAACTTTCATGTTTATAAAAATGAGATAATTTTGATATGGCCTTTACCAGATCAGTACTTTTATCCATAACAATAACAGCTGCAGTACCTAACCCACTTTTAACTTCTGTAAGAGAGTCAAAGTCCATTAAAACACTATCACATATATTTTTTGGTATTAGCGGAACTGAAGATCCTCCAGGTATGATCGCTTTTAAATTATCCCATCCCCCAATAACTCCTCCTGCGTGTTTTTCTATCAATTCACGAAGAGGTATGCCCATTTCTTCTTCAATATTACATGGGTTGTTGACGTGTCCTGAGATACAAAAAACCTTTGTCCCTGTATTCTTCTCTCTACCAAATGAAGAGAACCATTCTCCTCCTCTTCTTAATATCGTTGGGACTACAGCAATAGTCTCAACATTATTGACAGTTGTTGGAGATCCGTATAAGCCCTTATTCGCAGGGAATGGCGGCTTAAGTCGAGGAAATCCCTTTTTACCTTCAAGACTTTCAAGAAGCGCCGTCTCCTCTCCACATATATAGGCACCTGCTCCTCGGTGAATATATATGTCAAAATCCCAACCAGAATTAGCAGCATTCTTCCCAACTAAACCTGCTTCATAAGCCTCATCAATTGCATTCTGAAGAACAACAGCTTCATTAAAATATTCACCTCTTATATAAATATAACAAGTATGTGCGTTCATGGCGAAAGAAGCCAGCAGACATCCCTCGATAAGCTTATGAGGTTCATTTCTTATCATGTCACGATCTTTACAAGTCCCTGGTTCAGACTCATCAGCATTAACAACAAGATAATTATTCAGAGCGGGGTCTTTAGGCATGAAAGACCATTTCAATCCCGTTGGAAAGCCAGCGCCGCCGCGCCCTCTTAACTCAGATTTTTTCATTTCATCAATGATCCAATCGCGTCCTTTTTTGATAAATGATTTTGTATTATTCCAGTCACCTCTTTTTTGCGCGCTCTTTAAACTATACGTTTCATCTCCAAAAAGATTTGTAAATATTTTATCCTTTTCTTTTAGCATTATGAAACCGCCTTTGAGCTCGTTCGACCATTTTGTGATCCAACTTTAATTTCTTTGCCGTCCATCAATGTCTGCAATATATTTTTCGTTGTGTCGTATGTTAGATCTTCATAGTAATCATCATTAATTTGAACTAAAGGAGCATTGACGCATGCGCCCAAACACTCAACCTGCATCCATGAAAAAAGACCATCTTTTGATAAAGTATTTTGATCAGGTGAAATCATTTCTTTACATGCTTTAGCAACTTGGTCTGATCCTCTGAGCCAACATGGTGTTGTTCCACATACTTGGACTAAATATTTGCCGTTGTACTTTGTGTAATACATTGAGTAAAAAGTAACAACTTCCCAGGCCTTGATAAAAGGTATTTCTATAAAGTTGGCCACATACTCTACGACATCTCTGCTCAACCAATTATCATTTTGTCTTTGGGCTAAATCTAATAATGGCATTATTGCACTTTGTTTTCTATCTGTGGGATATTTAGCAAGTATCTTTTCAGCTTCCCGTTCATTTGTTTCGTTGAAAGAAAAATTGTCATTAAGATTGCTCATCTATCCACCTCTCCAAAAACAATAGCTATTGAGCCGAGTATTGCTGGAACGTCAGCTAGCAAGTGTCCTTTTGATAACAGATCAAAAGCTTGAAGATGTGCAAACCCAGGAGCCCTAATTTTGCATCTATAAGGCCGGCTGGTTCCATCAGCTATTAGATAAACCCCAAATTCACCCTTAGGGGCCTCAACAGCAGTATATATTTCACCTTCTGGGACATGAAAACCTTCTGTAAAAAATTTAAAATGATGAATAATAGATTCCATTGAATTCTTCATATCCATTCTTTTTGGAGCTGCAATTTTAGAGTCTCGATTTATAACTTCGCCCGTAGGCATTTTATCAAGACACTGGAGCATAATCTTAATACTCTCTCTCATCTCGTCAATTTGACATAGATAACGATCATAACAATCACCGTTTGATCCAACTGGTATTTTGAAATCAAGTTTGTCGTAGCAATCATATGGTTGAGATTTTCTTAAATCCCATGGAATGCCGCAGGCTCTTAAAACAAATCCACTAAACCCCCTGTCAACAGCATCTTCTTTGGATACTTTTCCTATATTCACGTTTCTTTGTTTAAATATTCGATTTTCAGTCAACAAGCTTTCGATATCATCAAGTGCTTTTGGGAAATTATTGCAAAAATCAAAAATCTTATTAGTTAAGCCATCTGGTAGATCCTGATGAACTCCACCCGCTCTAAAATATGCAGCGTGAAATCTTGATCCAGAAACTTCTTCATAAAAATCAAGTAGCTTTTCTCTTTCGTCAAAACCCCAAGTAATTGGAGTCATTGCTCCAACATCCATGGCTGTTGTAGTTACATTTAAAAGATGACTAAGTAATCGACCAATTTCAGAAAATAAAACTCTTATGTATTGTCCTCTTTCAGGAACCTCAACATCAAGCAACTTTTCAATTGCTAATGCAAAAGCATGTTCTTGGTTCATCGGCGCGACGTAATCCAGCCGGTCAAAATATGGCAAGGCTTGTAAATAAGTTTTGTGCTCAATTAATTTCTCAGTACCGCGATGCAATAATCCAATATGTG